>NZ_JBFUIK010000080.1:0-501 GCF_056401915.1 Cellulomonas sp. P4_D11 | reverse complement strand
GTCGATGCCGGGCGTGACGGAGGAGATCAGGCGGCATGCGCGGGTTCGCGTCAGCTATCAGGATCTCAACGGCGTCGAGCGGACTGAGGAGGCCGATGGGCTGCTCGCGGTGTGCCACCAGCACGAGATCGACCAGCTCGACGGGATCTTCTGGATCCAGAGATTGTCGAAGCTGAAGCGCGACCGGCTGGTCAAGCGCTATGAAAAGCTGCAACGGGCGCTCTAGAGTTCCGTCGAAGAGGCCGGGTGAGGATCAGGCTTCGGTGCTTGCGATATTGCCGCTGACGGTTGCCGCCCAGGTCCAGAAATAGGTCGCAAGGCCACGATCGACATGGACGCGGAGCCTTTCGCCGTGACGATAGACAACGGCATTGATGCCGGCAAACGAGATAGCCGCCGAAGCGCTCGCCTTGCTTGGATCAAGCGTCGTTGCGCGCGCGATGACTTCGTCGGTCGCACCTTCGATCTCGAATATCTGGAGCCCGGCACTGACCGTGGTCA
>NZ_JBFUIK010000079.1:0-513 GCF_056401915.1 Cellulomonas sp. P4_D11 | reverse complement strand
TGGCGGTCGGCAAGGTGGTGATCGGCTGGCCGTCGAGTTCGATGGTGCCTTCGTTCTGCGTGAGCTCGCCCATCAGCTGCGAGATCAGCGTCGTCTTGCCGGCACCGTTGGGGCCGATCAAAGCGTGGATCTCGCCGGGCTTCACGGTCAAATCGACATGGTCGGTGGCCAGCAGGCCGCCGAAGCGCTTGACCATGCCCTGGACGTTGAGGACAGGAGTGGTCATGCGCGCCTCCCGAGCATACGGGCACCAAGCGCCTGGACGCCGCCTTGGGTGTAGAGCACGACAAACAGCAGGATCAGTCCAAGGCCCAGCTGCCAGTTCTCCGTCCACGATGCGAGGATGGATTCAAGCACGATGAACACGGCGGCACCGAGCAGCGGGCCAAACAACGTGCCGACGCCGCCCAGGATGACCATGACCATCAGCTCGCCCGACTTGGTCCAGTGCATCATGTCGGGGCTGGCATAGCGCAGGAAATTGGCCATCAGCGCGCCGGCAAGGCCGCAGCC
>NZ_JBFUIK010000078.1:0-673 GCF_056401915.1 Cellulomonas sp. P4_D11 | reverse complement strand
CTGCACCCGGCGCCTGGGTCAGGACCTGGTCCTGCGTGCCACCCACACCAGCACGTACCCGGTGCTGGGTGACGCGTGGGCGGCCGGTCGGATCGAGGCGCGCAAGATCGACGTGATCCTGGCCGAGATCCACACCGGGGGCGCCGGTCTGGGCCGTGAGGTCCTGGACGAGGTGGTCGCGGATGCGGTGGTGCGGGCCGGGGACCTGACCGCCCCTCAGCTCACTCGGCACGTGCGCGCGATGCTGCTCGCGGTGAACCCGGAGGTTCCGGAGAAGCGGCGTCGGGCCGAACGGGAGCGGCGTGGGGTGTTCCTGGAGCTGGCCCCGGATGCGATGGCTCGGCTGATCGCCTACCTCCCGGCCGCCGAGGCCACGGCGGCGTTCACCGCGATCGACGCCCTGGCCGGCAACGCCGCCGTGGACGGTGACCAGCGGAGCGTGGATCAGCGGCGCGCGGACGCATTCAGTGACATCTTCACCGGGATCCTGGACCGGCAGGCCACCCCCGACGGCACCCCACTACCCACCCGGCACGGGCAACGGGCCGCCCTGCAGGTCTCTGTGGCCGCCTCCACCCTGCTGGGTCTGGACGACAACCCGGGGTTCCTGGGGTCCTACGGGCCGATCCCGGCCCAGGTCGCCCGTGAGCTCGCCCAAGACGCGACCTGGCGC
>NZ_JBFUIK010000077.1:0-676 GCF_056401915.1 Cellulomonas sp. P4_D11 | reverse complement strand
CTTCGCCTCCTACTCCGGCGTGCGCCCGAGCGTGCAGCTGGCCGTCGACCGCGACGGCAACGGCACCTGGGACGGCTACCTCGTCTACGAGCCGTGGGCCTACGGCGACGGCAACTGGTGGACCTCCAAGGCCGGGTTCGGCGTGCCGTCCGACATGGGCTACGCGTCCTTCGGCACCATCGAGGCGTTCGTCGCGGCCAACCCCGACGCCAAGGTCATCGGCGTCGGCTACTCGCTGGGCTCCGGCGTGATCGGCGACGCGGTCATCTCGAAGATCGTCGTCGGCGGAGCGACCTACACCTTCGGGCTCGCGCCCGTCGTCGTCGTCACGCCTCCGGGGCCGGTGTTCACCCTGCACTCGACCGACAAGGTCGCCGCCGGGTGGGGCATGGAGGAGCGCACCTTCGGTCACCACGAGTACGTCGACAACGGTCTGCACGTGTGGACCGAGGCGGGCACGGCCAACCCCGGCCTGACCCAGTCGAAGGCCGCCGGCTACGTCGCGGCGAGCTTCCCGCTCTCCGACGCCGTGTCGACGAGCATCGACTTCGCCTCCTACTCCGGCGTGCGCCCGAGCGTGCAGCTGGCCGTCGACCGCGACGGCAACGGCACCTGGGACGGCTACCTCGTCTACGAGCCGTGGGCCTACGGCGACGGCAACTGGTGGACCTCCAAG
>NZ_JBFUIK010000076.1:0-1044 GCF_056401915.1 Cellulomonas sp. P4_D11 | reverse complement strand
GCGGGAGGCCGCGCCGGCGCGCAGGGCGGCACCCGCGTGGCCGTAGGACCGGCCGCGGCGGTACAGCCGCCCGCGCCCGCGGGTGGTCTCGGCGGCCCGCACGACGACCGGCATCGGCTCGGTGACGAGCCGACCGAGGCGGCGCCCGCGCCACAGGGCGGTGACGACGACGACGAGGAGGAGCTGCAGGGCGAGGATCGGGACGACGGGGGGCACCAGCTGCCCCAGCCCGGAGCCGCCAGCCTCGTCGGTCGCGCCGGTGTCGTCGAGCGACGGGATGTACCAGACGAGCCGCTCGTGCTTGCCGAGGGCCCGAAGCACGAGGGCGGCGTTGCCCTGCTCGTCGAGGTGCTCGTTGGTCAGGGGCGCGTAGTCGGAGAAGGCGACGATCCGGCGCTCGCCCTCGACCGCGACCGCGTACGCGCCGCCGCGGTCGGTCGTCGTGCCCGACGCCGGGAAGCAGACGACCGCGCCGGGGCCGGTGGCCAGCAGCGCGCCCGACGCCGTGATGGCGCCCGCCACGACCGCGTCCGGGTCGTCGCACTGCGCGGAGCGCACCTCGGGATCGCCCGAGAGCCCGCCCCCCGAGGCGATCGCGTCGGTGAGCCGGCCCAGCGCCCACTCGGCGTCGACCATGACCAGGTCCGCGCCGCTGGCGTCCAGCACGTCGAGCTGGGAGTCGTCGAGCAGGTAGTCGCCGACGACGAGCACGGTCGAGCCCGGACCCGCGAGCCGGTGGACGTCGCCGATGTGCCGCACGTAGCGGACGTCGACGCCCTCGCGGCCGAGGATCTGGGCGGCGGCGCGCGCGCCGCCGGGCGCGGGGTTGTCCGGCGCCAGCGTGAGGGTCGACGTCTGCGGCTCGGGCAGCGCCGACAGGATGCCCGCGAGCACGACGAGGGCGAGCAGGCCGAGCGGCCACCGCGCGCGTCGCCACCGACGCGCCGACCGGCTGCGCGCGGACGTCCCGTCGCCGACGACGACGTCGGTCGCCAGGCTCATCGGGGGGCCGCCACGGCCAGCTCGGTCGCGGCCGGCCCGGCC
>NZ_JBFUIK010000075.1:0-1065 GCF_056401915.1 Cellulomonas sp. P4_D11 | reverse complement strand
CACCAGGGCGGCGTGGCGGCGCTGCGGGCGGCCGGGGGGCGCGCGGAGCCCGTGAGCGAGGGGTCGGCGGCGCTCGCGGCCGGTGCGGACGTGGTGCTCGACGGGATCCTGGGCATCGGCGCCGACGGGTCGGGCCTCCGCGGGCCCGCCGCTGACCTGGTCGAGGCCCTGGCGGCGCGGGGGCGCCCCTTCGTCGTCGCGGTCGACGTGCCGTCGGGGATCGGGGTCGACGACGGACGCCGCGACGGGACGGTCCTCGACGCCGACCTGACGGTGACCTTCGGGGCGCTCAAGCCGGGGCTGCTGCTCCCGCCGGCGTCGGCGTCGGCGGGCCGGGTCGAGCTGGTCGACCTGGGCCTCGACCTCGCCGGCGCTCCCGCGGTCGTCCGGCTCGAACCGGGCGACGTGGCCGACCTGTGGCCCGTGCCGACCGCCGACGCGCACAAGTACACGCGGGGCGTCGTCGGCGTCGTGGCCGGGTCGCGGGCGTACCAGGGTGCGGCGGTGCTCACGACGAGCGCCGCGGTGCGCGCCGGCGTCGGCATGGTGCGGTACCTGGGCGACGTGGGAGACGCCGTCGTCGCGGCGCATCCCGAGGTGGTGGTCGGCAACGGGCGCGTGCAGGCCTGGGTGTTCGGTCCCGGCGTCTCGCCCGACGACGCGGGGCAGCGGCGGCGAATCGAGTACGCCTTCGAGCACGTCGTCCACCGCGGCGAGGCGGCCGTCGTCGACGCGGGGGCGCTCGAGCTGCTGCCGCCGCACATCGGCCCCCACGCGGTCCTCACGCCCCACGCCGGGGAGCTCGCCCGGCTGCTCACCCAGCGCGGCGAGGAGGTCGAGCGGGGCGCCGTGGAGGCGGAGCCGCTGCGCTGGGCCCGCCGGGCGCACGAGCTCACCGGGGCGACCGTGCTGCTCAAGGGCCCGGTCACCGTGGTGGCGGGGGCTCAGGGCGCCACCTACACGCAGGCCGACGCGCCGGCGTGGCTGTCGACGGCCGGGGCCGGCGACGTGCTCGCCGGCCTGCTGGGCGCGCTGCTGGCCGGGCGGGCCGACGAGGTCCACGCC
>NZ_JBFUIK010000074.1:0-1785 GCF_056401915.1 Cellulomonas sp. P4_D11 | reverse complement strand
GCTCGCGGCGGAGCGGCTCGCGGCGTCGGCGGACGGGCCGGCCGGCAGCCTGTGCGTCGACACGCTGGCGGCGGCCGCGGACGGCGCCGTCCTGCTCGCCGAGGGCGACCCGCGGGCGGCACTCGTGCCACTGGGTCGGGCGGTGGACGGCTGGTTCGAGCTCGACGTGCCGTACGAGGTCGCTCGCGCCCGCGTCGCGCTCGCGCGGGCGCGCCGGTCGCTCGGGGAGGACGTCGACGCCGCGCTCGACGAGGACTCCGCACGCGCGACCTTCCGCCGGCTCGGCGCCGCGACGGACCTGGCCGGACTGGACGGAGCGCCCGCGCCGGCGCGCGGCCCGCTCAGCCCGCGCGAGGTCGAGGTGCTCAGGCTCGTCGCGACGGGGCGCACCAACCGCGCGGTCGCCACAGCGCTCACGCTCTCCGAGCGCACGGTCGCGCGGCACGTCTCGAACATCTTCGCCAAGCTCGACGTGCAGTCCCGGTCCGCGGCGACCGCCTGGGCCTACGACCACGGCGTCGTGGAGCGTTCCGCCGAGTGAGCAGAACTGCCCACGCCCCGGCCGGCCGCCTGGGCAGGACGCCCGATGCCGGCCGCGCCCGTCCTTCCTAGCGTCGAACGCATCGACGACGACGGAGGTCATGACCATGGACGAGCGGACGATCATCATCGGTGCCGGGCAGGCCGGGCTGGCGACGGCCTACCACCTCACGCGGCGCGGGCTGCCGTGCCTTGCGCTCGACGCGCACGACCGGGTCGGGGACAGCTGGCGCGAGCGGTACGACTCGCTCCGGCTCTTCACCCCCGCACGGCTGGACGCCCTGCCCGGCGTGCCGTTCCCCGCGCCCGGCTGGTCGTACCCGACGGCCGGGCAGATGGCGGACTACCTCGAGCAATACGCGGCCGAGCTGCACCTGCCGGTCCGGACCGGGGTGGACGTCCGCCGGGTGCGCTCGGCGGGGAGCGGCTTTCGGGTGGAGACGACCGACGGCGAGCTGTCCTGCGCAACCCTCGTCGTGGCGGCGGGCGGCCACCGCGACCCGTGGACACCGGCGCTCGCGGCGGACGTCGATCCTGCGGTCGTGCAGCTCCACTCGACGGCGTACCGCCGGCCCGCCCAGCTGCCCGACGGGCCCGTCCTCGTGGTCGGCGCGTCCCACTCCGGCGCCGACCTCGCGCTCGAGCTCGCGCAGGCGGGCCACGACGTGCTCCTCGCGGGGCGGTTCCACGGCGAGCTGCCCTACGGCGGGGTGCGCGGTCGGATCTCCGCGCTCCTCCTGCCCACGGTCGCCCGCCACGTGCTGACGGTCCGCACGCCGGTCGGGCGCCGGATGCAGCCCGTGATCCGCGCCGGCGGGGCCCCGCTGCTGCGCGTGAAGTCGGCGGACCTGACGGCGGCCGGCGTGCGGCACGTCGCCGCCCGCGTGGTCGACGTGCGCGAGGGCCGGCCCGTCCTCGGCGACGGCACCGTCGTCGAGGCGCGGTCGATCGTGTGGGCCACCGGGTTCCGCGACGACTTCGGCTGGGTCGAGCCGGCGCCGCTGGGCGCGGACGGCTACCCGGTGACGGACCGCGGGGTCGTGCCCTCGGTGCCCGGGCTCTACTTCGTCGGCCTGCCGTTCCAGTACGCGTTCGCCTCCGCGATGGTGCACGGGGTGGGCCGCGACGCCGAGCACGTCGCCCGCCACCTCGCCGCGCTGGGCACGGCCACCCGACCCGCGGCGGCCGTGGCGTAGCCGGAGCCGTCAGCCCCGCAGCGCGACGGTGGCCTCGTCGGCTCCCGCC
>NZ_JBFUIK010000073.1:0-2478 GCF_056401915.1 Cellulomonas sp. P4_D11 | reverse complement strand
CCTCGCGGTCGGCTCGCTCGTCGCGGCCGCGATCACCGTGCCGGGGCTCGCCTCGACGGACGCGGGCGCCGCGGCCCCGGGGATGCCCGGCATGCCCGGCATGAGCTCCGGGCACCACGGGCACGGCTGATCCTGTCGACCGGGCGAGAACGCACACGCGTCCCGGGGATCGCCGTCAGAGCGGGGCGCCGAAGCAGACCAGCGGGGCCACCACGCCGGTCTCGGCCGCGTCCTCGGCCGTGGCCGTCGCGACGGCCTGCGCCACCGGGACCCCGGTGCGCAGCAGCGCGTGGGTCCGGGTCATCACCTTGAGCGCCGTGGCGTCGGGGAGCGGCGCCACCGCGGCGACGACGCAGCCGACACCCGTGCGCAGCAGCACGCTGGCCAGGCCCAACGCCTCGCCCCCCGCCCGGATGCTCGACCGGCCGACCTCGCAGCTGGACAGGAGCACCAGGTCCGGGGACGCGCCGCCGGAGTCCAGCTCGTGCGCGAACAGCGGGCCGTCGGCCATGCGCACCGACGAGAACAGCGGGTTGTCGGGCTCGTGGCGCCCGTGCGCGGCGAGATGGACGATGCCGGGCGCGCCCAGCAGCGCGATCATCCGGGACACCGTCGCCTCCTCCCCCACCACGACCTCGCCACCCGGCCACAGCCGGCCGATCTCCTCGGCCTCCGCCTCGGCGTGGCGCAGCCCGGGGCCGGCCGCCGCGCTGACGCGCATCGGGACGCCGCGGGCCGTGCCCGCGTAGGTCATCCAGTGGTGGACCGACGGCGCGACGACGGTCGGCAGCCCCACGCGCGACGAGAGCATCGACCACGGCAGGACGCCCAGCCACCCGGTCGCGACGACGACCAGCTCGCCAGAAGCACCCAGCGCAGGCTTCAGCCGGGACTCCAGCGCGGACATCCCGTGCCGCAGCGAGTTCAGCGCGACCTCGCGCAGGTCGGCGGGCACGAGCGGGTTGGCCGTCACCTCCAGGTCGGCGTGGACGCGGCGGACCAGCTCCGCGACGCTCGCCGTCTCGCCCAGGCGGTGCAGCGCGGTCCGGTCCTCCCCGACCTCCACGGCGAGCAGCTCGCCGCGGTGCTCGAGCACGTCGAGGACGACGGCACCCGGCCGGTCCCTCAGCAGCCGACGCACCTCGACCGAGCGGCCGGCGCGGTCGCCGCCGGCGCGCCCGCGCTCGTGCCAGGACCGCGCGAGGATCTCGTGCTTGAGCCGTTGCGCCTCGCGCTCGACCCGGATCAGCCGGGGATCGCCTCCGACCCGCAGCCGGGTGGTGCGGTTCTGGTCGATGAGCTCGCGCAGCTCCTCGAGCAGCGCGGCCGACACCGGGTCGCCAGGCGGGTTGACCCTGGGCGTCCCGCCGATCACGGAGCGGACGCGCTCCGCGGCGTCGAGGACGGCCGACGCCCGGCCGGTCGCGAGCGCGAGCGAGACGTCGAGATCCGCCAGGCCGGTGCCGTGCACTGCCCCCGCCGTGCGCAGGTCGAGCGAGCCGAACCGGGAGCGGTGCAGGCCGAGGTCGCGCTGACCTGCACGGACGTAGCGGCCGGCGCGCTCGCGCTCACCCGCCTCGAGCGCGAGCATCGCCCGGATCCGCCGCCCGTGCAGCCGGACGGCGATCGGGTCGCTGTTCCGGACCGGCCCGAGGGACTCGAGCACCGCGGCCGGGTCCTTGAGCGAGCCGCGTGCGAGCTCGGACTCGATCCGCACGTAGGCCGCGGCCGTCGCCCAGATGGTGCGGCCCGTGCTCACGCACATCTGCTCGAGCCTCCCGGCGCTGCGCGCGAGCGACGCCCACCGGGCGCGCACCCGAGCGCCGTCGGGCGCCGCGGCGCACACCTCGGCGTCGGCCTGCAGCGCCAGCAGGGTCGACCGGATCACCCACGCGTCGTCGCCCCGGCGCCGGAACTTCCGCTCCGCGGACGACGCCAGCTCGCGGGCCGCGGCGAGGTCGCCGCGCAGCATCGCGCACTCGGCCCGGCCCAGCTCGCACTCCGCGACGTCGTGGGGCAGGTGCTGCTCGGCGAACAGCGCGGCGGCCTCCGCGAGCGTGCTGTCGGCGACCCCGACGAGCCCCGCCTCGAGCAGCACCCGGGCCCGGTCCTGGATCGCGGTCGGTCGCGGGGGCCCCGGCAGGATGGCGGCCGCTGCCTCCATGACGGCGAGCGCCTCCGGCATGCGGCCGGCGACGAAGCTGAGGTACCCCAGGTTGTGCTCGGCCTTGAACACGAGCCGGACGAAGCCCGCCTGGCGCGAACGCCGGGCGCAGTCGGCCAGGTCCGCGCGCGCAGCCTGCAGCTCCCGCCGGTCCATGTGCAGGACGCCGCGGTTGAGCAGCGAGCGGCACGCGTCGATGGGGTCGGCCTCGTCGGACGCCGCGATCGCGACGTCCAGCTCGCGCAGCGCGTCGTCCTGCCGGCCCGCGCGCAGCGCCAGCAGCCCGCGCAGCCCCGCGACCGCCGGTCGCAGCC
>NZ_JBFUIK010000072.1:0-4844 GCF_056401915.1 Cellulomonas sp. P4_D11 | reverse complement strand
CCGACGGCGCTGCCTAGACCGGCGCCCGCCACGGGAGCGGCGGCAGGGGCGGCGGGGCGTCGCTGAGCGGGGAGCACAGCGGCAGCTTCTCGCCGAGCCACCGCAGCAGGATCGAGCCGAGCACGGCGGCGGTCAGGGAGCCGGCCAGGATGCCGATCTTGGCATTCTCCAGGTGCTCCGGGTCGTCGAACGCCAGCCCGGCGATGAACAGCGAGATGGTGAACCCGATGCCGGCCAGCACGGCGCCGCCCAGCAGGTGCCCCCACCGGACCCGGCCCGGCAGCTCCCCGAGCCCGAGGCGCAGGGCCAGGGTCGCGGCACCGGTGATCCCGATCGCGTTGCCCAGCACCAGCGCGACCGCGACGCCGACCGCCAGCCGCGAGTGCGCCGCGGCCTGCAGCGAGTCGGCGTTGAGGTGGATCCCTGCGTTGGCCAGCCCGAACAGCGGCACGACGACGAACGCGCTCCACGGGTGCAGGAGGCGCTGCAGCCGGTCGTTCGTCGGGACCGCCGCCCGGGCCGCGAGCTCGGCGAGGTGCTCGCGCTCGGCCGTGGCGTCGTCGATCAGCTTGCGGCCGTAGCCGGCGACCTCCTCGATGGTCTGCTGGTCCGCCGGCCGCGCGGGGACCAGCAGGCCGATGATCACGCCGGCCAGGGTCGCGTGCACGCCCGAGGCCTGGACCGCGAACCAGAGCGCGACGCCCGCGATCACGTACGGCGCCAGCTGCCACACGTTGAGCCAGCGCAGCACGACGATCCCGACGACGATCGCGCCGGCGACCGCGAGCGCGGCCATGTCCACCTCGTCCGTGTAGAACACGGACATCACGGTGATCGCGCCGATGTCGTCGACGATCGCGAGCGTGAGCAGGAACAGCCGCAGCCGGTCGGGGCACTTGGGGCCGAACAGGGCGAGGATGCCGACGAGGAACGCGGTGTCCGTCGACATGACGACGCCCCAGCCGTGGGCCGCGTCGGTGCTGCCGTTGAACGCGAGGTAGATCAGCACGGGGACGAGCAGGCCGCCCAGGGCGCCGAGGGCCGGGACGGCGACCGTCCGCTTGTCGCGCAGGTCGCCCGTGGTGGCCTCGCGGCTGATCTCGAGGCCGACGACCGCGAAGAAGATCGCCATCGCGGCGTCGTTGACCCAGCCGTGCAGGTCGAGCTCGATGCCCCAGGTGCCGATGTGGAAGCCCGCCATGGTGGACCACATCGACTCGTACGCGTCGGCCCAGGGCGAGTTCGCCCAGATCAGCGCGACGACGGTGGCGGCCAGCAGGTAGACGGCGCTGCCGGCCTCGTTGGTGAGGAAGTTCTTGACGGATGGCTGCAGCCCGGGCAGCGAGACCCGCAGCGCGGGCCCGGGGGAGGTCGAGGTCGTCGACATGCGGATCAAGGTCGCAGGTGGGCGGCCTCGATGCAACGGGCGTTCGCCGTCGGCGTCAGAAGTCCTTCTCCGGGTCGCCCATCAGCGCCGCGACGTGGTCCGGGACGTAGGTCGAGAGCTCGCGCGGCGGTCGGACGTAGCCGTTGGAGGCTGCGGGCCGTTCCGGGAGCGTGACCTTCTCGTGCGGCACGTCGGTGTAGGGGATCGTCGAGAGCAGGTGGCTGATCATGTTGAGCCGCGCGTGCTTCTTGATGTCCGACTCGACGACGAACCACGGGCTGGCCGGCACGTCGGTGTGCACGAGCATCTCGTCCTTCGCCTTGGAGTACTCCTCCCACCGGCTGAGCGACGCGGTGTCCATCGGGCTGAGCTTCCACTGCCGCACCGGGTCGTTGAGGCGGGAGCGGAACCGCTTGAGCTGCTCGGTGTCCGAGACCGAGAACCAGTACTTGCGCAGCAGGATGCCGTCCTCGATGAGCATCTGCTCGAAGATCGGCGTCTGCCGCATGAACCGGCTGTACTCCTGCGGCGTGCAGAACCCCATCACGTGCTCGACGCCCGCGCGGTTGTACCAGGAGCGGTCGAACAGGACGATCTCGCCGGCGGCCGGCAGGTGGGCGACGTAGCGCTGGTAGTACCACTGGGACTTCTCGCGCTCGGTCGGCGTGGGGAGGGCGGCGATGCGCACGACGCGGGGGCTCAGGTACTCGGAGATCCGCTTGATGGTGCCGCCCTTGCCGGCGGCGTCGCGGCCCTCGAAGATCACCACCACCCGGGCGCCCGTCTCCTTGGCCCAGAGCTGCACCTTGACCAGCTCGGCCTGGAGCCGGAAGAGCTCGGCCTCGTAGACGTCGTTCGGGATCTTGCCCTTGCCGGACTTCTTCTTGCCGGACTTCTTCGCCATGCCCGGACGCTACCGCCCAGGGCCATGTCGCGCTGGAGATGGCGTCGGCGTCCGCACCTGCGGGGTGTGCGGCTCTGGACAGCCGCACCTGCGGCACTACGATCGCGTTCGTGACGGACTACAGGATCAGCGAGGCGGCCGAGCTGCTGGGGGTGAGCGACGACACCGTGCGGAGGTGGGTCGACTCGGGGGCGATGGGTGCGCGGGCCGACGAGGCCGGGCGCAGCGTGGTGGACGGTGCCGAGCTGGCGGCGCTGGCCGTGGAGCGGGCACGCACCCCGGAGGACCCCGCCGCCGGCACCAGCTCGGCGCGCAACCGGCTGCCCGGGCTGGTGACCGGGATCCTCCTGGACACCGTGATGGCCCAGGTCGAGCTGCAGGCGGGCCCGTTCCGGCTGGTGTCGCTCATGTCGAGCGAGGCGGTCCGGGAGCTCGGCCTCGAGGTCGGGTCACGCGCGACGGCCGTCGTGAAGGCCACCACCGTGCTCGTCGAGACCCCGCGGGCGCAGCGATGAGCGCCCGCGCGCTCGTCGGCGCGGCAGCCGTGCTGCTCGCCCTCGTCGGCTGCTCGTCGGGCACGCCCGAGGCGCAGGGCACGCCGACCCCCACCCCGACGCCGACGCTGTCCACCACGCCCGCGCTCACCGGTGAGCTGACCGTGTTCGCGGCGGCGTCGCTGCAGAGCGCGTTCGACGCGATCAGCGCCGAGTTCGCGCAGCAGAACCCGGGCGTGTCCGTGCACCCCGTGACCTACGACGGCTCGTCCACGCTCGCCACCCAGCTGGTCGGCGGTGCGTCCGCGGACGTGTTCGCCTCGGCGGACGAGAAGAACATGACCACCGTGACGGACGCCGGGCTGGCCGAGGACGCCCCGACGGTCTTCACGACGAACACGCTCGAGATCGTGGTCGCACCGGGCAACCCGAAGAACATCACGTCGCTGGCCGACCTCGCCGAGCTGTCGACGTCGGGCGGCACGGTGGTGGTCTGCGCGCCCGAGGTGCCGTGCGGCTCCGCGGCGCGCAAGGTGATCGACCGCGCCGGCCTGACGTTCTCGATCGCGAGCAACGAGCAGAACGTCAAGGCCGTGCTGACCAAGGTCCAGTCCGGGGACGCCGACGCCGGCATCGTGTACCGGACCGACGTGCTCGCCGCCGGCGACACCGTGCAGGGCGTCGTGTTCCCGGAGGCCGCCGGGGTGGTGAACGAGTACCCGCTCGCCGTGCTCTCGGCGCCCACCCGCGCGCACGGGCAGGACGTCGCGCAGGCGTTCGTCGACCTCGTGCTGTCGGACGAGGGCCAGAAGATCCTGGCCGACCTGGGGTTCTCGGCGCCGTGACGTCCGCCCGGGACGGCCGTGTTCCAGGGCTGCTCTGGCTGCCCGCCGCGCTCGCCGCCGGCCTGCTCGTCCTGCCGGTCATGGCGCTGGTCGTCCGGGCCGACTGGTCGACCCTGCCCGCCGACGTCACGACACCGGCCGCGCTCGACGCGCTCTGGCTCTCGCTGACCACGTCGGTCGCGGCCACGGTGGTGTGCCTGGTGCTCGGCGTGCCGCTCGCGGTGGTGCTCGCGCGGGCCCACGGCTGGCCCGCCGACGTGCTGCGCGCGCTGGTCACGCTGCCGCTCGTCCTGCCCCCGACGGTCGGCGGCATCGCGCTCCTGTACCTCCTCGGTCGGCGCGGGCTGGTCGGGCAGTCGCTGGACACGTGGTTCGGGATCACGATCCCGTTCACCACGGCCGCCGTCGTGATCGCGCAGTCGTTCGTCGCGATGCCGTTCCTGGTCCTGTCGGTCGAGGGGGCGCTGCGGACTGCGGGCACCCGGTTCGACGTCGTCGCGGCGAGCCTCGGCGCGGGCCCGTGGACCGTGCTCCGGCGCATCACGATCCCGCTGGTCCGGCCGGGCCTGGTGAGCGGGACGGTGCTCTGCTTCGCGCGGGCGCTCGGCGAGTTCGGCGCCACCGCGCTGTTCGCCGGCAACTCCCCGGGGGTCACGCAGACGATGCCGCTGGCCATCTACTCCGCGTTCAACGGCGCCGGGGTCACGCAGGGCACGGCCGTGGCGCTGTCGCTGCTGCTCGTGTTCGCGGCGGTCGCGGTGCTGCTCGCCGCGCGCGCCTGGCGCCCGGGACGTGCCGCGTGACCTCCCTGCACGCCGAGGTGGCGGTCCGCCGCGGCGACTTCGCGCTCGACGTGACGATCGCCGCCCACCCCGGCGAGATCGTCGCCGTCCTCGGTCCCAACGGTGCGGGCAAGTCGACGCTCCTGGCCGTGCTTGCCGGGCACCTGGTCCCCGCCGACGGCGTGGTCCGGGTGGGGGAGCGGACGCTGACCGCGGTCTGGCACGGGAGGGTGGAGACGGCGGTCCGGCCCGAGCGCCGGTCCGTCGGGCTGCTCGGCCAGGACCCGCTCGTGTTCCCGCACCTGAGCGCGCGCGAGAACGTGGCCTTCGGCCCGCGCGCCGCGGGGGCGTCCGCCGGCGACGCCCGCCGGCGCGCCGACGAGTGGTTGACGTGGGTCTGGGATTGGAGGGTTGTGACGGCTGTCATTCCGT
>NZ_JBFUIK010000071.1:0-5009 GCF_056401915.1 Cellulomonas sp. P4_D11 | reverse complement strand
CGCCCGCGCCTCGCGTGGGCTGCGCCAGGTCGTCACGACGCTCGGCGCCGAGGCCCACCAGGACGCGTCCGCCGCCGCCACCGCCGCGCGGGCGGTCGCGGAGGGCTACCTGCTGGCGGCGTACGTGCCGCCGACCGCGGCGTCGACCTCGAAGGAGTCCCGCTCGTCCGACGCTGCCGAGCTCGTGCTGCTCGGCCGCGACGGCTCGCGCGCCACCGCCGCCGTCGCCGAGGGCCGCACCGCTGCCACGGCGACCTGGCTGGTCCGGGACCTGGCCACCACGCCGTCGAGCACGAAGACGCCGGCGTGGCTCGCCGACCAGGCCAAGCGCCTGGCGACGAAGGCCGGCCTCGAGGTCACCGTCCGCGGCACACGCGAGCTCACCGCCGAGGGCTTCGGCGGCATCCTCGCCGTCGGCGCCGGGTCGGCGTCGACACCCCGGCTGGTCACGGTCTCGTACACCCCGTCGACCGCCGGCGGCAAGCACGTCGTCGTCGTCGGCAAGGGCATCACCTTCGACACCGGCGGCATCTCGATCAAGCCCCGCGAGGGCATGGTCCCGATGAAGACCGACATGACCGGGGCCGCCGTCGCGCTGGCCACGGTGCTCGGCGCTGCCGCCGCGGGCGTCGCCCACCGCGTCACCGCGGTGCTCCCGCTCGCCGAGAACCACTTCGGGGGCGCGTCGTACCGCCCCGGCGACGTCCTCACGATGTGGGGCGGCACCACGGTCGAGATCGCCAACACGGACGCGGAGGGGCGCCTCGTCCTCGCCGACGCGCTGGCCTGGGCCGACGCGACGCTCGACCCTGACGTGCTCATCGACGTCGCCACCCTCACGGGCGCGGCGACCCTCGGCCTGGGCAAGCAGCACGCGGCGCTCTACTCCGCCGACGACGACCTCGTGTCGGGACTCGTCGCGGCCGCCGACGCGTCCGGCGAGCTCGCGTGGCACATGCCGCTGGTCGAGGAGTACGAGGAGGCCGTCTCGTCGCAGGTCGCGGACCTGCGGCACGTGCCGGTCGACAAGCACATCGGCGGCGGCTCGATCACCGCGGCGCTCTTCCTGCGGCACTTCGTCGGCGACCGGCGCTGGGCGCACCTCGACATCGCCGGACCCGCCCGCGCGACCTCCGACAAGCATGAGGTCACCGAGGGTGCGACCGGCTTCGGCGCGCGCCTGCTGCTGCGGTACCTCGACGACCTGCGCTGACGAACCGGTGGGTGCGTCCTTAGGGTGAGGTCATGCCGGACGCGCAGCCCCGCCCGTTCACCCTGCAGACCGCCCCCGGCGCGCTGGAGGACCTCCGCGCGCGGCTGCGCGCGACGCGCTGGCCCGACGTGCCCGAGGACGCGGGGTGGTCGCTCGGCACCGACGTCGACTACCTCCGCGAGCTCGTCGCCTACTGGGCCGACGAGTTCGACTGGCCGGCGCAGGAGGCCGCTCTCGCGCGGTTGCCGCACTTCCGCGTCGGGCTGGGCGGGCTCGGGATCCACTACGTCCACGCCAAGGCCGTCGCGCCGGCGGGTCCGGTCCTGCCGCTGGTCCTCTGCCACGGCTGGCCCGACTCCTTCTGGCGCTACACCAAGGTGATCCCGCTGCTCACGGACCCCGGGGCGCACGGCGCCGACCCCGCCGACGCCTTCGACGTGGTCGTCCCAGACATGCCGGGCTACGGGTACTCCGACCGTCCTCGCGGACCGTCCCCGGACTCCGTCGACGTGGCCGCCCTCTGGGCGCAGCTGATGAGCGTGCTCGGGTACGAGCGCTTCGGCGCGGCGGGTGGGGACATCGGCAGCGCCGTGAGCCGGTTCCTCGGGCTCGACTTCCCCGACCGGCTCGTCGCCGTCCACCGCATGGACGGCGGCATCCCGCGTTTCACGGGCGACCGGCAGGACCTGACTCCGGAGGAACGCGCGCTCCTCGACGAGTCCGCGGCCTGGCTCGCGGCCGAGGGCGCCTACGGTGCCGTCCACCGCACGAAGCCCCAGACCGCCGCCGTCGGGCTCACCGACTCCCCGGCCGGGCTCGCCGCGTGGATCGTCGAGAAGCTCCGGGGGTGGAGCGACTGCCGCGGCGACGTCGAGAGCACCTACACCAGGGACGAGATCCTCACGCTCGTCACCCTGTACTGGCTCACGGGCACGATCGGCTCGTCGATGCGGATGTACGTCGCGAACGCCGCGATCCCGCCCGAGCAGCACGCGCGTCGGGTCGAGGTGCCGTCCGGCTTCTCGCTCTTCCCCGGCGACATCATCCGTCCGCTACGCGCCTGGCTCGAGCGCACCGCGAACGTCGTGCGCGTGACCGAGCCTCCGCGGGGCGGCCACTTCGCGCCGTTCGAGGAGCCCGAGCTCTACGCCCGGGAGCTGCGCGAGTTCTTCCGCCCGTACCGGCTCAGCGCTTGACGGCCACCAGCAGGCCGTCGCCCGTCGGCAGGAGGGCCGGGAGCAGGCGGTCGTCGGCGCGCACGATCCGGCCGACCTCGCGGATGGTCGTGGTGGTCTCGTCTCGACGTGCCGGGTCCGCCACGCGGTCGTGCCAGAGGGCGTTGTCGACGGCGAGGACGCCGCCGGGGCGCAGCAGCCGGACGGCCTGCTCGACGTAGCCGGGGTAGTTCTCCTTGTCGGCGTCGACGAACACGAGGTCGTAGCCGCCGTCGGTGAGGCGGGGGACGACGTCGAGGGCGCGGCCGGAGATGGTCCGCGTGCGAGTGGGCTTGACGCCCTCCTCGACGAACGCCTCCTTGGCGGCGCGCTGGTGCTCGACCTCGAGGTCGATGGTGGTCAGCACGCCGTCGGCCGGCATGCCGCGCAGCAGGTAGAGGGAGCCGACGCCGGCGCCCGTGCCGATCTCGACGACCGCGCGGGCCGCGACGGCGGCGGCGAGCACGCTCAGGGCGGCCCCCGACCCGGGCAGGACGGGCGTGCACCCGAGCTGGGCGGCGCGCTCCCGGGCCCGCAGCACGATGTCGTCCTCCTGCAGGAACTCCTCGCAGTAGACCCAGCTCTGGGCCTTGTCGGTGGAGATGGCTGCCTCCTGGGCGGGACGACGGGGTGCTGCAACGGTCGCCCGCCAGCGTAGTCGCGGGTCCCCGGTGGACGCGGGAGGCGGTCGGCTCCGCTGAGGGCGGAACTTCTCGCCCGCCGGAGGCGTTCCTAGCGTTCGAGGCTCACAGTTCCACCTGGGAGACTGGAGCACGATGGCACGCCCCGAGGAGACCGCCCTGTGACCGCCCAGCCCACCCAGCCCGCCGCCTGGCAGGCGCCGTCGTGGGAAGACATCGTGCGCGACCACTCCGCGCGGGTCTACCGGCTCGCCTACCGCCTCACCGGGAACAAGCACGACGCCGAGGACCTCACGCAGGAGACGTTCGTCCGCGTCTTCCGCTCGCTGCACTCCTTCACGCCGGGCACGTTCGAGGGCTGGCTGCACCGCATCACCACCAACCTCTTCCTCGACCAGGCTCGCCGCCGCCAGCGCATCCGCATGGACGCCATGGGCGAGGACGCCGAGCGCTACGCCTCCGGCGACGAGCTGAGCGCCCCGGAGCGGGCGTTCGAGCACGGCAACCTCGACCTCGACATCCAGCGCGCGCTCGACCAGCTGCCGCCCGAGTACCGCGCGGCCGTGGTCCTCTGCGACATCGAGGGCCTGTCGTACGAGGAGATCGCGGTGACCCTCGGCATCAAGCTGGGCACCGTGCGCTCCCGCATCCACCGCGCCCGCGCGCGGCTGCGCGTGTCCCTGGAGCACCGGGCGCCCGGCGCTCTCGTCCCCGCCGACGACGACACCCCGCTGACGGTGCTCGGATGAGCCACCTCGGGTCGCGGATCAGCGCGCTGGTCGACGGGCAGCTCTCGGTGGCGGACACCGAGCGGGCCCTCGCCCACGTCGCCGTCTGCCCCGAGTGCTCGGCCGAGCTCGCCGCCTCCCGCGCGGCCCGCCGGGCGCTGGCGTCCGCCGACGAGGTCGCGCCCGCCCCGGACCTGACGGCCCGGCTCCTCTCGCTGGCCGGCAGCACCGAGCCGTTCGCCGGCGATCCCTTCGCGCCGCCGGTCCGCCGGTCGCGCGACGAGCTCGCCTCCTACGGCGTCGCCAGCGGCGGCCTCGGTGCGCGCGGCTGGCGCTCGGGCTCGTCCCTGCGCGGCGACGTCGGGCAGCGCCGGTCGTCGGTGCGCCTGGCGGCCGGGTCGATGGCGGGCCTCGGCGCGGTCGCCGCGATGCTCTTCGTCCTGGGGGAGCGGCCGGCCGTCGTGCCGACCGTGCACCCCGGCGTCGACCTCGGCCTGCTGGGCCAGGCCGTCACCGTGGACCCGTCGACGCGTCAGTCGATCGACACGACCGCGTGGCCCGTCACCACCGACGACGGGGCCGGGTCCGCCGAGACCACCCAGTGGCTGCGCGCGCACGAGTGGTCCTTCCCGCAGCAGCTTCCCGACGGCTGGTCGGTCACGGCGGTCCGCTGGGCCGGCGACGACTCGTCCGTGCTCGAGGTCGACGTGCTCGGCCCGGACGGCGCCACCCTCGTGGTCACCGAGCAGCAGGGTCGGCTCGACACGACGGCGCTCGCAGGTGCCCCGACCGGCGAGGTCGGCGGGCGCGAGGTGTACGTGCTGTCGTACGAGCCGTGGCACGTGGTGTGGCAGGCCGACGCGACCGTGGTCCAGGTGGTCGGGTCGCAGTCCTCCGACGACGCCGCGACACTTGTGGGAGCCTTTCCGGGCGGCGCCTTCGACGACGGCGTCCCCGCGCGGATCACGCGGGGCTGGGACACCGTGACAGGAGCGCTCGAACGGCCATGACGACGCCCGACGACGACGCGCAGCCGGCAGCGGTGCCCGCACGGGAGGGCTCGGACGGCGCGGTGCCGACGAGCCCGTTCGCCTCTCCGTCGGGCCGCCGCGCGCTCCCGCCGACGCCCGAGACGCCGCCCGAGGCCRTCCCGCCGACGCCGGCGGCCGGGCCCGAGGTTGTCGCGCCGACGCCCGAGGGGTCGTCCGACGCC
>NZ_JBFUIK010000070.1:0-5101 GCF_056401915.1 Cellulomonas sp. P4_D11 | reverse complement strand
CCCACGGGCCCGCCGACAGCGGCGCCGGCGCGACCACCGCGCCGCCGGGCGCGGGTGTGACCGGGAACKTCGCGGTCGCGGTGGGCACCGGCCGCGACGCGGGCTCGGCCACGACCGGGCGCGGCAGGTACGGCTCGGCGGCCGGCAGCTTGGACCGGTCCCGGTGGATGGCGACGACCACGTCCCCGAACGGGACCTGGATGGGGGCGTTCGGCTTGTGCACGGCGACGTCGACGGCCTGCACGATGCCGGACGCCAGCACGGTCGCGGCGATGCGCTCCGCGACGGTCTCGATCAGGTCGACCGGCTCGCCCGACAGCACGGCCGCGACCTGCTCGGCGAGCTCGCCGTAGTTCAGGGTGTACGCGAGGTCGTCGCGGGCGGCGGCGCGGCGGGTGTCCAGGTGCACGACGACGTCCGCGACGAACGTCTGCCCCTCCCGGCGCTCGTGCTCGAACACGCCGTGGTACCCCATGGCCGTGATGCCCGTCAGCCTGATCTGGTCGAGCCGGCGCCCGCTGGCGTCCAGCGCGTCCTGCCGGCTCTCGTCGTTCGTCGTCACCGCGTGCTCCCTCCGGTTCTCGCGTCCTCGTCCACGGCCAGCTCGTCCTCGTCGTCGGCAGGTCCGCCGGGAGCCCCCTGCGCACCCTGCCACGCCGCGGCGACACGGACGGCGTCGGCCGAGCCTGTCACCTCGTGCACCCGCACGCACCAAGCACCCGCGGCCGCCGCCAGCGCGGATACCGCCGCGGTAGCCCCGTCCCGCGCGAGCGGCGGGGCCGGCTCGCCGTCCGGGCCGGCCAGCAGGTGCCCGAGGAAGCGCTTGCGGCTCGCGCCGACCAGCACCGGGAACCCGTCCGCCACCAGCTCCGGCAGCCGCGCGAGCAGCGGCCAGTTGCTGGCCCCCGACTTCGCGAAGCCGAGGCCGGGGTCCAGGACCACCTGCTCGTCGCGCACGCCGGCGGCGCGCAGCGCCGCGACCCGTTCCCCGAGCTCGCGCCGGACGTCGGTCACCACGTCGCCGTAGTCGTCGAGGTCGTCCATCACGTCGGCGTGGCCGCGCCAGTGCATGGCGACGTAGACCGCTGCCGTCTCGGCGACCACCCCGTACATCGCGTCGTCGGCGAGCCCGCCCGAGACGTCGTTGACGATGACCGCGCCCCGCCGGACCGCCTCCCGGGCGACGACCGCCCGCGTGGTGTCGACGCTGACCGCCGCGCCCCGGGCCACGAGCTCCTCGACCACCGGCAGGACGCGGGCCAGCTCGTCGTCGACCGCGACGCGACGCGCGCCGGGCCGGGTGGACTCCCCGCCGACGTCCAGCACGTCCGCGCCCTGCGCCAGCAGCTCCAGCCCGTGCGCCACCGCCGCGCCGGGCGTGAACCAGCGGCCCCCGTCGGAGAACGAGTCCGGGGTCACGTTCACGACGCCCATGACGAGCGTGCGCCGTCGGTCGTGCAGCCGGGCCGGCAGCGGTGCCGGACGGGCGGAGGGGCCGGGGCCTGTCACGGTGCCGAGCCTAGGGTGTCGGCGGCGGCGTCAGTGGCCGAGCACGAGGCTCATCGCCTCGGCCCGGGTGGCGACGTCGCGCATCTGACCACGCACCGCCGACGTGACGGTCCGCGACCCCGGCTTGCGCACGCCGCGCATCGACATGCAGAGGTGCTCGCACTCGACGACCACGAGCACGCCGCGGGGCTGCAGCTCCTCGACCAGGGCGTCGGCGATCTGGGACGTGAGGCGCTCCTGCACCTGGGGGCGACGCGCGTACACGTCGACCAGCCGCGCCAGCTTGCTCAGGCCGGTGATGCGGCCGTCGACGCCCGGGATGTAGCCGACGTGCGCGACCCCGTGGAAGGGCACGAGGTGGTGCTCGCAGGTGGAGTACACCTCGATGTCCTTGACCAGCACCATCTCCTCGTGACCGAGGTCGAACGTGGTGGTCAGGACGTCACCGGGCTCCTGGTACAGCCCCGCGAAGATCTCCCGGTACGACCGGGCGACCCGGGCCGGCGTCTCCCGCAGGCCCTCGCGGTCCGGGTCCTCGCCGACCGCGATCAGCAGCTCACGGATGGCCGACTCGACGCGGTCCTGGTCGTACTCCCCGATCGCCATGCCGGGCGTGTGCACCGGCCCGATCCCGTCGCCCATCCTCAGGCGTCCGGGGTCTGCGACGGCGGGACCTCGACGATGCGCTCCTTCGGGAACCCGAACGCCTCCGCGGCCTCGTCCTCCGGGATGATCGGGTGGCCGTTGAGGGCCGCCTTCTCGGCTGCCGTCATGACCGGCGGGCGGTCCGAGACCGCGCGCTGCTCGCTCGAGAGCCACACCTGGCGCGGCGGCCGCTTGGTGATCGGCTCGAAGATCTTGGCCAGCTGCTCCTGGTTGAGCGTCTCCTTCTCGAGCAGCTCGAGCACGAGCGCGTCGAGCACGTCCCGGTACTCCACCAGGATCTCCCACGCCTCGTCGTGCGCCCGCTCGATGAGCGAGCGGACCTCGAGGTCGATGGAGGCGGCGATGTCCTCGGAGTAGTCACGCCCGTGCCCCATGTCGCGGCCCATGAAAACCTCGCCGGAGGCCTGGCCGAGCTGGATCGCGCCGAGCCGGGCGCTCATGCCGAACTGCGTGACCATCTTCCGCGCCGTCGCCGACGCCTTCTCGATGTCGTTGCTCGCACCCGTCGTCGGGTCGTGGAACACGAGCTCCTCGGCCACGCGACCGCCCATGGCGTACGACAGCGTGTCCAGCAGCTCGTTACGGGTGGTCGAGTACTTGTCCTCGGTCGGCATGACCATCGTGTACCCGAGCGCGCGACCGCGCGGCAGGATCGTCACCTTGGTGACCGGGTCGGTGTACCGGAGCGCCGCCGCGACCAGGGCGTGACCGCCCTCGTGGTACGCGGTGATCTTGATCTCCTTGGCGTTCATGATCCGCGTGCGCTTCTGGGGGCCCGCGATGACGCGGTCGATCGCCTCGTCCAGCGTGTGGTCCGTGATGGTCGCCTGGCCGGTGCGCGCGGTGAGCAGCGCGGCCTCGTTGAGCACGTTGGCCAGGTCCGCGCCGGTGAAGCCCGGGGTGCGGCGGGCGACGACGTTGAGGTCGACGTGCGGCGCCATCGGCTTGCCCTGCGAGTGCACCTGCAGGATCCGCTCGCGGCCCTTGAGGTCCGGCGGATCCACGGCGACCTGGCGGTCGAAGCGGCCCGGGCGCAGGAGCGCGGGGTCGAGGATGTCGGGGCGGTTGGTCGCCGCGATGAGGATGACGTTGGCGTTGGCGTCGAAGCCGTCCATCTCGACCAGCATCTGGTTGAGGGTCTGCTCGCGCTCGTCGTGCCCGCCGCCCATGCCGGCGCCGCGGTGCCGGCCGACGGCGTCGATCTCGTCGATGAAGATGATCGCGGGGGCGTTCTCCTTGGCCTGGTTGAACAGGTCACGGACGCGGCTGGCGCCGACGCCGACGAACATCTCGACGAAGTCCGAGCCGGAGATCGAGTAGAACGGCACGCTGGCCTCGCCAGCGACCGCGCGGGCGAGCAGCGTCTTGCCGGTGCCCGGAGGGCCGTACAGCAGCACGCCCTTGGGGATCTTGGCGCCGACGGCCTGGAACTTGGCCGGCTCCGCGAGGAACTCCTTGATCTCCTGGAGCTCCTCGACCGCCTCGTCGACACCCGCGACGTCCGAGAACGTGACCTGCGGGGACTCCTTGTTGACCAGCTTCGCCTTCGACTTGCCGAAGCTCATGACGCGCGAGCCGCCGCCCTGCATGTTCGACATGAGGAACCAGAAGATGCCCAGGATGATGACGAACGGCAGGACGAGCCCGAGCAGGCTGCTCCACCACGACGTCTGCGGCACGACCGACGTGTAGCCCTTGTCCAGGTCCGCGTCCGCGATCGCGGTGACCACCGACTCGCCCTGCGGCACGACGTAGTTGAACTGGACGAGCTTGCCCAGGTTCTTGTCGTCCTTGGTGAAGTCCGCCTTCAGCGTGAGGTCGACCCGCTGGACGCCCTCGGTGATCTTCGCCTGGTCGACCTTGCCGTCCGCGAGCAGCGAGATGCCGTCGGACGTGTCGATCTTGCTGATCCGCGGCTGGGCGAGCGTGGAGGCGCCGATGTACAGCAGGATCACGGCGATGACGACCCACAGGATGGGGCCTCGGGCTAGTCGCTTGACGTTCATGGGCGATCGGGGCAGGGCCCCTCAACCTCCGCTCGCGGGACTGGTGGCCTCGAAGTTACACGGACTTCCTGGGGGATCCTGACCGTGTTCACCGAGGGCGCACTCCGTTGAGTACCGGGCTCAGGCCCCGTAGACGTGCGGCGCGAGGGTTCCGACGAACGGCAGGTTCCGGTACTTCTCCGCGTAGTCCAGGCCATAGCCGACGACGAACTCGTTCGGGATGTCGAAGCCCACGTAGCGGACGTCCACGTCGACCTTCGAGGCCTCGGGCTTGCGCAGCATCGTCGCGATCTCGACCGTCGCCGGTCCGCGCGAGCGCAGGTTCGACAGCAGCCACGACAGGGTCAGGCCGGAGTCGATGATGTCCTCGACGATGAGGACGTGCCGGCCCGTGAGGTCGGCGTCGAGGTCCTTGAGGATCCGCACGACGCCCGACGACTTGGTGCCCGAGCCGTACGACGAGACCGCCATCCAGTCCATCTGCACCGAGTGGTGCAGGCGCCGGGCCAGGTCCGCCATGACCATGACCGCGCCCTTCAGCACGCCGACGAGCAGCAGGTCCTTGCCCGCGTAGTCGGCGTCGATCTGCGCCGCGATCTCGTCGAGCCGCTGGTGCAGCTGCTCCTCCGAGAGGAGCACCCGCTCGAGGTCGTCGCCCATGTCCGCAGGG
The DNA here is from genome assembly GCF_056401915.1 of Cellulomonas sp. P4_D11. Classification (NCBI taxonomy): domain Bacteria; kingdom Bacillati; phylum Actinomycetota; class Actinomycetes; order Micrococcales; family Cellulomonadaceae; genus Cellulomonas; species Cellulomonas sp. P4_D11. The sequence goes on along the minus strand of NZ_JBFUIK010000070.1, from coordinate 250 downwards.
TCCACCGCAGTTGCTCCTCTTGATCCACCCGTTCCGGCGTCTCCCGCGACTACGCGGGGGCCGGGCCCAGGGCAAGCCTGCCACACGCCCGGGTGGCCGCGACCCCGCCCGGCAGGGCGACCGCACCCTGCCCGTGCCAGTCCGTGACCAGGGCGTCGACCGCCAGGACGTGCACCCGGTGCAGCGCGCCCGCGGGGCTGCCGGCGGCGATCGCGGCGGCCCGCAGCGCGCGCGTGCGCAGGGCGGGCGG
>NZ_JBFUIK010000069.1:0-5245 GCF_056401915.1 Cellulomonas sp. P4_D11 | reverse complement strand
GGGTGAGGCCCCGCGCCGGCGGCGCGGCGGCGGGCGGCTCGTGCGTCGCGTGCACCGGCAGCACGAGCCGCACGTCCGGACCCGCGCTCGTCGGGAGCTCGAAGGTCCGCTCGACGGGCGCGGCCCCGGGCAGCGCGACCGTCAGCGTGTAGGTCCAGCCGGTCACCGGGTGCCCCGCGCCGTCGCTGAACCCCGGCTGGTCCGTGGTGGCCAGCGGGATCGCGGCGCGACCGTCCTCGCCGAGCGGCACGACGACGGGCCGGGGGGCGATCACCGCGCCGCCGGCATCCCAGACGCGCGGCGTCGAGGACGCGACGGTGACGGTGCCCGGCCACGGCGTCCCGAGGTCGTCGAGGAACGGGCCGACGTGGACGGTGCTGGTACGGATCTCGGACGGCAGCATGGGTCCTCCTGCGACGGGGGGAGCGCTCGTCCGTCGATGATCACTGCCCGCCGCGCACCCGGGGAAGTGACCCGGTCCGTCCGAAAGATCACACCGCCGGCTGCTGTGCGATGTGCCCACGGTGTGTTCCCACCCGTCGCCCGGGCCTCGGACCGGCACCGGCGTCGGGCCCCCGTGCTACTGTCCGCAACAGAGCCGCTTGACCATTCCATGACCATTGAAGACGCAGGAATTCCGCCCTCTGCGACGACCTGGACGTGAAGGACGACGATGACCGAGGCAGCCCCCCTCCAGCCCCCCGCGCCGCAGTCGGCGTTCGCGCTCGAGGCCCCCGCGCCGGTCTCCCCGGTGGCGGCGACGGCCGCCCCGTCGATGGCTCCGCAGATCCCGGAGGCGGCGCTCCCGGGCCTCGACGCCAAGGTCTCCGCGTACGTCGACGGCCTCATGTCCGCGCAGGTCGGGTCGCCCGAGCTGACGCGCAAGGCCGACGACATCCGGCTCATGGGCGACTCCGACATCCGCGCCGCCGCGGAGACGTCGAACCGCCTGCTGCAGGCGCCAGTGAAGGAGCTGCGCGAGGGCGGCGTCTCGGGCACGTCGCAGGTCAGCAAGTCGCTGCTGGACCTGCGCAAGACCGTCGAGGGGCTGGACCCCAGCGAGGCCACCATCGGCAAGAAGCTGCTCGGGCTCATCCCGTTCGGCGACTCGCTGACCGACTACTTCCGCAAGTACGAGAGCTCGCAGAAGCAGATCGACGCGATCGTCCGCGCGCTCTACAACGGCCAGGACGAGCTGCGCAAGGACAACGCGGCGCTCAACCTGGAGAAGCAGCACCTGTGGGACACCATGGCCCGCCTGCACCAGTACATCTACGTCGCGGAGTCGCTGGACACGCGGCTGTCGACCACCATCGCCGAGCTCGACGCGACCGACCCCGCGCGCGCCAAGGCCCTGCGCGAGGACGTGCTGTTCTACGTCCGTCAGAAGCACCAGGACCTGCTCACGCAGCTCGCGGTGTCGATCCAGGGCTACCTGGCGATCGACATCATCATCAAGAACAACCTCGAGCTCATCAAGGGCGTGGACCGCGCGACCACCACGACGGTCTCCGCCCTGCGCACAGCCGTCACCGTGGCCCAGGCGCTGAACAACCAGAAGCTCGTGCTCGACCAGATCACGGCCCTGAACACCACGACGTCGACGCTCATCGCGTCCACCGCCAAGATGCTCAAGGAGCAGTCGGTCGGCATCCAGGAGCAGGCCGCCAGCGCCACGGTCGGGCTGCCGCAGCTGCAGCAGGCGTTCGCGGACATCTACGCGACGATGGACTCGATCGACACGTTCAAGGTCAAGGCGCTCGACTCCATGGCCACCACCATCGGCGTGCTCGAGACCGAGACGACGAAGGCCCGGAGCTACCTGGACCGGGTCAAGCGTGCGGACACGTCCGACGTCGCCGGTGGCTCGCTCGACCTCGGCACGAGCTGAGCGACGAGGGCCGGGCAGGCATCACACATGAGCTGGTTCGCACGCCTGAGGGGGCGGCGTCGGGAGCCTGAGCTCCCCGCGCCCCCACCTGCGCCGACCTCGGCCGACATCCTCGCGTCGGCCCACCAGGTCGAGCAGCAGATCGTCGGCAAGGTGCCCGCCGCGGTCACGGCGCGCGTGCACCGGATCGCACGGACCGTCGAGGAGATGGCTCCGCGGCTCGACCGGCTGGGCGCCGGCAGCCGGCAGGCGCACACCGTCGTCGCGACGGCCACCAGCTACCTGCCCGAGGCCGTCGGCGGGTACCTGCGGCTGCCGCGCGACTTCGCCGACCGGCGGGTGGTGTCGAAGGGCAAGACCTCGCTGATGGTGCTGTGCGACCAGCTCGACCTGCTGGGCGTGACGCTCGACAAGATCTCCGACGCCGTCTCGCGCGAGGACGCCAACGCGCTCGTCGCGCACGGGCAGTTCCTCGCCGAGAAGTTCGGCGAGTCCTCGTTGGCACTCGCGCCGGACGCGGGCCTCGACACCCCGCAGAGGGAGCTCCCGTGACCCCGTCCTCTGCGCTGCCCGCGCCCCTCGCCCCCGCCCTCGACGTCCTCGCGCAGGCCGGCGCCGCCGCCGGGCTCGACGAGGCCGCCGTCCGCGACGAGGGTGCGCGGCTCGCCGCCGCCGTCGCCGAGTCGGTCCCGGGTGCGGCGGCCGCCTGGCTCGCGGCCGTCGGCTCGCCCGGCGCGACCTACGGCGCGTTCTTCTCGGCCGCGTCGAGCGCGCGCCGCTGGCGGTCGGCCCCGACCGACCTGCTGGCCGGGCTGGTCGCCGACGGGTCGTCGCACGCGGCGGACTACGCGGCCGCGCTGGCCGGCGTGGTGTCCGCGGCGTGCGACCTCGGACCGGCGGAGATCGACGTCATCGCCCGCGCCTCGGCCACGGCCGCGGTGCAGCGGGCCGCCGTGGGCGGCCCGCGACAGGTGGCGCCGCCCGCGTACTCGCCGCCCGAGCTCGGGCGCCTGGACCTGTCGGGCCTCGACCACGACGGGACGCCCGGGGGCGGGGCGCCGGCCGCGGGCACGCTGCCGCCGGGCACCACCTTCCACCCGGACACCAAGCCCGCCAGGCCTCTCGAGGAGCTCCTCGCGGAGCTCGACGCCCTCGTCGGCCTCTCGCGGGTCAAGGCCGAGATCCGCCAGCAGACCCAGCTGCTCCGCGTCGAGCGGCTGCGGACCGAGGCCGGCCTGACCGCGCCCACGCTCACGCGCCACCTCGTGTTCCTCGGCAACCCGGGCACGGGGAAGACGACGGTCGCCCGCCTGGTCGCCGGGATCTACCAGGCGCTCGGGCTGCTCACCAAGGGTCACCTGGTCGAGGTCGACCGCTCCGAGCTGGTCGCCGGGTATCTGGGGCAGACGGCCGTCAAGACGTCCGAGGTCGTCGCGACGGCGCTCGGCGGCGTGCTGTTCGTCGACGAGGCGTACGGCCTGGCCGAGGACCAGTACGGCGCCGAGGCGGTGAACACCCTGGTCAAGGACATGGAGGACCACCGCGACGACCTCGTGGTGATCGTCGCCGGCTACCCGGGCCCCATGGCGACGTTCCTGGCGACCAACCCGGGGCTCGAGAGCCGCTTCTCGACGACGGTCGAGTTCGACGACTACACGGACGCCGAGCTGCGCGAGATCTTCGCCCGCACGGCGGCCAAGGCCGACTTCGAGCCGACGCCCGAGTGCCTGACCCGGTTCGAGGAGCTGGCGTCGCTGCAGATCCGCGATGAGGGCTTCGGGAACGGCCGCTACGCCCGCAACGTGCTCGACCAGGCGATCACCAGGCACGCCTGGCGCCTCCGGGACGTTGAGTCACCGACGGTGGACCAGCTCCGGCTGCTTCTTCCCGAGGATCTCGTGGCTGCGGCCGACGAGACGGACGGGTCCGACGACCCGGTGCCCGACCACATCGAGGAGCCCGCGTGACGCAGACCATCGCAGCAGCGACGCCGCCGGCCACGTCGCCCGCCACACCGCCCGCGCACCGCACGGGCGTGCGCGCCTCGCTGAGCCGCACGCCGGGCAAGATGCGGGTCGCGGGGGTCGTCGCGGTCGTCGCCTCCCTCGCTGTCGGCTTCCTGGGGCTGCGCGCGGGGCTGGCGCAGTCCGACGCGCTCGCCGACGCGGACGCGGACACCACCCAGCTGGTCGGCATCCAGGACGTCCGGAACGACCTGGTGGTCGCGGACGCGACCGCCACGAACGCGTTCCTCGTCGGCGGCCTGGAACCCCCGGAGCAGCGCGCCCGGTACGACGAGGCCGTCGCGTCGGCCGCGAACGGGCTCGCGCAGCTGGCCGGCTCCAACGAGGCGGACGCCGAGCTGCTGGGCAAGGCCACCGCCGGCCTGACCACCTACACCGGCCTGGTCGAGCAGGCCCGGGCCAACAACCGGCAGGGCTTCCCGGTCGGCGCCGCGTACCTCGACCAGGCGTCGTCGGTCCTGCGCACCGACGTCCTGCCGCACCTGGACGACCTGGTCGGCGCCAACAGCGACCGGGTGGACGCGTCCTTCGACTCCGTCGCGTCGGTGCCGTGGCTGCTCGCGCTCGGCATCCTCGCCCTGGCTGTGCTCGTCGTGGTCCAGGTGTGGATGGCCCGCCGGACGCACCGGCGCCTCAACGCCGGCCTGTTCTGGTCGACGGTCCTCGCGCTCGCGGCGAGCGTCGGCGGGGCCGTGGTCCTCGGGTCGAGCGCGCAGCAGGCGGGCGACGTCCGCCACGGTCCCTACGACGAGACCGTGTCGGTGTCCCGCGCGTACTCGCTGGCCAACGACGCCAAGTCGATGGAGTCGTTCACACTGATCAAGCGGGGGTCGGGGGCGGCGTACGAGGAGACGTTCGTCGCCGAGACCGACGAGGCCCGCACGCTGCTGTCCCGGCCGACGGTCGACCCGAGCCTGGTCCCGCTGCTCGACGACTGGGTCGCCGCGCACCAGCAGATCCGCGCGCTCGACGACGGCGGCGACTGGGACGGCGCGGTCGCGCTCGCGATCAGCCCCGACCCGGGCGCCCCGAACGACGTGTTCGAGACGTTCTCCGCGGCGGCGTCGTCCAGCCTCGAGGCGAGCGCCGCCCAGACGCACGACGCGCTGTCCGGCTCGGGCGGCTCCGCGGTCCTGGTCGGCTGGCTGATGCTGGTCGCGGGCCTGCTGGCCGCGGTCCTCAGCTGGCGCGGCGTCTCGACCCGAGTGGAGGAGTACCGGTGACCACCACCCGAACGACCCGCACCCTGCGCCGCGGCGCGGTCCTGGCCTCCCTGCTCCTGCTCGCGGGCTGTGCGGGCGCCCCGGCGGCGGCACCGCAGGCCCAGCAG
>NZ_JBFUIK010000068.1:0-5628 GCF_056401915.1 Cellulomonas sp. P4_D11 | reverse complement strand
CGTCATCGACGCCACCGCGATCGGACTACCCGCCGCCACCAACGTCGACGGCTACGTCCGACGCGACGCCACCCACTACCTGCTGTCCTTCTCCACCCCCACCACCACCGTGCCCACCCTGGGCACCACCCAGGACGAAGACATCATCGCCAACAACGCCGGCACCTGGACCACCCTCTTCGACGGCACCAGCCACGGCCTGACCAGCGACAACCTCGACACCGACGCCTTCGACACCCCCTGACACCACCCGACGATCCCGAGCTGACCGGCCCGCGACCCCTCCGGTGCGCGGGCCGGTCCCCCGGGGAGGAAGGCCCACCCGTGACCGTCGACACCCGACCCGAGGTCGGCACCGAAACGTCCGTGCGCCGGCCGCGCCGTGGCCGTCGGGTCGCGGCGCTCGTCGCCGTGCTGCTGGTGGTCGGGGGCGGCGTCGGGTGGCGCCTCTCCGACCAGCAGCCGACCGTCGACGTCCGCGCCGCGACCACGGTGGTCACTGTGGACGAGCTCGCGGCCCGGTTCGGCATCCGGGTCGACCTCATCGCCGTGACCGCGGCCGGGGGCCTGATCGAGTTCCGGTACCAGGTGGTGGACCCCGACAAGGCCGTCGCCATGATCCACGACGCCTCGGTGCATCCCGTCCTGGTGGTCGAGGACACCGGGCAGACGCTCGTGCTCGCGTCCCCGCACCGGCACAGCTCCGACATGCAGCTGGGCGGCACGTACTTCTTCCTCATCGCAAACGCTCACAACGCCCTGCACGACGGGTCGTCGGTCACGCTGGTGATGGGAGACACCCGGCTCGAGCACCTCGCGGTCGAGGGATGACACCGACCCCGCTCCGGGCAGCGCGGCACCTGACGTCGATCCTGGTCGCGGCGCTCGTCGTCCTGCTGCTCGGGGCGTCACCGGCCGCCGCGCACTCCGAGCTCGAGCGCTCCGACCCGCCCGCCGGGGGGACGGTCGCAATCGGGCGGACCGAGCTGACGCTGTGGTTCACCGAGGCGGTCGACGCACGGTCCAGCCGCGTGACCCTGCGGACGATCGACGGGGTCGACGTGCCGGTGACAGTGTCGACGTCCGGGTCCGTGCTCGGGATCGTCGCACCGCGCCTGGCCCGCGCGACCTACGTGCTCGACTGGCGGACGCTGTCGCTCGACGACGGCCATCTCTCCAGCGGGTCGGTGGTGTTCGGCGCCGGCGTCCGGCCCAGCGTGGTGCCGAGCGCCGGCGCCGGGCTCCCGGCGGCGCCGGGGCTCTCGCTGCGCTGGCTGGACCTGTGCGCGATCATGCTCGTGATCGGCGCGCTGGCGGTGTCGGGGAGGGTCCTGCGGTCCACCGGCGAGCGGGGCGCCGGCACCCGGCGCGCGGCCCGGGGGCTCGCCGCGGCGGGGGCCGCGGTGGCCGTGCTCTCGGGCGCAGTGACCCCCGTGCTGCTGCTCGCGCACGGCGCCGGCGACTCCACCGGCTTCCGCCTCGGGGCCGCCCGGGACCTGCTGGTCGGGACCCCGTGGGGTCACCTCTGGCTGGCTCGGGAGCTCGCGCTCGTGGTCGCCGCCGTCGCGCTGTGGCGGTGGGCGGGAACGCGAGACGGGTCCCCGCGGGCAGTCCGGGTGGCCGTCGTGGCAATGGCGGCCGTGGTGGGCCTCGAGGCCGTGGCGGGGCACGCCGCCACGCTCCCGGTCCGCTCCGTCCCGGCGGCGGTCGCCTCGGCGGGACACCTCGTCGCGGCCGGCGTCTGGGCCGGCGGCCTGGCCGTGCTGGCCGTCTGCCTGGTGCCGCTGATGCGCCGGGACACCGTCGCGAGGGGCGCGCTCGTGGCCTCGGCGTTCCGGGCGTTCAGCCCGGTCGCGGCGGTCGCCGCCGGGGTCCTAGTGGCTACCGGCCTCTACGAGGCGGGCCGGCACGTCCCCAGCCTCGGGTCGGTGCCGACGACCGTCTACGGGGGCGCGGTCGCGGTCAAGGTGGCACTGCTCGCCGCCGCGCTGGCGCTGGCGGGGGTCAACACGATGCTGGTGAACCCCGACCTTGCCGCACCCGTCGGCCGGGCCTTGCGCCGCCCCACCGGCTGGACCCCGGTCCCCCCGCGCCGGTTCCCCGTCCTGGTGGCTGCCGAGGTGCTGGTCCTGGTCGCGGCGGTCGGCGCGGCGGCCGTGCTCACGTCGGTGCCGACGTCGCGCGAGGTCGCCTCGGCCACCCGTGAGACCACCGTGCACGCCGCCAACACCGACGGGCTGTTCGTCACGTTCGAGCTGGTGCCCGCCGGTTCGACCACCAGCCGGCTCGTCGTGCGACTGCGTTCGACCCTCAAGCCCGAGCCCGCCCCGGTCAGCGCGGTCGAGGTGCTGCTCGAGGGACCGGGCGGAGCGACCCGCGCCGTGCTCGACCCCGTCGAGCCGGGCCGATACGAGGCCGAGACCACCGCCCCGACGCCGGGCGACTGGACGGCCGTCGTCGCCGTGCAGCGCGGCGACCTCCCGATCACGGTGACCCAGGTGCCGTGGACGGTCGCCGAGCCGGCGCCGGACAGCGCGGGACCGCTCGAGCTCGTGACGACCGGCCTGGCGCTCCTGCTGCTCGTCGGCACGGCCGGCGCGGTCGTCCGTGCGCGGCGACGGATGGACCTCGACGCGCCGACCGGTTCGGAGCCGCTCGTCGACTCGAGCTCCGGAGGTACGCGATGAGGCGCGTCGCCGCGGTCGTCGCGGTCCTGCTCGCGCTCGTCCTGGAACCCACCGCGGCCCCGGCGGTGGTGCCGGGGACGGGCGGGATGACCTCCGTGGTGGTCACCCTGCGGGCCCGGGCCGACCTGTCCGACGTCCGCGGCGCCACCCGCGCGGCACGCCTGCGCACCGTGGTCGCCGCGCTGCAGGCCCGCGCCACCACCGCGCAGGCGCCCATCCGGAGCATGCTCCGCACGCGCGCGGCCCAGGGCGAGGTCGCCGACGTGACCCCGCTGTGGATCGTCGACGCCCTCTCGGTCACCGCGACGCCCGCCGTGATCGCCGCCCTTGCCGCGCGCCCCGACGTCGCGACCGTTACTCCCGACCAGATCGTGGTGGTCCCCGCCGCCGGACCGCCGGAGCCCAACGTCGCCGCCGTCCACGCCCCGGCCCTGTGGGACCTCGGGCAGACCGGCCAGGGCGTCGTGGTCGCCACCCTGGACAGCGGGGTCGACCTCGCGCACCCCGACCTCGCGGGGCGGTGGCGCGGCGGGACCAACAGCTGGTTCGACCCGTACGGCGAGCACCCCACCACGCCCACGGACGTCACCGGCCACGGCACCGCGACGACCGGCGTGATCCTGGCCGGCGACGCGGGCGGGTCCTCGATCGGCATGGCCCCCGGCGCCACCTGGATCGCGGCCCGGATCTTCAACGACCGCGGCGCCGCCACCTCGACGGCGCTGCACCAGGCATTCCAGTGGCTGCTCGACCCGGACCACGACCCGAGCACGGCCGACGCCCCGCAGGTGGTCAACGGCTCCTGGTCGATCGGCGCGGGACCCGGCTGCGACCTCTCCTTCCAGCCCGACGTCCAGGCCCTGCGCGCGGCCGGCATCCTGCCGGTGTTCGCCGCCGGCAACTTCGGCCCCGGCGACTCGAGCAGCGTCAGCCCCGCCAACTATCCGGAGTCGCTCGCGGTCGGCGCGGTCAGCGGGGACGACCTCGTCTACTCGGCCGGCAGCCGCGGACCGTCGACGTGCGGCGGCCGGGCGTCGGCCTTCCCGGACCTGGTCGCCCCGGGCGTCGACGTGCTCACCACCGACCGGTACGGCCTCTACCAGCTCGCCACCGGGACCTCGATGTCGGCCCCGCACGCGGCGGGGGCGCTCGCGCTGCTGCTCGGGGCGATACCGGGGCTCCCGGTCGAGCAGCAGCGTGCCGCCCTGACCGCGACCGCCGTCGACCTCGGGCCCGCCGGGTCGGACCCGACCTACGGCGCCGGACGGCTCGACGTGGCGGCCGCGTACCAGTGGCTGCTGATCCAGCCGGACTTCACCGTCGGGATCGACCCGGCCGCGACGAGCGCGGACCGCGGCTCCACCGCCACCGCCATGGTCCAGGTCGCCCCGGTGAATGGGTTCGACGACGACGTCACGCTCGCCCTGTCCGGGCTGACAGGCGCAGAGGCCTCCTGGACGTTCACCCCGCCGGTCCTGGGGGGTGGATCGGGCAGCTCCGAGCTGTCCGTCAGCCTGTCGCCGACGCTGCCGCCGGGTGCGTACCCGCTCGTGGTCTCGGCCACGAGTGGCGCGACCACCAAGACCACCACGCTCGCGCTCACCGCCACGATCCCGCCCGGCAGCGACGTCACCGGTCCCGCGACGAGCGCCCTCACGCTGACCGGATCGCCGACCAACGGCTCGGTGGACGTCACCCTCCACGCCGTCGTCGACGACGCGGCGACCGGCGGCTCCGCGGTCACCGACGCCGAGTACTACCTCGACAACGTCGGCGCCGACGGCACCGGAGCGGCCGTCGTGGTGGGTCCGGCCGGGTCGGTCGACGCGACGATCCCCGTGGGGGCGTTGGCGAACGGGTCGCACACGATCTCGGTGCACGGCCGGGACGCGGCCGGGAACTGGGGACCGTACGCCACCGGGACCCTGGTCGTGGACAAGGTCCGCCCCGTGATCTCCGCCCTGAGCGCCACCCCGAACCCCACCCTCGGCGCCACCACCATCACCCTGACCGGCACCGCCACCGACACCTCCACCCTGACCCGCGCCGAATGGTTCCGCGGCACCGACCCCGGCCTCGGCCTGGCCACCCCCATGACCCTGACCGGCACCGGCCCCTCCACCCTGACCACCAGCATCGMCGTGACCACCTGGAACGAGGGCGCCTACCCCCTGAACGTGCGCACCCGCGACGCCGCCGGGAACTGGTCCACCACCGCCACCACCACCGTGAACGTGCGCACCCCCGTCGTGCTGTCCACCCTCGGGAACACCAACCCCCCCGGGGTCACCGGCACCGCCGACGACGCCGACCTGTACACCTGGTCCGGCACCACCTACACCCGCACCCGAGACGTCACCGCCACCCTGGCCCTGCCGACCGGCGCGAACGTGGACGGCCTCGACTGGGTCGACGCCACCCACTTCTACCTGTCCTTCGCCGGCGACGTCACCGTGCCCACCCTGGGCACCGTCCAGGACGAAGACGTCGTCTACTACAACGCCGGCACCTGGTCCGTGTTCTTCAACGGCACCGCCCACGGCCTGACCGTGGCCAACCTCGACCTGGACGCCATCAGCATCGTCGGCACCACCGTGTACTTCTCCACCCTCGGCAACACCAACCCCCCCGGCGTGACCGGCACCGCCGACGACGCCGACATCTACTCCTGGAACGGCACCAGCTACGCCCGCGTCATCGACGCCACCGCGATCGGACTACCCGCCGCCACCAACGTCGACGGCTACGTCCGACGCGACGCCACCCACTACCTGCTGTCCTTCTCCACCCCCACCACCACCGTGCCCACCCTGGGCACCACCCAGGACGAAGACATCATCGCCAACAACGCCGGCACCTGGACCACCCTCTTCGACGGCACCAGCCACGGCCTGACCAGCGACAACCTCGACACCGACGCCTTCGACACCCCCTGACAACA
>NZ_JBFUIK010000067.1:0-5856 GCF_056401915.1 Cellulomonas sp. P4_D11 | reverse complement strand
CCGTCGTCACTCCTCCCGCCGTCACGGCGCCGCCCGTCACCACCGCGCCGCCGGCGTCGGGCGGCGGCTCGACCACGACGCCCCCGGTGACCACCGCGCCGCCGGTCGTCGCCCCGCCGGTCACCACCACCCCGCCGCCGACCACCCCGACGCCCCCCAGGTACGGGCTCGGCACCGGCACGTCCCGCGGGTCCGCGGGCGGCGGCGCCGCGGCGCTGGCGTGGGCGCAGACCAAGATCGGCCTGCCCTACATCTGGGGCGGTGCCGGACCCGACGGCTACGACTGCTCGGGCCTGACCATGGCGTCGTGGCGCACCGCCGGGGTCAACCTCGCGCGCACCACCCGCGACCAGTACAAGCAGGTCCTCAAGATCAGCTACAACGAGCTGCGCCCCGGCGACCTCGTCTTCTGGTCCACCGACCCCAACAACGCCGACGCGATCTACCACGTGGCGCTCTGGGCGGGCAACGGCCAGATCATGGAGGCCTCGAAGCCAGGCGACCCCCTCCGGGTCACCAGCATGCGCTGGGGCAGCACGATGCCCTACGCCGGCCGCCCGTAACCCCTCCCACTTCCGCAACGTCCGAGCAGATGGAGGCCCCGGCCCACATCTACTCGGACGTCGTGCTCACGGCACGCGTAGCGTCCGAGCGGGGGGCGGTCCTGGCCTACAGCTGTTCGGACGTTAGTTAGCGGCGGGACCAGCCGGCCTGTCGGAGGGCGCGCTCCACAGCGGCAAGGTGCGGCTCTGGGTCGATCCGGAGGCCGAGGCTCGGCACGCGGAGCACGACGTCGCCGGCGAGAACGATCTCGTTGTGCCGCAGGCTGTCGTCGATCCACCGGTCGGGTTGCAGATGGCCGATGCCGTCGATCTCGACGACCACGCGCCATCGTCGCCACCGGACGTCCAGGTACGCCCGGCCGCCGGGATGTGTGACGAGGACCTGCCGATCGGGCTCCGGGAGTCCCCGTCGTCGGCACAGGGCAGCGAAGTCGAGCTCGTTCAGCGACTGCACGCCATCCCGGATCTCGTTCACGACGGTGCGCAGCAGGGATCGCCGCCTGTCACGGCGCACCCGTTCGAGCACGGCCGAGACAGCATCGCCCGAGGTGAGGCGCTGCTGCACGGAGGCGACCAGGTACAGCGACGCTTCTCGGTCGCTCCTCGCCCACAGCGCAGCCTGTACCGCGGCGACCTCGGGCCGTGATCGCAGGATTCCCGAGTCGAGCACGTCGTCGTCGCGCCATCGTCGTGTCTCGTGAACTCGGACACCGGCCGACGGGGGTAGCGGCCGGGACGACTTCGGTGCGGCGACGTGGATCAGCCCGTCGTCCGTGATGCCTCGCAGGCCCGCGGCCTGCAAGGCGGTGATGCCGGCAAGGGCAGCTCGTGGGATGTCCCCGGCTGCGCACCGCGGAGCGCACTCGAGGACCGCCAGCCACCAGTCGACCCGGTCCGCTGGGCCGGGTCGAGCGACGGCGAGCGTGCACCGTCCCATCGCTCGCCATCGCTCCGCATCGAGCTCGGCCCGCATCTGGGCGGTCGTGATCCCGAGCCCACGGATCTGCGGCATCGTCAGGAGTCCCGCCTGGCGGGCGGCTCGGCTGGCGACCAGCGCGCGTCGTTCCGCACGAGCAGATCGGTCAGGTGCCATCCGCACAACCTGGATGACGACCGAGTCCACAGAACCCGGGTCGGCGAGCATCTGTGGACGGCTGCTACCTGTGGACGGCTCGCCACCCTCCAGGACGTCCGAGCAGATGCGGCCCAGAGCCTCCATCTGCTCGGACGTTCGCCAGCACAACGCCGCAACGTCCGAGTGGATGGAGGTCGGGGCCTACATCTGCTCGGACGTTGCGGGGGAGTTGGGGGAGGGGGTTAGTGGTTGTAGTAGTTCGTGTCGATCGCTCGCTGGCGGCTGCGCTCGATCTCCGCCTCGGCCTCGCTGCGGCCGGTCCAGTGGGCGCCCTCGACGGACTTGCCGGGCTCGAGGTCCTTGTAGACCTCGAAGAAGTGCTGGATCTCGAGGCGGTGGAAGTCGGAGACGTCGTCGATGTCCTGGCGCCAGGCGGCGCGCTGGTCACCGGTGGGCACGCACAGGACCTTGTCGTCGCCGCCGGCCTCGTCGCGCATGCGGAACATGCCCAGGGCCCGGCAGCGGATGAGGCAGCCGGGGAACGTCGGCTCCTCGAGCAGCACGAGCGCGTCCAGCGGGTCGCCGTCCTCGCCGAGGGTGCCCTCGATGAAGCCGTAGTCGTCGGGGTACCGCGTCGAGGTGAACAGCATCCGGTCGAGGCGGATGCGCCCCGTGGTGTGGTCCACCTCGTACTTGTTGCGCTGGCCCTTCGGGATCTCGATCGTGACGTCGAACTCCACAGCTCTCCTCCGGCCCACGTCCGCGCCCGGTTCGGGACCGGCGGTCGCGCGACACTCGTCGTCGTGCGGCGCGCCGGGGTGTCAGGGGCGCCCTTGTCTCGGACAGTAGTCTGACGCACCGCGGGACGGGGCGTCCCATCGAGGAGCAGGCGGGGCGGGGTGACGATGACCACAGCGGCGAGGGTCGTCGGCACGAGCCTGCTGGTGGTCGTGCTGGCCGGCGCGGCGTACGTGACGGCCGACGCCTACGACATGGTGCCGGGCATGGTGACCCTCGAGGAGGCGCCGCCGGAGGCGCTCCCGTTCCCCACGGCGCCCGGCGCGGTCGAGCCGGCGGACATCGTGCCGGCGCTGACCGATCTCGACCCGCAGGCGCCGGTCCCGGCCGATGCCGGCGTGCAGGCGCTCGTCGACGGCCTCGTGGCCGACCCCCGCATGGGCGCGAGCGTCGGCGTGGTCGTCGCGGACCAGCTCACGGGCGACGTCCTCGGCAGCCACCTGCCCGAGGCCGGCCGGACGCCGGCGTCGACGGCCAAGCTGGTCACGGCGATCGCCGCCCTGGACACGCTCGGCCCGGACGTGACCTTGCCGACGAGCGTCGTGCGCGGCTCGGGCAACGCCCTCGTGCTCGTCGGCGGCGGGGACATGATGCTCGCGGCGGGTGCGGGCGACCCGACCGCCGTCGAGGGGCACGCCGGGCTCGCCGACCTGGCGGCGCAGGTGGCCAAGGCCCTCCAGCTCGAGGGCGTGACGACCGTGAGCCTCGGGTTCGACGACTTCCTGTTCACCGGCCCGGCCCTGAGCCCGACGTGGAACCCCGCGGACATCGCGGCGGGCTTCGTCGCCCCGGTGACCGCGCTCGCCGTCGACACCGCGAAGATCAAGCCGGGCGAGTACCCCCCGCGCTACGCGGACCCGTCGCTCGCAGCGGCCAAGACGTTCGCGCAGCGGCTGACCGAGGCCGGGATCACCGTCGACGGCACGCCGCGCCGGACCGCCGCGCCGGAGGGCGGCCGCGAGATCGCGGTCGTGCAGTCCGCGCCGCTCGACGGGATCGTGCACCACTTCCTCGACACGTCGGACAACACGATCACCGAGGTGGTCAGCCGACTGGTCGCGATCCACGAGGGTCTGCCGCCCAGCTTCGAGGGCGGCGCGACGGCCGTGCTGCACGCGGTGTCGGTCCAGGGCATCGACACCGCGGGCGCGCACCTGTCCGACGCGTCCGGGCTGGGCGCCGGCTCCGTGCTGCCGCCCGACCTCCTGCTCGGGCTGCTGCGGCTGGCCACCGACCCGGCGCACGGGGTGCTGCGGGACGTCGCCACCGGCATGCCGATCGCGGGCCTCACCGGGACGCTGAGCGACCGGTACACGCAGTCGACCGCCCGCGGCCTGGTGCGGGCCAAGACCGGCAGCCTGCCGCACGTCACCGCGCTGGCGGGGACCGTGCTGGACGCCGACGCCCGTCAGCTGGTCTTCGTGGTGCTGGCGGACGCGACGCCCGACGGCGGTCAGTGGGGACCCCGCGCGGCCATCGACTCGTTCGTCACCACGCTGTCCGGCTGCGGCTGCGGTTAGTTTGACCGGGTGGACACCCCCGAAGGCCCGGTCGACTGGGAGCTCGCCGCGCGGCTGGCGGGACGGCTGGCGCCCCCGGGGCCGACGGCGGACCGCGCGACCCTGACCGCCCTCGTCGACGAGCTGCGCGACGCCGCCGGCCGCGCGGCCGTGCACGCCTCCCGGATCACGGGCCTCGAGGCGGCGGACGGCACGCCGCCCGCGCAGGTGTCCCGGGTGGTCGTCGTCGACCGGCCGCGCTGGGCGCAGGCCAACGCCGAGGTGTTCGCGGCGATGACCGGCCCGCTGGCGACGACGACGTCGAGCTCGGCCTCCCGGGCCGCCGCCGCGGTGCAGGTGGGCGGCGTCCTCGCGCTGCTGTCCGGCAAGGTGCTGGGCCAGTTCGACCCGTTCACGGCGGACGACGGCCGCGGCCGGCTGCTGCTCGTCGCACCGAACGTGCTGCACCACGAGCGCCGCCTGAAGGTCGACCCGTCGGACTTCCGCCTCTGGGTCGCGCTGCACGAGCAGACGCACGCGCTGCAGTTCGCGGCGGCGCCGTGGCTCGCGGAGCACCTGCGCGGACGCGCGGCCGAGCTCATGGCGGACCTGGTCGCGGACAAGTCGTTGGTGCCGCGCGTGGGCGAGCTCGTGCAGGCGGTCTCGCGTGCGGTGGCGGGGGGTGCCGACGACGGCGTCGGGGTGCTCGACCTGCTCTCCGCCCGGCAGCGCGAGGTGTTCGAGGAGGTCGGGGCCGTGATGGCGCTGCTGGAGGGGCACGCCGACGTGGCGATGGACGAGGTCGGGCCGCGGGTGGTGCCCAGCGTGCGCACGATCCGGAAGGCGTTCGAGGCCCGGCGCGACGAGGCCGCGAAGGCCCGCGGGTTCGACCGTGTGCTGCGCCGGCTGCTCGGCCTCGACACCAAGCTCGCGCAGTACCGGGACGGCGCCGCGTTCGTCCGGGCGGTCCGCAAGGACGTCGGCCTCGAGGGGTTCAACGCGGTCTGGGCCTCGGCGGACCGGCTGCCCCTGCCGCGGGAGATCGCCGACCCGCGCGCGTGGGTCAGACGGGTGCACGGGTGATCCGGCGGGTCGCATGAGCGGTCCGGCGCCGCAGGTCGCCGCCGTGCGCTCGGCGGTCGCGGCGTCCGTCGCCGACCTGCCCGACGGTGCGCTCGTGCTGGTCGCGTGCTCGGGCGGCCCGGACTCGCTCGCGCTCGCGGCGGGGGCGGCGTTCGTCGCACGGCGCTCCACGCGCCGCGGGAACGCGTGGAGTGCGGCGGCCGTCGTCGTGGACCACGGCCTCCAGCCGGGCTCCGCCAAGGTCGCCGACGAGGCCGCCGCGGCCTGCCAGGCCCTCGGCCTCGAGGCGCAGGTGGTCCGCGTCGCGGTCGACGGGCGCGGCGAGGCGGCCGCACGCGCGGCCCGCTACGCGGCGCTCGAGCGGGTCGCCGACGAGCGCGGCGCCGCGGCGGTGCTGCTGGGGCACACGCTCGACGACCAGGCCGAGACCGTGCTGCTGGGCCTGGCGCGGGGCTCGGGGGCGCGGGCGCTGGCGGGCATGCCGGCGGTCCGCGGGCGGTTCCGACGCCCGCTGCTGGGCCTGCGCCGCCAGGACACGGTCGGGGCGTGCGCGGCCCTGGGCCTCACGCCGTGGCAGGACCCGACGAACGACCACGGGCACGACGACGCCGCGCTGCGCAGCCGGGTCCGCGGCGAGGCGCTGCCCACGCTCGAGCGCGTGCTCGGTCCCGGCGTCGCCGAGGCACTGGCCCGCACGGCCGCGCAGCTGCGCGAGGACGCCGACCTGCTGGACACGCTGGCGGCCGAGCTCCTCGCCGCCGCGACCCACGACGACGGCCTCGACCTCGAGGTGCTGGCTGCGGCGCCGCCCGCCCTGCGCACGCGCGCGCTGCGGGCC
>NZ_JBFUIK010000066.1:0-7393 GCF_056401915.1 Cellulomonas sp. P4_D11 | reverse complement strand
GGCGGCGGCCGAGCGCCGCGCGTTCCTGCAGGCCACCGCGGCGGCGGGCGCGCTCGGGGTCGTCGGCGTTGTGATCGGGCGGGCGGTCGGGGCCGGTGCCCGCGGGGCGCAGGCGGCGCGCGCGGCCATCACGATCCCCCGGCCGAGCACCACGGCGGCGCCGGTCCCGGCGGGTGTCGACGTCGGCGTCGACGGCGTCGGCCCGTGGCAGACCCCACCCGACGAGTTCTACCGGATCGACACCGCCCTCGTCGTGCCGCAGGTCGACCCGAGCACGTGGAGCCTGCGGGTGCACGGCATGGTCGAGGAGGAGGTCACGCTCACCTGGGACGAGCTGCTGGCCTCCGACCTGGTCGAGGCCTGGGTGACGCTGGCGTGCGTGTCCAACCCGGTGGGCGGCGACCTCGTCGGCAACCAGAAGTGGCTCGGCCTGCCGATCCGGGAGCTCCTCGCGCGCGCGAAGCCGACCGGCGACGCGGACATGGTCCTGTCGCGCAGCGTCGACGGGTTCACCGCGTCCACCCCGCTGGCGGCGCTGACCGACGGCCGCAACGCGCTGCTCGCGATCGCGATGGACGGCGAGCCGCTGCCCGTCGAGCACGGCTTCCCGGTGCGGATGGTGGTCCCCGGGCTCTACGGGTACGTCTCGGCGACGAAGTGGGTGACCGACCTGCTGGTGACCCGGTTCGCCGACGCGACGTCCTACTGGACGGACCGCGGCTGGTCGCCCGAGGGCCCCGTGAAGACCCAGTCGCGCATCGAGGTGCCGAGCTCCGGGTCGGTGCCCGCTGGGCCGGTCGTCGTGGCCGGCACCGCGTGGGCGCAGCACCGCGGGATCACGGGCGTGCAGGTGCGCGTGGACGACGGTCCCTGGAACGACGCGACCCTCGCCGACGACGGCGGGATCGACTCGTGGCGGCAGTGGTCGTGGACGTGGCAGGCCGAGCCCGGCCAGCACGAGCTGTTCGTCCGCGCCTCGGACCCGGTGGGCCCCCAGACGGGCACCCCGGCGGACGTCATCCCCGACGGCGCCACGGGCTACGACACGGTCCGCGTGTCCGTCACCTGATCCGGCGTCAGTAGACGTCGCGCACGTAGCGCCGCGTGGCGCCGAGGTCCTTGACGTAGGCGGCCGCCGCGTCGGCGCTCCGCCCGCCGTGCGTCGCCACGATCTCGCGGAGCGCGGCGTCGACGTCCTTCGCCATGCGCGAGGCGTCGCCGCACACGAACACCGAGGCACCCTGCTCCAGCCACTCCCACAGCCGCGCGCCGTGCTCGCGCATCCGGTCCTGCACGTAGACCTTGGCGCGCTGGTCCCGCGAGAAGGCGGTCGTGAGGCGGTCGAGCGTGCCCTCGGAGAGCAGCCGCGACAGCTCGTCGCGGTAGTAGAAGTCGGTCGCCCGGTGCTGCTCGCCGAAGAAGAGCCAGTTGCGCCCGGTGTGCCCCGCCGCCGCGCGGTCGGCGAGGAAGCCGACGAACGGCGCCACTCCCGTGCCCGGACCGATCATGACGGCGGGCACGTCGGGGGCCGGCGGGTGGAAGTGCGACGTGGGCTGCACGTGCACCGGCACGACCGTGCCGAGCGGCGCGTCGGCGAGGAACGTCGAGCACACGCCGCCGCGCGGGACGCCCGACGGCGACGCGTACCGGACCACGGACATCGTCAACGACACCGCGTCCGGCGAGACGCGCGGGCTCGACGAGATCGAGTACTGCCGCGGCGCGAGGCGGCGCAGCACCCGGACGAGGTCCGCAGCGGGCACGTCGGAGGCGAGCTCGGCGACCACGTCCACCGCCTGCCGGCACCACGTCCAGCGCGCGAGGTCGCTGCCGTTGCCCGGCCGCAGGAGCTGGCGCAGCTCGGTGCTGCCGGAGCGTTCCGCGACGAGCGCGAGCAGGTCCGGCGAGACGCGGCTGATGTCGAGCTCGGTGGTGAGCGCGCCGCGCAGCGGGCTCGGGCGCCCGTCGACGTCGACCTCCTGGTCGGGGTCCCACCCGGTGACGGCGAACCACTCGTCGACGAGCGCCGCAGCGTTCCTCGGGCGCACCGCCAGCGCGTCGCCCGCGCGGTAGGTGACGGCTCGCGGGCTGTCGGCGACGTCCAGCACGATCTCCCGCACCTCCTTGCCGGAGCCCGGCAGGGACAGCAGGCGGTTCCCGACGATCCGCGCCTCGCCCGGCCGCTGTCGGGTCGCGACGGCCGGTCGGTCCGGGACCACGGGGACGGAGGCGGGGGCCGGCGTCGACGCCGCCAGCGCGCCGACGACCGCCTCGATCCACGCGATCGCCCGGTCGTCGTCGCCCGGCTCGCAGTCGAGGCGCTCCACCAGGCGCGCCGCCCCGAGCTCCTCCAGGCGATGGTCGAGCCGACGCCCGTGCCCGCAGAACCGGTCGTAGCTCGAGTCGCCGAGCGCGAGCACCGCGAACCGCGAGCCGTCGAGCCGGCGCGCGTCGGCGGCGGCCACCGACTCCCAGAACGTCGTGCCGTTGTCAGGAGCGTCGCCGTCGCCGAACGTGCTCGTCACGACGACGAGGTCCGCGCCGACCGGCAGGTCCGCGGGCAGGCAGTCGTCCATGGCCACGGTCCGGGGCGCGAGCCCGGCGCCGACCAGCCGCTCGGCGGCGGCGGTGGCCAGGTCCTCCGCCGAGCCCGTCTGCGACGCCCACAGCACCACCACCTGGCGCACTGCCGCGCCCCCGCGCGGTCCCGACGTCGGGCCGTCGGTGTGCTCGGGCGTCCGGGAGAACAGGCCCGCGAGCAGGCCGTCGACCCACAGCGCGTCCGCGGCGTCGAGCGGGGCGGTCGACGGCAGCACGGGCGTGCCCGGCGCTCCCCCGCCCAGCCCCGCCAGGAACCCGGCCAGGTAGCGGCGCTCCCGGTCACCGAGGCGCGGCGGCTCGGGCACGTCGAGTCCGAGCGCCTCACCGAGCGCGCGGATCGCTCGCGCGCCGGGCGCGAGGCCGTCCTCGGGCCTCGGCTCGGGCGCCCTGGGCTCGGCGGGCGGCGAGGCGACGGGCGTGAGGGCGACGGCGCACACCTTGAGCTCGGGCTGGAACGAGATCGGGTCGACGGCGTCGCTGGTCACGGCGTTGACGGCGAGGTACTCGCCGAACATGTCGTTCCAGTGGAACGGCGCGAAGAGGGCGCCCGGCAGCACACGGTCCGTCACCGTGACGGGCAGCACGGCGCGACCGCGGCGCGACGCGACCTCGACGGACGCGCCGTCGACGAGGCCCAGCGCGGCCGCGTCGGACGGGTGCATCTCGACGAACGGCCCCGGCGCGAGCTTGTTCAGCTTGGCGACCTTGCCCGTCTTCGTCATCGTGTGCCACTGGTGCTGCACGCGCCCCGTGTTGAGCACGAACGGGAAGTCGTCGTCGGGGAGCTCGGCGGCGGGCAGGTGCGGGCGGGCGAGGAACCTGGCGCGGCCCGACGGCGTCGGGAAGGCCAGCCGCGGGCGCGTACCGTCCGGGCGCTCGAGCAGCTGCTGGCTCACGCCGTCGTTCAGGTAGCGGACCGGGTTCCGGCGGGGGCCGCCGGGGGCTGCCGGCCACTGCACGGGTCCCGCGCGCAGCCGGTCGTACGTCACGCCGCGCAGGTCGTAGCCCGTGCGCGGGTTCGCGAAGGCACGCAGCTCCTCGAACACCTCCTCGGACGAGGCGAAGTCGAAGCCGTCGTACCCCATCGCGGTCGCGACGCGCGCGATGAGCTGCCAGTCCGCCAGCGCGTCGCCCGGCGGGCGCAGGGCGGCACGCGCGAGGGTGAGGTTGCGCTCGGAGCTGATCATCACGCCGTCGGACTCCGACCACAGCGCGCCCGGCAGCACGACGTCGGCATACGCCGTGGTCTCGGTCTCCGCGAACGCGTCCTGCGTCACCACGAGCTCGGCCCGCTCGAGCCCCTCGATGACGCTGCGCCGGTTCCCGACGGAGGCGACCGGGTTGGTGCAGATGACCCAGCACGCCTTGATCTCGCCCGCGGCCATGCGCTCGAACATGTCGACCGTGCCGCGACCGGTGAAGTCGGGGCGCAGCGTCCCGGGGTCGAGCTCCCAGACCCCCTCGACGAAGGCGCGGTCGTCGTCGTCGAGCACCGTGCGCTGCCCCGGCAGTCCCGGGCCCATGTAGCCCATCTCCCGCCCGCCCATCGCGTTGGGCTGGCCGGTCAGCGAGAACGGGCCCGAGCCGGTGCGGCAGATCGCGCCCGTCGCGAGGTGGAGGTTGATCAGGGCGTTCGTGTTCCAGGTGCCGTGCGTCGACTGGTTGAGCCCCATGGTCCAGCAGGACACCCAGTTCCCCGCGCCGGCGAGCATCGCCGCCGCGGTGCGCAGGTCGGCCTCGGCGATCCCCGTCGTGCGCGCGACCTCGTCGACCGGGTAGTCCTCGAGCATGGCCTCGACGTCGGCCCAGCCCTCGGTGTGCTCGGCCACGAACTGCTCGTCCAGCCCACCCGCCTCCACGACGAGCCGCAGCAGGCCGTTGAGGAGCGCGATGTCCGTGCCGGGCGCGACCTGGAGGAAGAGGTCGGCCTTGTCGGCGGTCGCCGTGCGACGAGGGTCGACGACGATCAGCGTGGCGCCCGCCTTGACCCGGTCGAGCAGCCGGAGGAAGAGGACCGGGTGGCAGTCGGCCATGTTGGCGCCGATGACGAGGAACACGTCGGCGTGGTCGAGGTCGTCGTACGACCCGGGCGGCCCGTCCGCGCCGAGCGAGAGCTTGTAGCCCGTCCCGGCGCTGGCCATGCACAGCCGCGAGTTCGACTCGATCCACTGGGTGCGCACGTAGCCCTTGGCCAGCTTGTTGGCGAGGTACTGGGCCTCGAGGCTCATCTGCCCCGAGACGTACAGCGCCAGCGCGTCCGGCCCGTGGGTGTCGACGACCTCGCGCAGGCGCCGGGCGACGAGCTCGATCGTCTGGTCGAGGTCCGCCCGCGCCGGCTCGGCACCGCGCTCTGCCCGCACGAGCGCGTGCGTTGCCCGGCCGCCGGCCGCGAGCATGTCCGCGCTCGTCGCGCCCTTGGTGCACAGCCGACCACCGTTCGCGGGGTGCGACCTGTCCCCGCGAGCGCCCGTCGCGACGCGGCGCCCCTCGTCGTCGCACGCGACGTCGAGGATGATCCCGCAGCCCACGCCGCAGTAGGAGCACACCGTCGCCACCTGCTCGAGCGACGTGGTGCTCCCCTGCGGGGCCGGCGTGGTGAGGGTCAAGGTCAGATGACCGTCGCGCCGTAGGCGCCCGAACGGCGCTGGTACACGGCCCACGTGGTCGCGCCCATGACCAGGTACAGGCCGACGATCACCCAGAGCGCGCCCTGGATGTTGCCGGTCAGCGAGGTCGAGACGGCGAACCCGCGCGGGATGAGGAACCCGCCGAACGCCCCGACCGCGCCGGCGATCCCGAGGCAGCCCGCGGCCGCCTTCGCACGGCGGGCGCGGTCCTCGTCGTCGGTGGTGCCGAACCGGAAGACCGCCGGGATCATCCGGTAGACCGAGCCGTTCCCGGCGCCGGTGGCGACGAAGAGCACGAGGAACGACGCGAGGAACGGCCAGAAGGCGTGCGCCCGCAGCGCGAAGATCGCGCAGACCACGCCGAGCGCCATGACGCCGAACGCGACGATCGTGACGCGGGCGCCGCCCAGCTTGTCGGCGAGGATCCCGCCGAGCGGGCGGGCGATCGAGCCGACGAGCGCGCCGGCGAACGCGATGGTGATGGTCACCTCGGGGAACTGGTTCTTGAGCAGCGTCGGGAACGCGCCCGAGAACCCGATGAACGAGCCGAAGGTGCCGATGTAGATGAACGAGATGATCCAGGTGTTCCTCGACCGGGCGGCGACACCGTACGAGCGCGGGTCCGACTTGGCGTTGGACAGGTTGTCCATGAACCGCCAGGCCAGCAGGGCTGCGACGAGCACGAGCGGCACGAACATCAGCCCGGCGCGCTCGAGCTCCATGCCTGCGGCGCCGACGATGACGAGCGGCACGGCGAACTGCACCGCCGCCGTCCCGAGGTTGCCGCCCGCCGCGTTCAGGCCGAGCGCGCGGCCCTTCTCCCGTTCCGGGTAGAAGAACGAGATGTTGGCCATCGAGGACGCGAAGTTGCCGCCGCCGACGCCCGCGAGCGCCGCGACCGCCAGCAGGGCGCCGAACCCGAGGTCGGGGTTCTTCACCGCGACCGCGAGCCCGATCGTCGGCACCAGGAGCAGCAGCGCGGACACGATCGTCCAGTTGCGGCCGCCGAAGACCGGCACCGCGAAGGTGTACGGGATGCGCAGGGTCGCACCCACCAGCGAGGGCACCGCGATGAGCCAGAACATCTGGTCGACCGTCAGGACGAAGCCCGCCGCGGGCAGCTGCGGGACGACGATGCTCCAGAGCGCCCAGACGGCGAACCCGAGGAACTCCGCGAACACGGACAGCCCGAGGTTCCGGCGGGCGATCACCCGGCCGACGGACGCCCACTGCCCCCCGTCCTCCGGGTTCCAGCCGTCGATCCAGCGGCCGGGGCGGTGCGTGAGGGGTGCGGTGTCGAGGGCGGGAGCGGTGCCGGTGCCTGTCGCGAGCTGGGTCGCCATGCGGACCTCCGGAAGGACGGGTGGTGGGGTCGATGTCGACGACGACGCTAGGGAGCGCATGTTTCGACGGACCTGCCCGCCCCGTTGCGCGCTCGGAACCATTCGCGCACCGGGTGCCGCGGGCGCCTGTGAGATCAGGCGAGCGCCCGGACCCGCACGTGCTCGCTCGGGACGCTGAGGACGACGGCCGCACCGACGTGCAGGGCGAGCTGCGCGACCTGCGCCGGCGGGAGGTCCACGAGCACGTCGCCGGTGGTCCGCAGGCGCACGCCGGTGGTGCCCGGTTCCAGGTCGACGACGCGCGCGGTCCAGCCGTCCGGGCCGCCGACGACCACCGCCCCGGGCGGGAACGTCACCTGCGCGCGGCCGCCCGGCACGGCGTCGCACGGCACCAGGACGCCGTCGGGCCCCACCAGCACCGTGGCGCCGCCGGGACCCTCCGCCAGGGTGCCGACGACGAGGTTGACGCCCGCCAGCGCCGCGGTGAACGGGTGGACGGGGTCGGTGAGCACGTCGAGCGGCCGACCCTGCTCGACCGCCTGGCCGTCGTGCAGCACGACCACCCGGTCCGCGAGCGTCACCGCGTCGAGCACGTCGTGGGTGACCAGGACGGTCGCCGTGCGGGTGCGTCGGACCTGGTCGCGGACCAGCTCGCGCAGCTCGGCGGCCGTGCGGACGTCCAGCTGCGCGAACGGCTCGTCGAGCAGGAGCACGTCGGGCGCGGCGGCGAGCGCCCGGGCGAGCGCGACCCGTTGCCGCTGGCYGCCGGACAGCGCGTCCGGCCGCCGGTCGGCCATGCCGCCGAGCCCCACGGCCGTCAAC
>NZ_JBFUIK010000065.1:0-7629 GCF_056401915.1 Cellulomonas sp. P4_D11 | reverse complement strand
GCCTCCTGACCGGGCACGACCTCCGTCGGCACGCCGAACGTCGCACCCGTCGCGGCGCCCAGCGTGGCGGCGTCCGCGCCGGGCACCAGCGGGACCGCGGTGAGCCTGCTCGGCGGCGTGAGGCCCACGGCGCCGACCAGGAGGACCGCCTGCGCGTCCAGCCGCGCCAGCTCGGCCAGCACAGGCGCGGGGTCGGTGCCCGCCGTCGTGAGCAGGACGGGCGCGCCGAGCGCGACCGCCGCCGACGACGCGGTGAGCTGCGCGGCGACGTCCTCGACGGGGGCGACGACGACCACGGGTGCGGCGTCGAACAGCGCGCGGGACGCCTCGAGCGCCGCGTCCTGCGGGGTGGCCGCCGGCAGGACCGTGGCGGGTTCGTCCGGCGCGCTCACCCTCGCGGACACGGGGGGCGGGGTCGGCGTCGGCGTCGGGGTCGGCGAGGCGGACGGCGGTGCCGGCGTCGGCGACGGGGTGGCCCGGTCCGGCGTGCAGCCGGCGAGCGCGACCAGCGCGACGAGGGTCGCGACCAGGGCGGCGCGTCGTCGGCCCACGGGCACGGCACTACCTCCTCGTCGCGATGGACGGTCAGTGTATGAGGGCCGCGGGAGGCGCCTCCCCGCGCGGAGCACGCGGCGAGGTGCCAGCCTCGGTGCATGGGACTGCACCACGAGACCGAGAGCGCGGTCGAGGTCCCCGTGGACGTCCGGGTCCCCGACCTGACCGGCATCCGGGGGGTCGCGTCCGTCGACGGACCCGAGGAAGTGGACCTGACCGCGGTGTACGTCGACACGGCGAGGTTCGACCTCGCCCGCGCGGGCGTCACGCTGCGCCGCCGGACCGGCGGCGACGACGAGGGATGGCACCTCAAGGTGCCGGAGGGCCGACCGGACGAGGGCGGACCGCGACGACGCTCCGAGCATCGCCTCCCGCTCGGGGACGACGTGCCCGAGGAGCTCGTGTCACTCATCCGGTCGCGGGTCCTCGACCGGGCTCTGGAGCCGCGGGTCGAGCTGCGGACCCACCGCGTGGTCCACCGGCTGCGGGACGAGGCGGGACAGGTCGTCGCCGAGGTCGCCGACGACACGGTGCACGCTCGCTCGGCGGACGGCGCCGACCTCGCGACCTGGCGTGAGTGGGAGGTCGAGCTGGTGGACGGCCCGGAGGAGGTCCTTGTCGCCACCGCCCGCGTGCTGGGGTCCGTCCCCGGCGCCGGACGGCGGGCGTCACCGAAGCTGACCCGCGCCCTGGGTGAGGCCGCCCCCGCCGCGCGATCGACGTCGCCGCGGGACGGCAGCGCCGCCGAGGCGGTCCGCGCCTACCTCGCGCTGCACACCGAGCGGCTGCTCGCGGCCGACCCCGCGGTCCGTTCGGGCGAGGACGACGGCGTGCACGACGCCCGCGTGTCCACGCGCCGGCTGCGGACGGCGCTCGGCGTGTTCCGCCCGGTGGTGGACCGCTCGGTGACCGATCCGCTCCGGGACGAGCTGGCGGAGCTCGGGCACGTGCTGGGCGCCGCCCGGGACGCCTACGTCGAACGCCGGGCGCTGCGGCGCCGGGTGGCCGACGAGGACATCGAGCTGGTGCTGGGTCCCGTCGCACAGCGCCTCGACGAGGACCGGTCCGCCGCAAGGCGCACCGCCTTCGACGCGCTGGACAGCTGGCTCGCGTCCGACCGGTACCTGGCCCTGCTGGCGTCGCTCGACGCGCTGGCGGACGACCTGCCCCCGGGTCCGCGCGCCGACGAGAGCGCCGACCGCGTGATCCCCCGACGCGCGCGCAAGGCGTGGCGGCGGCTGGTCGACGCGGTCGACGTCACCGAGCACGCGGAGGTCCGCGACGACGCCCACGACGACGCGCTGCACGAGATCCGCAAGGAGGCCCGCCGCGCCCGGTACGCGAGCGAGCTGGCGGCGTCGGTCGTCGGCGCGCCCGCCCGGAAGAGCGCCCGGCGAGCGCGCGAGGTGCAGGACGTCCTGGGCGGGCAGCACGACTCCGTCGTCCGCCGCGAGACGCTGCGCCGCATCGGGATCCAGGCCCACCTGGACGGCGAGAACGCCTTCACCTACGGCCGGCTGCATGCGCTGGAGCAGGCGGCCGGCGCGGCCGCGGAGCGCGCAGCCCGACGGCCGATCCGTCGGGCCGTGGACCCCACGCACCGGCGCTGGGCGCGCTAGCCCTGCCCGGACTCCCCGGGGCGGTGGTTGTGGCCGAGGTTCTGCAGGAACCGCGGGCCCACACGCGCCAGCTCGGCCTCGTACTCGGCCGCCCAGCGGCCGTACGGCCGGCCGGCGAGCGCGTCGTTGGAGAACCGCGGGTCCGACGTGAGCTCGGTGACGCAGAACTCCGGGATGGTCAGGTCGGTGACCGGCCCGCCGCGCTCGACCTCGGCGACCACCAGGGGGGCGTTCCCGCCGGCGAACGTGTCGACCACCCAGCCGTCGTCGCCCAGCCACACGGAGTGCCGGGTCTTGGCCACGCGCGCGCCGCCGCGGCGGACCAGCTCGAGGCCCACGGTGACGTCGAGCTCACGCTCGGCCTCGTAGCGGGTGCCCTCGTTCATCGGGCCCTTGACGGTGATCGCGCAGAAGTCCATCTGGTCGGCGTGCCGGTCGAGGATCGCGAGCTCGTCGAGGCCCGGCTCCAGCGCGAGGCCCTCGACCGTGGCCTGCACCCGGACGCGGATGGCGAAGCCGGCGTCGGCGAGCACATAGCTCTGCACGATGAGCGCGGGTGAGGCGTCGAGAAGGTCGGCCGGCACGTCCCGCGCCCAGAAGCGACGCTCGAACTCGAAGTCGCCGTACCCCGTGTCGCTCACGCTCCGAGGTTATCGGTCACTCGGTGGTCACCGCGTCGAGCACGGGCAGACGCGCCGCACGGACGGCGGGCCACAGCGCCGCGACGACGCCGACCACCACCGCGAGCGCCAGCATGAGCGCGAGGCTGGTCCACGGGATCGCGAGCGTGCGCAGCCCGACGTCGGCGAACACCGTGGGCAGCGTCGCCGCGAGCGCGACCCCCAGCACCAGCCCGACGGTCGTGCCGAACACCGCCGTGAGGACCGACTCGAGCGTGATCGTCGTGCCCAGCTGCAGCCGACCGAGGCCGACCGCCCGCAGCAGCCCGATCTCGCGCGTCCGCTCGATCACGGACAGGGCGAGCGTGTTCACGATGCCGAGGACGGCGATGACGATCGACAGCCCGAGCAGGGCGTAGAGGATGACGAGCACCCGGTCCACCTGCGCGGCGAGGTCCGACACGAACTCCTCGCTGTCCATGACCGAGACGACGACGTACGGGCGGACGGCCTGCGTCAGCTCGCCCCGCAGCGCCGCGACGTCGGCGCCGTCGGCCGCCGTGACGAACACCGTGGTCACGCGCTGCTCGTCGGGCGGCAGCAGCCCGTCCAGGACAGCCTGCGACACGACGAGCGGCACGCCGAACGCCGGCGAGTCGATGACGGCGCCGATGGTGGCGGGCCGCGAGGACGTCGAGCCGACCAGGGTGAGCTCCTGCCCCATCGACCAGCCCTCGTCGTCCATGGTCGTCCGCTGCACGGCCACCTGCCCGGCCGCGAGCGCGTCGGGGAACGATCCCTCGACCTCCTCGGTGCGGATGCTGCGGCCGATCGCGGTCGGGTCGATGCCCGTGACGGCGTACGGGGAGCCGTCCACGAGCACGCTGCCGGTGGCGAACGTGTCCGCCGCACGGACGTCGGGCAGCTCGCGCACGTCCTCGACCGCCTGTTCGGGGACGGTCCCCTGGCCCGCCCCGCGCAGGATGTAGTCGGTGGTGGCCTCCTGCGAGACGATCGCGCTGGTCGACGCCTGCGTCGTGGCGGCGATGACCGCGGCGGCCCCGACGAGCGCCATCCCGATCATCAGGGCGCCGGCGGTGTTCGCCGTGCGGCGGGGGTTGCGCGTGACGTTGCCGCGGGCGAGCGGGCCGACGGGACGCCACCGGGCGACCGGCACCGACAGCACCCGGAGCATGCCGCGGGCGAGCACGGGCGACGCGGCGAGCACCCCGAGCACCACCGCGCCCGCGCCGATCCCGAGCAGCGCGCCGGCATGGTCCGCGGTGGGGTCGAGAAGGGCGGCGACCAGCGCGGCGATCCCCAGCACCACGAGCGAGACGCCCACGATCGCGCGCCGGGTCAGGGACCGTTCGGGCAGCGTGACCTCGTCGCGCAGGGCCTCGACCGGCGGCACCAGCGCGGCGCGGCGAGCGGGCAGCGCCGCGGCCAGGACGCTGACCAGCGTGCCGACGAGCACGGACACCACGAGCGTGAACCCGTCGAGCGGCACCTGGCCGGTCAGCTGCATCCCCACCCGGCCGAGCACCGAGCGCAGGACCACCACCAGCCCGAGGCCGCCGGCGACGCCGAGCACGGCGCCGACCACCCCGACGATCGCGGCCTGCAGCACGATCGAGGTGAACACCTGCAGCGGCGACGCCCCCACCGCGCGCAGCAGCGCGAGCTCGCGGGTCCGCTGCCGCACCCACATGGAGAACGTGTTGGCGATGATGAAGGCGCCGACGAACAGCGAGATCCCGGCGAACACCAGCAGGAACGTCGTGATGAACCCGAGGATGGACAGGATGTTCGCGGTCGCCTGCTCGCGGACCTCGTCGCCGGTCACGGCCTCGGCCGGGATGGCCGACGCCGCCGCGACGGGCGCGATCCGGTCCACCAGCTGCTGCTCGGTCAGGCCGTCGTCCGCCTGCACCGAGATCGTCGCCACGTTCCCGTCGGGGGCCCACGCGGCGACCGCGGTCTCCGGGTCGACGAAGACGACGGTCGCGCCGGCCAGCGCTGCCCCCAGGCCCATCTCGCCGACCACGGTCACCGGCCGCACCTCGCCGCCGACCACCACGCTGGTCGCGTCGCCGATCGCCAGGCCCGACGCGCGCAGCGTGGCCGACTCCACGGCGATCTCGTCGGGACCTGCCGGCGGCCGCCCGGCGACCACGTGCGCGGCACGGTCCCGCGGGTCGTAGGCGAACCCGAAGCTGGGCGCCTGCGTGCTCTGCACCGCGGTGCCGTCGGCGCCCACCAGGACCAGCGGCCCCTGCACGTCCGGCAGCGCCGCCGCCACGCCGTCGACGGCCTCGAGCTGGTCGACGAGCGTCAGCGGGACCGGGTTGCGGGTGTCCGGGCTGATCCGGTCCGGCCCGCCCGTGCCGCCGGCGGCGTCAGCGCCGCGGACGTAGGCGTCGCCCAGCGTCGTCGTCGCGATGATGTCCGTGAACGTGGACCCGAGCATCGTGCGCAGCGCGAACGTCCCGGCGACGAACGCGACCCCGAGCGCGACCGCGAGCACGGAGAGGCAGAACCGCACGAGGTGGGCGCGCACCCCGCGCAGCGCGACGCGGACCATCAGACCGCGCCGGCCCGGATCGCGGTCAGGGCCGCGAGCACCGACTCCGCGGTCGGGTCCCGCAGCTCGCCCTGGACGCGGCCGTCGGCGAGGAAGAGCACGCGGTGGGCGTACCCGGCCGACGTCGGGTCGTGCGTGACCATGACCACCGACTGCCCGAGGTCGTCCACGCTCCGGCGCAGGAATCCGAGCACCTCGGCCGCCGACGTGCTGTCGAGGTTGCCCGTCGGCTCGTCGGCGAACACCACCGCCGGGCGCGCGACCAGGGCCCGCGCGCACGCCACGCGCTGCTGCTGCCCGCCCGAGAGCTCGCTGGGCTTGTGGCTCAGGCGGTCGGCGAGCCCGAGCGTCTCCACGACGAGGTCGAGGTGCGCCCGGTCGACCTGCTTGCGGGCGATGTCGAGCGGCAGCGTGATGTTCTCGAGGGCCGTCAGCGTCGGCACCAGGTTGTAGGCCTGGAACACGAAACCGACCCGGGTGCGCCGCAGGGCCGTCAGCCGGCGCTCGGACATGCTGCTGACGGTCTCGCCGTCGACGACGACGGTCCCGGAGGTCGGCCGGTCCAGCCCGGCGAGGCAGTGCATGAGCGTCGACTTGCCCGAGCCGGACGGTCCCATGATCGCGGTGAGCTCGCCGCGCACGAGGTCGACGTCGACCCCGTCGAGCGCCCGGACCGTCGTCGTGCCCGTGCCGTAGACCTTCACCAGGTCGCGCGCGGAGGCGATCACGGGGCTGGGCATCGGGTGCGTTCCTCCAGGTACGGGGCCGGTTGCGTCCGATCGTCCCCTGTGACGCTCGCCACCGCGACCCTGGATCCGGCGCTCCGTGTGAGAGGGTGGGGACACCAAGGGCTGTGCGAACGTGCGCGCCCCGCGTCGTGGAGGTCCCCCGAGCACCCGCTCTGGTTGCTCTGGCGGCGGACCCCGACCAAGCCCGAGAGGCTCTCTCTATGACATCGTTCGCTGAACTCGGCGTGCCTGCTGCCCTGTCGTCCGCCCTGACGGACCAGGGCATCACCGCCCCCTTCCCCATCCAGACCGCCACGCTCCCCGACTCGCTGGCGGGCCGGGACGTGCTCGGCCGCGGCCGCACCGGCTCCGGCAAGACGCTGGCGTTCGCGCTCCCGCTCGTCGTGCGGCTCGCCGCCACCGCGGGCAAGGGCAAGGCCGCCCGTCGGCCCCGCGCCCTGGTGCTGGCCCCGACCCGCGAGCTGGCCTCGCAGATCGACGCGACCATCGCGCCGCTGGCCAAGGTGATGGGCCTGAACACGACCGTCATCTTCGGTGGCGTCTCGCAGGGCAAGCAGACCTCCGCGCTCAACGGCGGCGTCGACATCGTCGTCGCGTGCCCGGGGCGCCTCGAGGACCTGCTCAACCAGAAGGCCCTCACGCTCGACGACGTGCAGATCACCGTCCTCGACGAGGCCGACCACATGGCCGACCTCGGCTTCCTGCCGGGCGTCAAGCGGATCATGGACAAGACCCCGAAGGCCGGCCAGCGCCTGCTCTTCTCGGCCACCCTGGACAAGGGCGTCGACCAGCTGGTCAAGCGGTACCTCACCTCGCCGGTCGAGCACTCGGTCGACAGCGCCGAGTCGCCGGTCGCCGCCATGACGCACCACCTGTTCGAGGTGCGCGACGCCGAGGCCAAGAAGCAGGTCGTCCACCACCTCGCCTCGGGCACCGGTCGCCGCGTGCTGTTCATGCGCACCAAGCACCAGGCCAAGAAGCTGGCCAAGCAGCTGACCATGGACGGCATCCCCGCCGTGGACCTGCACGGCAACCTCGCCCAGGGGGCTCGCGAGCGCAACCTCGAGGCGTTCTCGTCGGGCGCGGTCCGCGTGCTCGTCGCCACCGACATCGCGGCGCGCGGCATCCACGTCGACGACATCGAGCTCGTCGTGCACGTCGACCCGCCGGCCGAGCACAAGGCGTACCTGCACCGCTCGGGTCGCACCGCGCGTGCCGGGTCGGGTGGCGACGTCGTCACGATCGTCCTGCCCGAGCAGCGCGGCGACGTGCGTGCGCTGACCCGCGCCGCCAAGATCACCGCGACGCCGAAGCCGGTCTTCCCCGGCGACGCGACGCTCACGCGCCTCGTCGGCGAGGTCGCCGATCCCGTCAAGTACGTCGCCCCGCCCGTCCAGGCGTCGACCGGTGGCGGCGGCGGCGGAGGTCGCGGCCGTGGCCGCGGTCGCGGTGCGGCTCCCGCGGTCGCCGCTCCCTCGGGCGCGTCCGGCCAGCGTCGTCGC
>NZ_JBFUIK010000064.1:0-8414 GCF_056401915.1 Cellulomonas sp. P4_D11 | reverse complement strand
CGCCGAGCCCGCGCGCGTCCGCCGCGGCCGACGCCGCCGCGGTCCGGCCCGCCAGCTCGGCCGCGTAGGCCCAGGCGTGCGCGCGCTGCGTGTGGTGGTCCAGCTGGTCGGCGGTGAGCGGGACGCCGCGCACGAGCTCGTCGGTCAGCTCGTCGGCGGCCGCCCGCCGGTCCGCGTCCAGCGCCGCGAGCGCGACGTCGAGGTGCCGCCTGGCCTCGAGGGCCTGCGTCGAGTGCGGGTCGCGGCGCAGCACCCCGCCGGACGCGACGAGGACCGCGGCGCACGAGCGGACGACCTGCCGGCTCCACGGGGGCCAGCCGGCGACCGCGGCCGGGTCGGACACGCGGACCAGCTGGTGCAGCCACTCGAGCTGGTCGGCGAGCCGCAGCAGGAGCCGGCTGCCGGTGGTCAGCGTCACGGGTCGGTAGGCGGTGCCGCGCAGGGCGCGCCGCAGATCCGTGAACGCCGCGTCCACCGCGGGTCCGGGGCTCGCTCCGCAGAGCGCCGCGAGCTGGCCGCCGAGCGCGGCACAGGCGGCCGCGGACGTGGACCGCAGCCGGTCGTGCTCCCGGGGCGGCCACAGCAGCAGGGCGGCCGGCACGCAGACCACCGCCGCGAAGCCCCAGCCGAGCAGCCGCGACGGGATCTCGGCGGGGTCCGCGGCCACCATGACCGGCAGGATGAACAGGAGCAGCGCCGCGTTGCGCGCGGACGCGATCGCCGCGGACACGGTGCCGGCGAACGCGACGAGGGTGCCGACGAGGAGCATGCCGAGCGTCGCCGTCCACCACGACCGCGAGGCGAGGGTGCCGAGGCAGATCAGCGCGCAGCCGACGACGACGAGGCCCGTGTACGAGCCGAGCCGGCCCGCCGGGCTGCCGGGGAAGTCGACGAACAGGAGCAGCGCGAACGACCCGAAGACCCCGAACGTGACCACCTGCGGGTCGTGCAGGAGCAGGTCGGAGACGGCGAGAACGACCGTCGCGGACAGGGCGAGCCGGATCGCGCGGTGCTGCGCGTACGCCTCGGGATCGTGGCGGCGCAGCCAACGGCGGACGCGCTGCACGTCACCTCCGACCTGGCGCTCAGCCTTCCGGCAGCAGCGCGCCCTTCACCGACGTCGCGACGACCTCCGCGGCGATCTTCTTCGCCGCGGCCGAGTCCGGTCCGGGCTGGGCCGGCAGGAGCGCCGCCCGGTAGTAGCGCAGCTCGTCGATGCTCTCGAGGATGTCCGCGAGCGCGCGGTGGCCGCCGTTCTTGCGCGGCGAGGCGAAGTACACCCGCGGGTACCAGCGGCGGGCGAGCTCCTTGATCGAGGACACGTCGATCACCCGGTAGTGCAGGTGACCCACCAGCTCGGTCATGTCGCGGTCCAGGAACGCCTTGTCGGTCCCGACGGAGTTGCCCGCCAGCGGCGCCTTGCCCGGGTCCGGCACCCACGTGCGCACGTACTCGAGCACCTTCGCCTGGGCGTCCTCGAGCGTGGTCCCGGCGGCCAGGCCCTCGAGCAGGCCGGACGTCGTGTGCATGGTGCGCACGAAGTCGTTCATCTGCTCCAGGGCCTCGGGGGGCGGCGCGATGATGACGTCGACGCCCTCGCCGAGCACGCGGAGCTCGGAGTCGGTGACCACCGCGGCCACCTCGACCAGGGCGTCGGCACCCAGGTCCAGGCCGGTCATCTCGCAGTCGATCCAGACGATGCGGTCGGCACTGTCGTGTCCGGGAGCGGCGGGCGCGGGAGTCGGCGTGCTGGTCACGCAGGTCAGCCTAGGGGGCGGTGCGGCCTCGCGCGCTCGTGCGCGGCGCCGACGCCGGTTAGCGTCGGTGGATGTCGCACGACGAGGCCCTCGCGCCGACGCCCCTCGCGGCCCTGCGCGCCCGCCCGGTGCTGTGGGCGGTCCTGCCCGGTCTCCTGCTCGTCGTCGCGGGGCTCGCCGTGTTCCTGGGCGTGCTCGACGGTGTCCGCGAGAAGGACGACCTGTGGGACCTCGACCAGCCCGTGCTCGACTGGCTCGTGGCGCACCGCACCGCGGGGTTCACGTCCGTGCTCGCCGCCATCACGTTCGTGTCGGGCCCGACCGTCCTGCCGATCATCGTCGGCGTCGGGTGCCTGGTCTGGGGGCTGGTCCGACGCGAGTGGTGGCGGCCCGTGCTGCTCGCGGCAGCGATGGTGGGGTCGACCCTGCTCGGGCTCGCGGCCAAGGGGCTCGTGGGCCGCGCGCGGCCGCCCGCCGACACGATGTACGTTCCCGGCGCCGAGACGACCGCCTCGTTCCCGTCGGGGCACACCCTCGGGACGGCGACCCTGCTCCTGGTGGCGGGCTACCTGGTGTGCAGCCGGCACCCGTCGACGGCCCGCGTCGTCGCGTGGGGCGTCGCGACCGTCGTCGGCACCGCGCTCGTGGCGCTCAGCCGCCTGTACCTCGGCTACCACTTCCTCACGGACGTCGTGGCCGCCGTCGCGCTCGCCGTGGTGGTGCTCGGCGTCGTGTCCGTGGTCGACCGGCTGCACACGCGGCCGCCCCCCGGCTAGCTCGCCGGCTGGTCGTGGCTGTCGTGGCTGTCGTGGCTGGGCACGGTCGAGGCCAGCCACGCGGCGACGGGGACGACCACGGCGATCGCGCCGGCGATCCAGAGGCTCGCCGTCCACGACGTCCCGGCCCAGCGCAGGACGAGGAGCGTGCCCGCGCCGGCGGCGAGACCGAGGCCGATCCGCTCGAGCCAGACGACGACGTGGCGCGTGAGGCGCTGTCGCAGCGGCTGGTCGGCGGCCGGGTCCGGGGTGGCGTGCCGGCCCATCACGCACGCCCCGGGCGCTGGCGGACGGAGGGCGGCATGGCGTCATGGTGGCACGCGCGGCTGCGAGCGCGGACCACCGGGCGGGTCTGGGGGAGGGTCGCGCCCCTCAGCATGCCGGCGCGGGCCGATCCCCTCCGGATCGGCCCGCGCCGGGGGCCTGCTGGGTGGTGCTGAGGATCAGCGCGCGCTGACGGCGTCGACGAGGTGCGTCGAGCGCGCCGGGGCGCGCCGCGGATCCGGGGGCCGACCGATGTTCTCGGACGGCTGTCTGGCGTGCCGCGCCGATGCGCGGACGCGTGCCTGGTGGAAGTGAGCGAGGCGCTGGGAGTGGTCCTGGCGCGCGAGCTCGAGAGAGATGGTCGGGTTCACGGTGTGCTCCTGGGCATGACGGTGCTAGGGCCGAGGCCCTGGCTATTGGTGGTGTGGGAGTACAAGACCACGTCGCTGTGGTCGTCGTCACGTGATTATTCGGGCCGTTTCGTCCGGTTTTCTCGATGGCACGGGATGGCGGGATCTCGACGGACGACGCCTGTCTGCCGCATGGCCCGTCGGGGGTGGCGCGGGAGAGGCTGCACCGGTGCCCGCCTCCGCCCTGACCGCTCCGGCCGAGACCCGTGGGGCCCAGCCGCGGATCGGCCTCGCGCTGGGCAGCGCGCTGTACGTGGCCTCGGTGCTCGGGACGGGCATCCTGCTCCTGCCGACGCTGGCCGCGCGGGCGGCCGGGCCCGCGTCGCTGGTGGCCGTCGCGGCCGTCCTGATCGCGTCCGTGCCCCTGGCGGCGACGTTCGCCGCCCTCGCGACGCGACACCCCGACGCGGGCGGCGTCTCGACGTACGTCCGGCTCGCGCTGGGCGCGACCGCGGCGCGGATGACCGGCTACTGGTTCTTCTTCGGCGTGTGCGTCGGCTCGCCGGTCGTGGCGCTGCTCGGGGCGCAGTACGTCGTCGCGATGCTCGGGGGGAGCCAGTGGCAGGTGTACGTCGTGGGCGCGGCGTTCCTCGTCCCGCCGCTGGTCACCAACGCGGTCGGGCTGCGGCTCGCCGGCCCCGTCCAGCTCTCGCTCACGGCCGCGCTCGTGGTGCTCGTCGTCGGGGTCGTGCTGGTCTCGCTGCCCGCGGCCGACCCGGCGAACCTCGTGCCGTTCGCGCCCCGCGGCTGGGCGGGCGTCGGTGCCGCCGCCAGCCTCTACGTCTGGGCGTTCGCCGGCTGGGAGGCCGTCACGCACATGGCGGGCGAGTTCCGCGATCCCCGACGGACCATCCCGCGCGCGACGGCCGTTGCGCTCGTGGTGGTCGGCGTCGCGTACCTGGCCCTGCAGTACGTCACGGTCACGGTCCTGGGCGACCGGGCCGTGGCCTCGGACGTCCCGCTGATGGACCTGGTCGACGTGGGGCTGCCCGGGGTCGGGCGGGTCATGGTCGCGGTCGTCGCCGGCATCGTCACCCTCGGGGTGCTCGGCACGTACCTCGGGGCGTTCGCCAAGCTCGGCGCGTCGCTCGGCCGTGACGGCGACCTGCCCGGATGGCTGGCGCGCGGCGCGCAACCGGGTGGGGTGCCGCGCCGCGCGCTCGCCGTCGTCGGGACCATGGCCGCCGTCTACTTCGCGCTCGCCGTGGCGACGGGCGGGGACCTCACGCCGTTCGTGCTCGTGCACACCAGCTGCATCGTGGCGATCTACGCCGCCGGGATGGTCGCCGCCGTGCGCCTGCTCGCGCGGGGCACCGCCGGGTGGTGGGCCGCCGTGGTCGCGTGCGCCCTGGCGCTGGCGCTCGCCGTCCTCGCCGGCTGGCACCTGGTCGTGCCGCTCGGGCTGGCCGGCGTCGCGTGCCTCGTCGGCCTCGGACGCCGCCAGGGACGGGCCTAGGATCGCGGTGTGCACGCACGCACCGGCTATGTCACGGCCGGTCGGGCACGGTTGTTCGTCCGGGACGTCGGCGAGGGTCCGGCGATCGTCGTCCTGCACGGCGGGCCCGACTTCGACCACCGGTACCTGCTGCCCGAGCTCGACAGGCTGGCCGAGCACGTCCGCCTGGTGTACTACGACCAGCGCGGGCGGGGGCGGTCGGCCGAGGGGGTCCGGGCCCAGGACGTCAGCATCGAGTCCGAGATGGCCGACCTCGACCTCGTGCGCGAGCACGTGGGCGTGGGCCCGACGGCGCTCCTCGCGCACAGCTGGGGAGGCGTGCTCGCGATGGAGTACGCGTCCCGCCACCCGGAGCGCGTGACCCGGCTGGTCCTGATGAACACGGCTCCCGCCTCGGCGGCGGACGCCGCGGGGTACCTCGAGCACCGGCGCCGCACCCGGCCCCCGGCCGAGGCGGAGGCCATGGGGAGCATCGCCGCGTCCGCTGCCTTCCGCGCGGGCGACCCCTCCGCCGACGTGCAGTACTACCGGCTCCACTTCCGGGGCGCGCTGCACCGGCCGGAGCTCCTCGACCGGGTGGTCCCGCGGATGCGTGCGGGGTGGACCGCCGAGGGTGTGCTGCTGGCGCGGGCGGTCGAGGAGCGGCTGGGCGAGCAGACGTGGTTCTCGCCCGGGTACGACCTGCTGCCGAGGCTTCGTCGCGTCACCGCGCGGACCCTGGTGATCCACGGGGAGGACGACGTCATCCCCGTCGAGCTGGCGCGGCACGTGGTCGAGGCGATCCCCGGCGCCGAGCTCAGCGTTCTTCCCGACTGCGGCCACTTCGCCTACCTCGAGGCACCCGACGCGGTCGCGCAGGGGGTCGCGACGCTGTTCGCCGGCCTGTGACTGGGTGCCCCCGGCAGGACTCGAACCTGCAACCGACGGATTAGAAGGCCGTTGCTCTATCCGTTGAGCTACGGGGGCTGGACGTGCGCCCACAGCCTAACGGCGGCCTACGGGATGTCCCGCGCGGTACGAACCGGACGTCGCCGCGCCGCGTGGCGTGTTTTGCCAGGTCAGATCGCACCGCGACAATGGTTGCGTGAGCGCGCAGCCCGGCACGGCGCCAGTGCACCCCGCGCAACCTGTGCGGCCGCTGGCTGCACAGGCGCGCCATGCCGCCGTCGACCCGCGCGGCGTCCTGGCGCGCCCGCTCGCCGCGACCTCGTTGCTCGACGCCGTGCGCGACCTGCGGCGGGACGTGGAGGCGACCGGCTTCCCGCTCGAGATCGACGGCATCGCGTCCGCGCGGGCGTCCCGGGCCCGCCTGGTCGACCAGCTGGGTGAGCACCTCGTCCCGCGCCTGACCGAGCTCTCCGCGCCCGCGGTCGTGGTGGTGTCGGGGTCGACCGGTGCGGGCAAGTCGACGCTGGTGAACTCGCTGGTGGGGACCGAGGTGAGCACGGCGGGCGTGCTGCGACCGACCACGCGGAACCCCGTCCTCGTCCACCACCCGCAGGACACCGAGCTGCTGTCGCACCACCCCGTCCTCGAGTCGGTGAGCGTCGTCGCGGACGAGCACGTGCCCCGGGGCATCGCGCTTCTCGACGCCCCCGACCTGGACTCCGTGCTGGAGTCCAACCGGGAGTCGGCGCACCGGCTGCTCGAGGCGGCTGACCTCTGGCTCTTCGTCACCACGGCCGCCCGGTACGGCGACGCGCTGCCCTGGCGGGTGCTGCAGGGCGCGGTCGAGCGCGGGGCCTCGATCGCGATGGTGCTCAACCGCGTGCCGCCCGACTCGCTCCCCACCGTCCGCGGGGACCTGCTCGACCGGCTGCGCGGTCACGGTCTGCAGGGCTCTCCGCTGTTCGTCGTCCCCGATCTCGGTCCGCACGAGGGGCTGCTGCCCGCGTCCGCCGTGGCGCCGATCCAGCGGTGGCTCGCGATGCTGGCCGGGCCGGACCGGGCGCGCACGGTGATCGGCCGCACGTTGCGGGGCTCGCTCGCGGCGCTGCGCCCGTGGGTCGACGAGCTCGCCGAGGCGGTGCAGGCGCAGGCCGACGCCGCCGGTGCGATCGCGGTCGTGCTCGATCAGGTGATCGAGGCGCCGACCGCGCAGGCGGCGGCGTCGATCCGCGGCGGCGCCGTCGCGGACGGGGCCGTCCGTGCACGCTGGTCCGAGCTCACGGCCGACGGGGCGCCGCTCGGTGGGGTCGTCCGCTCGGGCCGCGTCCGTGGCTCGTCGCGCGAGGGTCGCGCCCGGGCCGCGGCGGTCGCGCCGCTGGTCGAGGACCTGACGCGTTCCGCGACCGCCGTCCTCACCGCCGCCGGTGCGCACACCGAGGAGGTGCTGCGCGCGGCGCTCACCGCTCCCGACCAGCCCGAGGGCGGGGCATCCGTCGACGCCGCGTGGGTGGAGTCGGGGCTGCGGGCGGGGCGACGGTCGGCGGCCGAGCAGGCCGCGCGCGCCTGGACCGCCCAGGGGCCCCGCGTCGTGCGCGCAGCACTGACCGCCGGACCGGCGGAGACGTCGGCGGACGGCGTCGCCCGCCCGCGCCGGGACGTGGCTCGCGAGGTCCGTCGCCGCCGCAAGGCCGAGCACGCGCTGGGGGACGAGGGGCTGGCCGCCGTGGCTCTGGCCGCGGCCTCGGGCGTGCGTGAGGCGCGTGACCTGCTCGTGGACCTCATCGACTCCGCCGCGGAGCGCGCGGTCGAGGAGCTGCGCGACGACCTGGTCGCGCGGGTCGCTGGACAGGTCGCGGTCGAGCGCGCCGCGGTGGGCGACGTGCTCGCGGACCCGGACCTGGCCGAGGACGCCGCGTCGCGGCTGCGCCTCCGGCTCGCCGTGCTGAAGGGACTGACGTGAGCGACGGGGCCCTCCACGGCGACGACACCGCAGCCCTGACGGTCCGGGTCGACGCGCTGGACCGGGCGCTCGCCGTCGGTGGTCCCCGCCTCGCGCCGGCGGTCGTGGCCGGCGTCGTCGCCACCGTCGACAGCGTGCGCGAGAGGCTCGCGCTCGGCGTGGACCACA
The DNA here is from genome assembly GCF_056401915.1 of Cellulomonas sp. P4_D11. Classification (NCBI taxonomy): domain Bacteria; kingdom Bacillati; phylum Actinomycetota; class Actinomycetes; order Micrococcales; family Cellulomonadaceae; genus Cellulomonas; species Cellulomonas sp. P4_D11. The sequence continues at coordinate 735 of NZ_JBFUIK010000064.1, read as the reverse complement.
CGGTGGTCGCCCTCGTCGGCGGAACCGGCTCCGGCAAGTCCAGCCTGTTCAACGCGATCTGCCGGCTCGACTTCGCCGACGTCGGCGTGCGGCGCCCCACCACGTCGGAGATCACGGCGTGCGTCTGGGGCGACGACGGTGGACCGCTCCTGGACTGGCTCGGCGTGGTGCCCGACCGCCGGATCGAGCGCGAGAGCCTGCTCGACGGCGAGTCCGAGGCGCCGCTGCGCGGCCTGGTGCTGCTCGACATGCCCGACCACGACTCCATCGCGCCCGAGCACCGCGAGGTGGTGGACCGGCTGCTGCCGCAGGCCGACCTGCTGGCGTGGGTGGTGGACCCGCAGAAGTACGCCGACGACGCGCTGCACAGCGGCTACCTGCGCCGGCTCGTGGGGCACGAGGCGTCGATGGTGCTCGTGCTCAACCAGGTGGACACCGTCCCGGAGGACGTCCGCGCCGAGCTCGTGGCCGACGTCGAGCACCTGCTCGTCGACGACGGCCTCACCGGCGTCGCGGTCCGCGAGGCCTCCGCCCGCACGGGGGAGGGCGTCGGCGTCCTGCGCGAGCTGCTCGCGACCGCCGTGAGCTCGCGCTCGCTCGCCGCACGGCACGCGGGTGCGGAGCTGAACGACGCCGCCGCCCTGCTCGCCGCGGAGGTCGCCGCCCGCGARCCCGCGCCCGCCGCGCTCTCCGTCTCCGACGTCGTCGACCGGCTCTCCGCGGCGGTCGGCCTGC
>NZ_JBFUIK010000063.1:0-10073 GCF_056401915.1 Cellulomonas sp. P4_D11 | reverse complement strand
CCGCGGGCGACGACGCCGCCGTGCCGGACCTCGCCGCGGGCGCGGCCGGCCGCCGCACCGTGCCGAACGCCCAGCACGCCGTGCGCCAGGGCCGGCACCTCGCCATGAACATCGCCGCGGTCCTGCGCGGGCACGAGACCACGGACTACGTGCACGAGAGCCTCGGCGTCGTCGCGACGCTCGGCTTCGGGCACGGGATCTTCGAGTACCGACGCATCGTCGTGAAGGGTCTGGCCGCCTGGCTCATGCACCGCGGCTACCACGTGCTGGCCGTGCCCACCTGGGAGCGCAAGGTCCGGGTGCTGGCCGGGTGGTTGGCGATGGGCGTCTTCGGGCGGGACATCGTGTCGCTGGCGAACGTCCAGCACCCGCGCGACGCGTTCGTGACGGGCGGTGCACCCCGGCCCCGGTAGCTAGTCCGGCGCCGTCGCGCTCGGCTCGGGTTCGGGTGTGATGCCCCGCTCCGCGAGGACGGCCGCGAGAGCCGGCTCCAGGCCGTGCGGGAAGCCGGCGCCGTGCCGGTGCTCGTCGGCGAGGAAGACCAGGGCGTGCCCCGGCTGGTCGGTCAGCCACGCCTGGCACTTGGCGAGCCAGAGCACGAGGTGCCGGTCCAGGTGGCGCAGCTCGCGGGCGAGGTCCGCCTCGGCGGCCGAGGGGTGTCGAGGGGCTCGCTCGCTGGTGTCGTCGCGCAGCCACGCGAGCATCTCCCGGTTCAACGGCTGGAGCCCGTACAGGGTGTACCCGCGGATCACCGTGTGGAGGTCGGTCGCCTCCTGGTCGAACTGGGGGTAGAGGGCCGTGAACAGGGTGTCGTACCCGCCGCCGGTGGACACCCCCGGGTGGGCGGCGACCAGCCGCTCCGTCAGCTCACGGGCGAGGCCGACCTGAGAGCGGAACGTCTCGTCCGACGCGTTCAGCAGCGCATCGAGCTCGAGGAGCCGCGTCCGGCGCCGGTGCTGCTCGACGCGCCACGAGCGCCAGCTGTCGACGAGCAGCTTGCCCACGTACCCGAGAGCGGCCAGCCCGGCGGCGATGACCGCACCGTTGACGTCGGCGGCGTCCATGTCAGCCCTCCCGCGGGCAGGTCGCACCCGCCTCCGGGCACGACCCCAGTGTGTCGCGCCCCGGTCCTATCGCACCACGGCTGGCGGCACCCGCAGCCCGACGGCTCCCCCGTCGACGCCCAGCAATGTGCCGGTCGTGGAGCCCGCCGAGGGGCTCGCGAGGTACGCGATGGCGTGCGCGACCTCGTCGGCGGACACCAGGCGGCCGATCGGCTGCCGGGCGCGGAGCGCGGCCTGTGCCGCCTGCGGGTCGTCGGCGGCCGCGAGGAGCCGCTCCACCCAGGGCGTCTGCGTGGTGCTCGGCAGCACCGCGTTGACGCGGATGCCCTCGTGGACGTGGTCGGCGGCCATGGCGAGCGTCAGGGCCGCGATCGCCCCCTTGCTCGCCGAGTAGAGGGCGCGCTGCGGGTACCCGGCGACCGCGACCATCGAGCAGGTGTTGACGACCGCGGCGCTCGACGAGGAACGCAGGTGGGGCAGGGCCGCCCGGGACACCCGGGCCGTGCCGATGACGTTGACGTCGAGCACGCGGGTCCACTCGGGGTCGTCGTTGGCTGCGACGTCCCCGACCGCGCCGATGCCCGCGTTGTTGACCAGCACGTCGAGGCCGCCGAACGCCGCGACGACGGTGGCCACGGCGGCGTCGACGGACGCGCGGTCGGCGATGTCGCACACGACGCCCAGGTCGCTGGCGGAACCGTCGCCCGCGGTCGGGTCCAGGCTCGCGACCCGCGCGCCCCGAGCCTGCAGCAGCGCGACGGTGGCGGCGCCGATGCCGCTCTCGCCGCCGGTCACGATCGCGGTCAGTCCTGCGAAGTCGGTCATGTCGTCTCCTGCGGGTGGACCAGCACCTTGCTGGCGGTGAGCTCGCCCCGGGCCAGGGCGCGGAAGGTGGAAGGAGCCTCGTCGAGGTCGACGTGGGCCTCGATCAGCGGTCCGAGCGAGTCGGCGTACGCACCGACCCAGGCGGCGGTCTCGGTGAAGGCGCGGTCGTCGTACGAGAACGTGCCGACGATCGAGCGCTCCCCCGTGCTGACGGCGTATGCGGGCAGCTCCACGGTCGGCGCGGCCATGCCGACCAGCACGATGCGCGCGCCGGGAGCCGAGAGCTCCAGCGCCGTCGTCAGGGTGCGGCCGGACCCGACGGCGTCGACGACCAGGGTCGGTCTCCGGTCCCCGAGCGCGTCCGGGTGGACCGCCGCGAAGCCGAGCCGGCCGAGCAGGTCGCGGCGGTGGCCATCGAGCTCGGCGACGACGACGTCGGTGGCACCGAGCCGTCGGGCGGCGAGCGCCACCGCCTGGCCGATGGGTCCGCCGCCGATGACCAGCAGCTCGTCGGCCGGGGTGAGCCCGCCGCGCTGGACCGCGTGGAACCCGACGGCGAGCGGCTCCACCAGGGCACCGAGGTCGGTCGGCGTGCCGTCGGGCAGCGGGACGACGTTGCGGCTGGGGGCGACCATCCGTTCCGCGAACGCGGCGCTGAGCTCGGCCTGGACGCCGATGACGCGCCGGTCCGGGCAGCGCTGGGGGGAACCCGCCGCACAGGCGGGACAGTGCAGGCACCCCAGCACGGGGTTGACCGTGACCACCGCTCCGGCGGCGTGGGTGCCCGTGCGGTCGTCGAGCACCCGCGCGACCGTCTCGTGACCCATCACCTGCCCGGGGTGCCGTCGGCCGGTGTCGCCGGTGTACCCGTGCAGGTCGGAGCCGCAGATCCCGGTGGCGAGGATCTCGAGCAGGGTGTCGGCGGGTCCCGGTGACGGCTCCGGGCGGTCCTCGACCGCCAGGTCCCAGGGTCCGCGGAAGACGAGTGCGCGCACGGTCAGCTCCTCGGGTCGACGTGGGTCTTCGGGGCGGGTCCCCAGCTGCGTCCGCCGAGCGCGTCGGCGACGTCGTCGAGCCCCACGGTCGCGGCGACCAGCGGGCGCGGGTCGACCGAGCCGGACGCGTAGAGGTCGACGATCCCCGCGAGGCCGCCGGACGCCGACAGCACCCCGACCGCGGTGACGTCCTTGAGCGCCAGGAGCCGCGTGTCGACGAGGCTGGGGACGCCGGACAGCCCGATCCAGACCACGCGCCGGCCGGGCTCGACCAGCTCGGCGGCGAGCGCGGGCATCGCGGGGTCGTTCGTCGCGTCGATCACCGCGTCCCACGGCAGGTCGGGCAGGGACTCGCGCGTCCACACCCGGTCGAACCCGACCGAGCGCGCGAACTCGATCGAGCCCGCGCTGCGACCCACCAGGTGGACCTCGGCGCCCTGGGCCGCGGCGATCGTCGCGGTGAGGAGCCCGATGGCGCCGGGACCGAGCACGAGCAGCCGTTCGCCGCGCTCGAGCATCGCGCCGCGCACCGCCCGCAGGGCGTTGCCGCCGGGCTCGACGAGGGCACCGAGGGTGGCGTCGACGGAGTCCGGCAGCGGCTGCAGGGCGGTCACCGGGACGGGCAGCTGCTCCGCGAGCGCACCGGGCCAACCGCCGCCGATCCCGATCTCGTACCGGTTGGCGCACACGTGCTGACGCCCGCTGCGGCATCGCGCGCAGTGCCCGCAGCCGAGCATCGTGTCGCCCGTGACCCGCTGGCCGAGCCAGGACGCGGCGACGCCCTCGCCCACCGCGGACACGGTCCCGCACCACTCGTGCCCGAGCCGCAGCGGGTACCGGGCCAGGCCGGAGCTCAGGTACTGCATCTCGCCCGTGAAGAACTCGACATCGGTGCCGCAGACGCCCACGCGCTCGACGTCGACGACCACCTGGCCCGGGCCGGCGCGCGGCGGGTCGACGTCCTGCACCTCCGCGGTCCGCGGCCCCGTGAGGACGAACGCCCGCATCAGCGCGGCGCCACGACGACCTGGCGCTGGGCGCCGAGCCCGTCGATGCCCAGCTCGACCACGTCGCCCGGCTGTAGGTAGACCGGCGGCCGCAGTCCCATGCCGACGCCCGGCGGCGTGCCCGTGTTGATGAGGTCGCCCGGCTCGAGCACCATGAACTGGCTGAGGTAGCGGACGATCTCGTAGGGGTCGAACACCATGGTCGAGGTGCTCCCGGTCTGGCGCCGGACGCCGTTCACGTCGAGCCACATCCCCAGGTCCAGCACGTCCTCGATCTCGTCGGGGGTCGCCAGCCACGGACCCGCGGGGTTGAAGGTCTCGGCGGACTTCCCCTTCGACCACTGGCCGCCGCGCTCGATCTGGAAGGCGCGCTCGCTGACGTCGTTGCAGACCACGTACCCGGCGATGGCGGCACGCGCGGCGTCATGGTCCTCCAGGTAGCTCGACCGGCGCCCGATCACCACACCGAGCTCGACCTCCCAGTCCAGCTTGGTGGAGCCGCGCGGCTGTCGGAGGCCGTCGTGGGGGCCGACGAGGGTGTTGGGCGACTTGGTGAACAGGATCGGCTCGTCCGGGACGGCCTGCCCGGTCTCCGCGGCGTGGTCGCGGTAGTTGAGCCCGATGCAGAGGATCTGGTGCGGGCGGGCGATCGGCGCCCCGACCCGCAGGCCGCGCAAGGGCTGCACCCGGCCGGCGTCGGCGCGCTCCTCCACCACGCCGCGCAGCAGGTCGAGGCCGCCGGCGAGCAGGGCACCGTCGATGTCCTGCACGAGGTCGGAGACGTCGACGTACGTCCGGTCGTCCACGCGGACCGCGGGCTTCTCCGCTCCGGGGGGTCCGAGGCGCATGAGGTGCATGGGTGTTCTCCTGGGTCAGGGGCCGGACCAGGGCGTCACCGGGTGCCCGGTCACGCCGACGTGGGCGACGAACAGCCGACCGGAGTCGGGATGGGCGGCGAGGTCGGCGGCGCTGACGTCCGACGTCGCGGTGGTGATGAGCAGGGTGCCCAGGTCGTCGCCGACGAACGCGACGCTGGTGGTGGCCGGTGCCGGCACGTCCACGACCCCGACCAGCTTGCCGTCCGGCGTGAACCGGGCGACGCGACCCGAGCCCCAGAGGGCGACCCAGACGTGGTCCTCGGCGTCGACGCACAGGCCGTCGGGGAGGTCGTCGCCGAGCCGCAGCCAGTCCTGCCGCCGGCCGACCTCGCCCGTGCCGGCGTCGTAGGACCGGACCCGCACCACGTGCGCGTCGGTGTCCGCGCTGTACATCCGCGTGCCGTCGACGCTCCACGCCAGCCCGTTGGACAGGGCGAGGTCGTCGTCGAGCACCGTCAGGGAGCCGTCGGCCTCGATCCGCACGAGGGTCTGCGGTCCGCCGGACCCGTGCAGCGGGAGGGTGCCGACGAGGAAGCGCCCGGCCGGGTCGCACGCGCCGTCGTTGAGCCGCCGCGGGCCGCTGGTCACGCGCGGTCCGGGGAACGTCCGCTGGGCGCCCGCCACCAGGAGGTCTCCGGCGGCCGAGCAGACGACCGCGCCCACGGTGCCGTCGACGTGCGTGCTGCGGACGGGCACCACGCGGTCGCCCTCCAGGCGCCCCTCGTGCACGGCGCCCGCGTCGATGTCCACCCACAGCAGCCGGCGGCGCGGCGCGTCCCAGTACGGCCCCTCGCCGAGGCGACAGACGTGGTCGGACGCGACCGTCGCGGTCCAGCGTGCCGGGGTCACCGCTCTGCCTCCAGGGTCGAGCGGATGGCCGGCACGGCCGCGACGAGGTCCGCCAGCGGCGTGCGGTACTGCGGCGCCGAGAGGCTGACCGCGCCGCTCGGCCGGGTCGGGGACGTGAGGTACGCCGGCACCGCGACGCACACGATGCCCGGCTCGTTCTCCTGGTCGTCGACCGCGTAGCCCTGGGCGCGGACGGTGCGCAGCTCCGCCGCGAGCGCGTCGGCGGTGATGAGGGTGCGCTCCGTGCGGCGCTCGAGCGTGCGGTCCCCCACCCAGGCGGCCACCGCGGCATCGTCCGGCAGCACGGTGGCGAGCAGCAGCTTGCCGACGCCCGTGCTGTGCGCGGGGTTGCGGCCGCCGACCGTCGAGGTGAGCCGCACGGCGCCGGAGGGTGGGTCGACCTTGGAGCGGTAGACGACCGTGTCCCCGTCGAGCACCGCGTAGTGGGCGGTCTCTCCGTAGCGCTCGGCCAGCTCGGTGAGCACCGGCGTGATGCGCAGGTGGTCGGGGCGTGCCTCGTGGTGGGCGAACGCGAGCCGGAGGAACTCGTCGCCCAGCACGTAGCGCCCGCGCCCGTCCCGCGCGGCGAACCCGAACCGGGAGAGCGACGCCAGCGCGCGGTGCACGGTGGGCTTGGGGCTCGCAGCGGCGCGCGCCATGTCCTCGAGGGTGATCCCGTCGGGGTGCCGGGCCAGCTCGGCGAGGATGCCGAGCACGCGATCCGACCCCACGAGGGTGCGTGCGTCGTCGGCCACCATGGGGGTACCGTACCGATGTTCCACATAGCCATCCAGCGTTCCGATAGATGGAAGACAGATGCCGGAGCTCCGCAGCGCGCAGTGGTACGAGGGCCAGGACCGCAACGCCTACATCCACCGCGCCTGGATGCGCCGCGGGCTGCCCGACTCCGCGTTCTCCGGCCGCCCGCACATCGCGATCGCCAACACCGCGTCCGACCTCACACCCTGCAACCGGCACCTGACCGAGGTGTCCGAGCACGTCCAGCGGGGCATCTGGGAGGCGGGCGGCATCCCGCTCGACCTGCCCGTGGTGTCCCTCGGCGAGACGCAGGTCCGGCCGACCGCCATGCTCTGGCGCAACCTGGCCGCGATGGCGACCGAGGAGATGCTGCGGGCCAACCCCATCGACGGCGTCGTGCTGCTCGGCGGCTGCGACAAGACGATCCCGTCGTTGCTGATGGCGGCGGCGTCGGTGGACCTGCCGGCCGTCGTCGTCCCCGGCGGGCCGATGCTCACCGGCACGTTCCGCGGCACGCCGCTGGGGTGCGGGACGGACGTCTGGCGGCTCAGCGAGGAGGTCCGTGCCGGCACGCTCAGCGAGGCGGCGTTCCTCGGCTCGGAGTCGTCGATGATCCGCAGCCGCGGCCACTGCAACACCATGGGCACGGCGTCGACCATGGGCCTGGTCGCCGAGGCGCTCGGCGCGGTGCTCCCCGGCACGGCGGGCATCCCCGCGCCCGACAGCCGCCTGCTCGCCTGCGCGCACGAGACCGGCCGCCTGGTCGTCGAGATGGTGGCGGCCGACCGCCGGCCCAGCCAGATCCTCACCGCCGGCTCGTTCCGCAACGCGATCGTCGCACTCGCCGCGATCGGCGGCTCGACGAACGCCGTGGTGCACCTGCTCGCGATCGCGGGGCGGCTCGGCGTCCCCCTCACGCTCGACGACTTCGACCGGATCGGCGCCGACGTGCCTCTGCTGGTCAACCTGCAGCCCGCGGGGAAGTACCTCATGGAGGACCTGTACCGCGCGGGTGGGCTCGCGGCCGTGCTGGCCGAGGTGGTCGACCTGCTCGACCCCGACGCCGTCGACGTCACGGGCAAGCCGTTCGTCGAGTCGCTCGAGGGCGCCCAGATCTGGGACCGCGACGTGATCAGCGTGCGCGCGGAACCGCTCCAGCCGCACGCGGGGATCGCGGTCCTGCGCGGCAACCTGGCGCCGTCCGGGGCGATCATCAAGCCCGCCGCCGCCTCGCCGCACCTGCTGCAGCACCGCGGGCGCGCCGTCGTGTTCGACTCGGTGGAGGACCTGCACGCGCGGATCGACGACCCCGACCTCGACGTCGACGCCGACAGCGTCCTCGTCCTGCGCGGCTGCGGTCCGCGCGGCTACCCCGGCATGCCGGAGGTGGCCAACCTGCCGCTGCCGACGAAGCTCCTGCAGCAGGGTGTCCGGGACATGGTCCGGGTGTGCGACGGGCGGATGAGCGGTACGGCGTACGGCACCGTCGTCCTGCACGTCGCCCCGGAGGCGGCCGCCGGCGGTCCGCTCGCGCGGGTGCGCACCGGCGACTGGATCACGCTCGACGTCGCCGGGCGGAGCCTGTCGGTGGAGGCCGACCTCGACGGCCGCGAGCCGGCGCCTGCCCTCCGCGCGGGGTTCGCCCGGCCCACGCGGGGGTGGGAGAAGCTCTACGTCGAGACCGTGCTCGGCGCCGAGACCGGCGCGGACCTCGACTTCCTGGTCGGCGGCAGCGGCGACCGGGTCTCGCGTGAGTCCCACTGACCTGGACGCCCTCGAGCGGGCGACGCCCGGGGCGGTGGCGACCCGGGCGAGCGACCGGTTGCGGATGGCTCACGACGCGTCTCACTACCTCCTGACCCCGCGGGCCGTCGTGACGCCGACGGACGCCGGACAGGTCGCCGCGCTCTTCCGGTCGGGGGCACCGCTGACGTTCCGGTCCGGCGGGACGAGCCTCAGCGGCCAGTCCGTCTCGGCGCACGTGCTGGTGGACACGCGACGCCACTTCCGCGAGATCGAGGTGCTCGACGACGGCGTCCGGGTGCGCGCCCAGCCGGGGGCCGTCCTGCGGCACGTGAATGCGCGCCTGGCCCGCCACGGCCGCCGCCTCGGCCCGGACCCGGCCAGCGAGTCGGCGTGCACGATCGGGGGCGTCGTCGCCGACAACTCCAGCGGCATGACGTGCGGCACCGAGACGAACACCTACCGGACCCTCGAGTCGCTGGTGGCCGTGCTGCCGAGCGGCACGGTCGTCGACACCGGCGCAGCCGACGCGGACCAGCGGCTGCGGGCGGACGAGCCGGCCCTGCACGCCGGCCTGCTGGCGCTCCGCGCGCGGGTGCTGGGCGACCCGGGCTCGGTCCGGCGGATCGCCGCGCAGTACGCGATGAAGAACACGATGGGCTACGGCCTCAACGCCCTCGTCGACCACGACACGGCGGTCCAGATCCTCGCGCACCTGCTCGTCGGCAGCGAGGGCACGCTGGCCTTCGTCGCGGAGGCGACGTTCCGCACCGTGCCGGTGCTCCCCCACGCCGCTACCGCGCTGCGGGTCTTCCCCTCGCTGGGCGACGCCGCGGCGGCCGTCCCGGCGCTCGTCGCCACGGGCGCCGCCGCCGTCGAGCTGCTCGACGCGGCCTCGCTGCGGGTGGCGCAGCGCGACCCGCAGGCGCCCGACGCCCTGCGCGGACTCGTCGTCGACCAGGAGGCGGCGCTGCTCGTCGAGTGGCAGTCGGCGGACGCGTCCGGCCTGCCCACCGACGACGACGTCACCACCGACGCGCGCGAGCGGGCCGCGCTCTGGCACATCCGCAAGGGGCTGTACGCGAGCGTCGCGGGCGCCCGGCCCTCGGGCACCACCGCGCTGCTCGAGGACGTCGCCGTCCCCCTGCCGGCGCTCGCGGACACGTGCGCGCGGCTCACCGCCCTGGTCGAGCGGCACGGCTACGCGCAGACCGTGGTGTTCGGGCACGCCAAGGACGGCAACCTGCACTTCATGCTGACCGAGCGGTTCCCGGCGGGCGTCGACCGCTACGCCGCGTTCACCGAGGACCTCGTCGACCTCGTGCTCGCTGCGGGCGGGACGCTCAAGGCGGAGCACGGCACGGGCCGGGTCATGGCGCCGTTCGTCCGCCGCCAGTTCGGCGACGAGCTGTACGCGGTGATGCGCGAGATCAAGGCGCTGTGCGACCCCCTCGGCATCCTCAACCCGGGCGTGCTGCTCTCCGACGACGGCGACGCCCACCTGCGCGACCTCAAGGTCACCCCGTCGGTGGAGGCCGAGGTGGACCGCTGCGTCGAGTGCGGGTACTGCGAGCCGGTCTGCCCGAGCAAGGACCTCACGACGACGCCACGGCAGCGGATCGTGCTGCGCCGCGAGCTCGCGACCGCCCGCGCCGCGGGAGACGCGCGCCTGGTCGAGGAGCTCACGGGGGACCAGGACTACGACGTCGTGGAGACGTGCGCCGTCGACGGGATGTGCGCGACGGCCTGCCCCGTCCTGATCAACACCGGGGACCTGGTCAAGCGCCTGCGCGCCGAGGCCGCGGGGGTGGGGACGCGGTCCGCGTGGCGCGCCGCCGCCGGGCACTGGGACGCCACCACGCGCACCCTGGCGGCCGCGCTGGACGTCGCCGCCGCGCTCCCGCCCGCCGTGCCGGAGGCGGTGACACGCGCCGCGCGGGGCCTGGGCGGCGT
>NZ_JBFUIK010000062.1:0-10551 GCF_056401915.1 Cellulomonas sp. P4_D11 | reverse complement strand
GGGTCGGCGTCGGCCGTCGCGCGGGCCCGGGGGCGAGCTCCCCGCGCAGCAGGGCGACGTGCGCCTGCGCGACGACGGGCGACGGGTCGGTGCCGTACCGGTCGGCCAGCTCGGTGCGCACCTGCTCGACCACCTCCAGCGCCTCGGCGTCCCGGCCCTGCGCCGCGAGCACCCGGACCAGGAGCGCCACGAGCGGCTCGTCCGGCGGCGTGCGCAGCGCGCAGCGGCGCAGGTCCTCGACCATGTCCTCGACCTGCCCGAGCGCGAGCCCCGCCTCGGCCTGCAGCGCGACGACGTCGGCCAGCAGGTGGGCCGTGGCGGGGTCCCCCAGGTCGGGGACCGCCGGCACGAGGCCGCGCGCGTCCCGGCCGAGGTCGCGCGCGCGCGCCGGGTCTCCGCCGCGCAGGGCGGCGCGACCGGCGGCGAGCAGCTGCTCGGCGTCGACGACGTCGATCTGCAGGCCGTCCGTCGGCAGCCGGTAGCCGCCCGGAGCGCCCTCGATCGCGAACCCGAGGCGCCGCGCGCGCGAGACCAGCGCCTGCACGGCCCCGGCGGCGTCGTCGGGCGGGATGCCCTCCCACACGTCCTCGACCAGCGCGGCGGACGACACCGCACGGCCCCGCGCGTCGAGCAGGGCCCCGACGAGCGCGACCAGGCGGTCGCCGCGGACGGGGCGGCCGTCGACGGCGAGCGCCCCGAGCGTCGTGATCTGCACGGGGACAGCATCGCGCACGGGAGGGACACGAGGGGTCCGGGAGGCCGTCTGGACCGTTCGGGTGCATGTCCCGCGACATCGTCTGGCGTGTCGCGGCGGGGCGTTCCCGGCGAATCGGGCGCGCCGGGTGTGGACTGCGATGTGGAGCGGCCTGTGGGCGCCGAGCGGGTGCCTGTGGATGCCTGTGCACGACCGCGCGTCGGCGCTGGTCGGGGGCTCTGTCAGTGGTCGCCGGTAGGCTGGGACTTCTCCACAGGGTGAAGAATGACACGCTTGTCACTACAACCCCTAGTGGTCCATTGCGTGCGGGACCCCTAGGTGTAGTGTCTAGTCACGACGCAGTGAAGAACCGAACCGGCGCGGAACGAGCACACTCTCGGCCCCGTGAACGTCCGATTCCCCACCGCATCCGGCCCGGCGACGGGCCCATCAGCACCAGGCAACAGCTTCGCGAACGCTCCGGGGGGAGCGGGCCGCAGACAGGACTACGGGGAGCCCACCATGACGATCACGGTCTACAGCAAGCCGGCGTGCGTGCAGTGCAACGCGACCTACCGCGCGCTCGACAAGCTCGACGCCGAGTACACCGTCGTGGACATCAGCGAGGACGCCGACGCGCGTGACTACGTCATGTCGCTCGGCCACCTCCAGGCGCCCGTCGTGATCGTCGACGGCGAGCACTGGTCGGGCTACCGCCCGGACCGCATCAAGGCGCTGGCCGACCGTCTGGCGACCGCGGTCGCCTGACACGCAGACTCCCCGGGCCGGCGCTGGTGAATGCCGCGCCGGCTCGGCGGGCTCGCCGCAGCGACAGCACGACCCGAGCGAGGGGATCCGACCGATGAGCTCCCTGGTCTACTTCTCCTCCGCCTCGGACAACACCCACCGATTCGTCAAGAAGCTCGGTCTCGAGGCCCAGCGCATCCCGCTGCGGCCGACAGACCCGTTCCTGCACGTCTCCGAGCCGTACGTGCTGATCCTGCCGACGTACGGCGGAGGGAACGAGGGTGGCGCAGTACCCAAGCAGGTCATCAAGTTCCTCAACGACGAGGACAACCGTGCGCTGATCCGCGGAGTCATCGCGGCCGGCAACACGAACTTCGGCGAGAAGTACTGCATCGCGGGGGACATCATCGCGGCCAAGTGCCACGTCCCCTACCTGTACGGCTTCGAGCTCATGGGAACGAACGAGGACGTCACAGCCGTCCGTGAGGGATTGGGAAGATTTTGGCAGCGACAGTCGCAGATACCCGCGTAGAGACGTCGGGACTGGATTACCACGCCCTCAACGCCATGCTGAACCTCTATGGCGCGAACGGCGAGATCCAGTTCGACAAGGACCGTGAGGCGGCGCGGGCATACTTCCTGCAGCACGTCAACCAGAACACGGTGTTCTTCCACGACCTGAACGAGAAGCTCGACTACCTCGTGGAGAACAAGTACTACGACCCCGAGGTCCTCGCGCAGTACGACCGCGCGTTCATCAAGACGCTCTTCGAGTACGCGTACTCGAAGAAGTTCCGCTTCCAGACGTTCCTCGGCGCGTTCAAGTACTACACCTCGTACACGCTGAAGACGTTCGACGGGAAGCGGTACCTCGAGCGCTTCGAGGACCGGGTCTGCATGGTCGCCCTCGCGCTCGCCGAGGGGAACCAGGACTTCGCGATCTCCCTCGTCGACGAGATCGTCTCCGGCCGCTTCCAGCCGGCGACGCCCACGTTCCTCAACCTCGGCAAGGCGCAGCGCGGTGAGCCCGTCTCCTGCTTCCTGCTGCGCATCGAGGACAACATGGAGTCGATCGCGCGCGGCATCAACTCCGCCCTGCAGCTGTCCAAGCGCGGCGGCGGCGTGGCGCTCCTGCTCAGCAACATCCGCGAGCACGGCGCCCCGATCAAGCACATCGAGAACCAGAGCTCCGGCGTCATCCCCGTGATGAAGCTGCTCGAGGACTCGTTCTCGTACGCCAACCAACTGGGTGCCCGCCAGGGCGCCGGCGCGGTGTACCTGCACGCGCACCACCCGGACATCTACCGGTTCCTCGACACCAAGCGCGAGAACGCCGACGAGAAGATCCGCATCAAGACCCTCTCGCTCGGCGTCGTCATCCCGGACATCACGTTCGAGCTGGCGAAGAAGAACGAGCCCATGTACCTGTTCTCGCCGTACGACGTCGAGCGCGTGTACGGGGTGCCGTTCGCGGACATCAACGTCACCGAGAAGTACTACGAGATGGTCGACGACGCGCGGATCAAGAAGACCAAGATCAGCGCCCGTGAGTTCTTCCAGACGCTGGCGGAGCTGCAGTTCGAGTCCGGCTACCCGTACGTGATGTTCGAGGACACGGTGAACCGTGCCAACCCGATCGCCGGCAAGATCACGCACTCGAACCTGTGCTCGGAGATCCTGCAGGTCTCGACGCCGTCGGAGTACAACGAGGACCTCTCGTACAAGACGGTCGGCCGCGACATCTCCTGCAACCTCGGCTCGATGAACATCGCGCTGTCGATGGACTCGCCCGACTTCGGCAAGTCGGTCGAGGTCGCCATCCGGGCCCTGACGGGCGTCTCCGACCAGACGGACATCGAGTCGGTGCCGTCCATCAAGAAGGCGAACGCCGGCGGCCACGCGATCGGCCTCGGCCAGATGAACCTGCACGGCTACCTGGCGCGCGAGCGCATCTTCTACGGGTCCGACGAGGGCCTCGACTTCACCAACATGTACTTCTACACGGTGGCGTACCACGCGATCCGTGCCTCGAACCTGCTCGCGCAGGAGCGGAAGCAGAAGTTCTTCGGCTTCGAGGACTCCAAGTACGCGACGGGCGAGTACTTCGAGAAGTACACCGAGAAGGAGTGGAAGCCGCGCACCGCACGGATCGAGGCGCTGTTCGCCGACGCCGGCGTGCACATCCCGACCCAGGACGACTGGCGCGCGCTGGCCGCCCTGGTCCAGGAGCACGGCATCTACAACCAGAACCTGCAGGCCGTCCCGCCCACCGGGTCGATCTCGTACATCAACCACTCGACCAGCTCGATCCACCCGATCGCGTCGAAGATCGAGATCCGCAAGGAAGGCAAGATCGGCCGCGTCTACTACCCGGCGCCGTTCATGACGAACGACAACCTGGAGTACTACCAGGACGCGTACGAGATCGGCTACGAGAAGGTCATCGACACCTACGCCGAGGCGACGCAGCACGTCGACCAGGGCCTGTCGCTGACCCTCTTCTTCAAGGACACGGCGACCACCCGTGACCTGAACAAGGCGCAGATCTACGCCTGGCGCAAGGGCATCAAGACGATCTACTACATCCGCCTGCGCCAGCTCGCGCTGGAGGGCACCGAGGTCGAGGGCTGCGTCTCGTGCATGCTCTGACCCCCGATCTGTTCGACACGAAGGAAGCACTCCGATGAGCGAGAAGCTCAAGCTCGTCAGCCGCGTCTCGGCGATCAACTGGAACCGGCTGGACGACGACAAGGACGCGGACGTCTGGGACCGCCTCGTCGGCAACTTCTGGCTGCCGGAGAAGGTCCCGGTCTCCAACGACGTGCAGTCGTGGGCGACGCTGACGGAGCAGGAGAAGACGCTCACGATGCGCGTCTTCACCGGCCTGACGCTGCTGGACACCATCCAGGGCACGGTCGGCGCCGTCTCGCTCATCCCCGACGCGATCACGCCGCACGAGGAGGCCGTCTACACGAACATCGCGTTCATGGAGTCGGTGCACGCCAAGTCGTACAGCTCGATCTTCTCGACGCTGTGCTCCACCAAGGAGATCGACGAGGCGTTCCGCTGGTCGGAGGAGAACGCGAACCTGCAGCGCAAGGCCGAGATCGTCATGGAGTACTACCGCGGCGACTCGCCCCTGAAGCGGAAGGTCGCGAGCACCCTGCTCGAGTCGTTCCTGTTCTACTCGGGCTTCTACCTGCCCATGTACTGGTCCAGCCGCGCCAAGCTGACCAACACGGCCGACCTCATCCGCCTGATCATCCGCGACGAGGCCGTCCACGGGTACTACATCGGCTACAAGTACCAGAAGGGCCTCGAGAAGCTGTCGGCGGCCGAGAAGGCCGAGCTCAAGGACTACACGTTCGAGCTCCTCTTCGAGCTGTACGACAACGAGGTCGAGTACACGCAGGACCTCTACGACGGCGTCGGCCTGACCGAGGACGTCAAGAAGTTCCTGCGCTACAACGCCAACAAGGCGCTGATGAACCTCGGCTACGAGTCGCTCTTCCCGCGCGACGAGACCGACGTGAACCCGGCGATCCTGTCGGCCCTGTCCCCGAACGCCGACGAGAACCACGACTTCTTCTCCGGCTCGGGCTCCTCGTACGTCATCGGCAAGGCCGTGAACACCGAGGACGACGACTGGGACTTCTGACCCGGTCTCTCCCGCACCGACGAACGGTCGACCCCTGTCGGGGGTCGGCCGTTCGGTCGTTCTCGTCCTCGCCGGCTCAACTTCGCACGCTGACCGGCCGATCAGGCTCGCGGGGGCGGGCCGGCCGGGCCGCGCCGGACCTTCGTGCGACTGGAGCCGACGTGACCACACCGCCGCCTGGCTGGTACCCGAGCCCGGATGCGGCGGGGATGCACCGCTGGTGGGACGGTCTGCAGTGGACGGGTCACGTCCGGCCCAGCGTCGTCGACGCGCCGACCCCTGCTGCGTCCGTCCCGGCGGAGTACGCGGCCGCGTTCGAGGCGACCCACGCGCTGCAGCAGCGCGGCGGGTTCGCGGGCGCCCTCGGCGGCCTCGGGCAGCAGTTCCTCTCGGCCGCCGTGGCGACGCAGGCTCCGCCGGCTCCAGCGCGGGCCGGCGGCACGTTCATGCCCCAGCCGCACGGTCCCGCCGACGCCCAGCCGAACGCGTCCCAGGGCCCTCCGCCGGTCCAGCCCTACGGCTCGGAAGGTCCCGCGCCGTACGCGACATCGCAGTACGGGACCCCCGGCACGTACCCCTACGGCGGCTACCAGGCCGGCGGCTCAGGGAAGGCGTACGGCGCGAGCGAGGTGCTCGGCGGGATCATCGGCAACGGGGGCGACTCGAGCCGGGTGGGCATCGCCGGCGGCGTCAAGCTGATCCTCTTCGGGCTCGTGTTCCTCCTGGTGAGCTCGTTCTTCCTGATCCCCGAGATCCTGTCCGCGCACGCCGGCGCCGGGGAGAGCACGGCGCGCGGGACGGTGGTCGACCAGCACGTCTCCACGGGCAGCAAGGGCGGTCGGCTGTGCTCGCCGGAGGCGACGTTCGTCGTCGACGGCACCACCTACCGCGCGCAGGCGGGGTACTCGTCGAGCAGCTGCCCCTCGGTGGGCTCGTCGATCACGGTCATCTACCCGACCGCGAACCCGAGCGACGCGCGGGTCCCCGAGTCTCTCGGGATCCTCATGCTCCTGGCGGTCTTCCCGGTCGCGGGGCTCGTCCTGGTCGTGTTCGGCATCCGGGGCATCATCACGGGCTCGTCGTCGATCCTGTCGGGCCTGCGCCGCCTGCGTTCGTGAGCGCCGGACCTCCACCAGCGGCCGGGTGGTACCCGAGCCCGGACGCGGCCGGGATGCTGCGCTGGTGGGACGGCGTGCACTGGACCGAACAGGTCCGACCAACGGTCCAGGACGCACCGGTGGCGCCGGAGACGTGGCTGCCCGAGCCGATCTCGGCGCTCCGGGCCGAGCGCCTGGCGACGAGAGGCGCACCGACGTCGCGTCTGGCGACGCCGGATCGACCGGAGCCGCACGGAGAGGCCTCGGTGCCGACGCCGCGGCGCCAGAGCGTGCTCCCGGCCTACGGGACCCCGGCCACCTTGCCCTACGGGTACGAGGGACCCGAGCACAGCGATATCGGTGCGTCCCCGTCGTTCGTCACGGCACCGCCCGCTGCGGCAGCGGAAGCCCAGAGGGTCGCCCGGAACCGGCTCGGCGCGGGCGTCGCGAGCATGCTCGTCGCGCTCCCGCTGCTGGCGATCGGCTCCCTCTTCCTCTTCGTGATCGTCGTGGGGGGCCTCGTTCCCGACATGATGACGGCGCGGGTCGGCTCCGGAGAGACTGCGACCCTTGGGACCGTGACCGACCAGCACGCTCGAACCCACAGCGACGGGGACAGGCAGTGCTCGCCGGACGCGTCGTTCATCGTCGACGGCCGGACGTATCAGGCGACCGCCGACTTCTCGTCGAGCACCTGCCCGGCCGTCGGGTCCCCGATCAGGGTGATCTACCCGACGGCGACCCCGGGCGACGGGAGCGCCCGCGTGCCGTGGTCGACCGGAGACCTGCTGCTCCTGGGCATCTTCCCGCTCGTCGCCGTCGTCCTGACCGCGTCCGGGGGCGCGCTGATCATCCGGGGTGCGGTGTTGGTGGTCGGGGGGCGTCGTCGGCCCCGCCCCTGATCATCGTCGTGAGCGGCATGCGCGGGTGAGGAGGACGGGCTGGAACGGGGGGCGCTGACCTGCGGGTAAGCCAGCCCTTCCTTGCTATGCAGGCTCCGGTGGACGGGTCTACCGTCGAGAGGAACGCCCGCTTCCCGCCCCACGGAGGTCGTCATGAGCACCCTGATGGACATGCCCGCCGTCTCCGAGTGTTCGGTCGCCGGCTGTTCGTACAACGACCACTCGCACTGCCACGCGGCGGCCGTGAACATCGGCGGCGCCACCGGTGACGCGCAGTGCACCACCTTCATCCCGCTGGGGACGAAGGGCGGCCTCGACAAGGTCATCACGCACGTCGGCGCCTGCCAGCGCGCGGAGTGCTCCCACAACACGTCGCTCGAGTGCACGGCGGAGTCGATCCGCGTCGGTGCCGGGCACGAGGAGGCCGACTGCCTCACGTTCAGCCCGCGCTGACCCCAGGCAGCACGACGGCCGCCCCGCTGATCAGGGCGGCCGTCGTCGTCCGTGGGGTCAGGCGCGGGTCGCGACGTCGACGAGGTCGCGGATGAGTACTGCGGCCTGGGGCACCAGCTCGCGCTCGCCCGGCACCAGCGACGGGTCCTCGGCGCGCAGCGCGGCGGCGGTGTCGAGGGCGGTGAGCGGGTCGACGTCGGTGGCGTGCAGGAACGCGGCGAGCAGAGCCCGGGCGGCCTGGGAGTAGACACCGCCGGCGTCGACGGCCACCTCGGCGATGATCAGGGCGGTGAGCGAGACGTCGAGCTGGGCCGTGCCGGTCCGGGCGTTCGTCCAGTCGACCAGCGCCGGCCCGTGGTCCTCGGTGAGGATCACGTTGCCGGGATGCAGGTCGAGGTGCACGATCACCGGGCCGGAGATGACCAGGGGCCACGAGTCGGGCTCGTCCGGTGCCCACCCGTCGGGCGGGGTGATCGCGTGCAGCCGGGAGTGCAGGTCGGTGAGGATCGCGGCGGCGTCGGCGATCGGGACCTCGCCCGCGGCCAGCGCCTGCAGCAGGGTCGGGCCGTGCAGGCGCTCCATCACCAGGTCGGGTCCGCTCGCCTGGTGCACGGCCGGGGCCGGGAAGCCGTGCGCGACCACGTGGCGCAGGAGCTCGACCTCGGGCGACGCGTCACGACCGGAGCGGTAGCGGCGCAGGACGTGGTGCTCGTCGAGCGCGTAGACGTCGACGGTCTCGCCCGCGGCCAGGATCGGACCGGGTTCGTCGGACGCGGCCAACTCGGCGTCGACGGCGGGGAGCGGGTGGTCGGCGGACTCGGTCGAGCGGCGGTCCGTCTGGGTCGGCACGTCGGGTGAGGCATCGTGCGAGTGGTGCGGGTACGTCTCAGCGTCCCCAGTCGCCCTTCGTTCCGAAGGCGTCGTGGGGTCGCTCGGAGCAAGTCCAGCGGAGTTCATGGATCGACGGTAGACGCATTCGTCCGGCTTGTCCCCCGTCGACTACCAAGAAGTCCCTGACCTGCGCTTTACCTCCCGGACACCTGTCGTGCAGGTGCGTCAGGGCCTCGACACGCGTTCGAGCGTCTGCAGCGCCTGCTCGTGGGTGGCCGGCAGCGGCTCGACCCACACGCGGACCGGTTGGCGGGTGGACAGCCGGATCTCGAGGAGCTCGCAGCGGCGGGCGATCTCCGCCTGGAGCGCCTCGAGCGGGGGATGCGGGTCCTCGTCGGCGCGCGCGAGCACCGCGAACACCCCGCCGCCCAGCGTGGCCATCGGATGGCCCTCGCCGTAGGTCGTCGTCATCGCGGCGCCGACCGCGGCGGACCGCGCGGCACGCGTGAACGGGTCGACCGTGCCCGCGGCGACGTCGATGAGCACCAGGTGGTGGCCCAGGTCCGCGGCGGTCCGCGCGCGCTGCGTGGGCAGCGCGGCGTCGCGATAGGTCTCGGCGAGCCGGATGGCCAGGTACTGGCGGCTGGGCAGGCCCGACTCGGGGTCCAGCGCGGTGCCGAAGGCGATCGTGCCGGCCTGCGCATCGGCCCAGCCCTGGCAGAGGGCGCGCAGGACGGTCATGGGCGGCTCGGTGGCGCCCAGGGTCCGGTACAGGCAGGTGAGGTCGTCCATGGTCTCGCCGATGCCGACGCCGTCGTACCCGCGCGCGCGGCCGAGCTCGTCGGCGGCGGCCTCGGTGTCGCCCGCGCCGAGCAGCGCGGCGGCGAGGGCGTCGACGGCCGGGTTGTACCAGTCGGACGGCCGGAGCCACACGGACCGGACGCTCTCGTCGCGCCAGCGTTCACGGAGCGCTGCGGGCACGGCGCCGTCCGGGAGCTGGCCCGGGAGGGCGGGCAGGGCAGCGTTGTTCGACCCTGGGTTCATCGTCACGCCGGATGAGAGGCCGACACGTGTTGGGTGTGACGCGGGTCTGATTGTTTTTCACCCGGTGAATTTCCTCCTGCTTATGCGGAAAACGTCCCATATGGCAGGCTGTGCCGTCGTACGTGAAGGCCGACGGGAGCAGTTCGTGGCAGCAAGCGCGCAGCTCGACGGCGGAGTCACGGGCGACGCGGAGCTCATCGCTGCCGCGCGCTCCGGGGACGCCGCAGCCATCGGCGCGCTCTATGAACGGCACTCCGGCGCGGCCTGGGTGGTCGCTCGGCAGTACACGGACTCCCCGGCCGATGCCGACGACGTGGTCGCCGACTCGTTCGCCGCAGTCTTCGGCGCACTCCAACGCGGAAATGGACCCGAGTCCGCATTCCGCGCCTATCTCTTCACCGTGGTGCGTCGCGTGGCGGCGCTGCGGCGTGAGAAGGCTCGCCGCGTCCAGCCGACCGACGACATCGCCGTGCTCGAGGCCGGGACGGCGCTGGCCGGCACGGCCGAGGACCCGGCGCTCGCCGGCTTCGAGCGCGGCGTCGTCGCGCGCGCGTTCCACTCCCTGCCCGAGCGGTGGCAGGCCGTGCTGTGGCACACCGAGGTCGAAGGGCTCACGCCCGCGGAGATCGCCCCCATCCTGGGGCTGACCGCGAACGGCACGGCGGCCCTGGCCTACCGCGCGCGCGAGGGCCTGCGCCAGGCGTACCTCCAGCAGCACCTGCAGGACCCCCTCGACGAGGGCTGCAAGTCCGTCGCGGGCAAGCTCGGCTCCTACGTGCGCGGCGGGCTGGGCAGCCGGGAGACCGCGCAGGTCGAGGCGCACCTGGAGAGCTGCGGGACCTGCCGGGGGCTGCTGCTCGAGCTCAGCGACGTCAACCACGGCATGCGGGCGGTCATCGCGCCGCTGGTGCTCGGCGTGGTCGGTCTCGGTGCGCTCGGCGTGCTGCTGCCCGTGGGTGGCGGGATCGCGGCGGGCGCCGCGGCCGCCGGTGCGGGAGCGGAGATTGCGGGCGGTGCGGGCGCGGGCGCCGGTGCTGGGGCCGGCGCGGGTGGAGCAGCTGCCGCCGGGGGTGGCGCTGCTGCCGCGGGCGGTGGCGGCGCTGCTGCCGGCGCCGGCGCGACGGC
>NZ_JBFUIK010000061.1:0-10732 GCF_056401915.1 Cellulomonas sp. P4_D11 | reverse complement strand
GCGCCGGGGACCGCGCGACCGCGGCCGCGCCGACGGGGCGGCGGGGACGACGGCCAGGTCGGCCGCGCGGCGCGGCGTCCGGCAGAACTCCACGAGCGGGCTGAGCACGCGGCTCCACACGAACGACTCGGCGAGCTCGCGGACGGCAGCGCGAGCCGACTCGGCGGCCTCCTCGTCGAACAGCATCTCCTCGAGCGCGAGCTCGAGCGCCTCGACGTCCTCCGCCGGCACGACGCGACCGAGGCCGCGCTCGCGGATCAGCGCGCCGAACGTGTCCCCGCCGGTGGCGACGACCGGCAGCGAGGCCCACAGGTAGTCGAGGATCCGCGTGCGGAAGCTGAACGCCGTCTCCACGTGCTGGAAGTGCGTCGAGACGCCCACGTCGGAGTCGAGCAGGAAGTCGGCGCGCTGCTCGTACGGCACCCAGCCCTCGTTGAAGAAGACGTGCGTGCCGGTCAGTCCGAGCTCGCGCGCCAGCTCCTGGGTCTCCCACGCCATCCTCATGGCGGGCACGCCCGGGTTCGGGTGCTTCAGGCCGAGGAAGTAGAGCCGGACCTCGGGGTGCCGGTCCTTGAGCCGGTCGACGGCGCGCAGGAGCGTCAGCGGGTCGAACCAGTTGTAGATCCCGCCGCCCCAGAGGATGACCTTGTCGTCCGGCCCGATGCCCGGCACGGTGCCCTTGATCCCGTGCTTCTTCTGCACGGGCGCGCTGTCCTCGATGCCGAACGGGACGACCGCGAGCAGGTTGTCCAGCGACGCGTCCTCGTCGTACACGGCGGGGTTGATGCGGCCCTGCCCGGCCAGCTGGCCCAGCCAGAAGTCCCGCTGCTTGTCGGAGGCGCACAGCAGGAAGTCGGCGCGGCGCAGCTGCTCGTTGAGGGCGTGCGTCGTGACGTCGATCGCGTTCTGCCGGCCGTCCGGGCCGAGGTCGCGCGCCTGCTCGAGCTGCTCCAGGTGCATCGGGTCGTAGATGTCGGCGACGATCACCTTGTCGCTGCCCTTGAGCCACGGCGCGGTCTCGAGCAGGAACCCCTGGAAGATGATGACGTCGGCCCAGCCCGTCGGCTCCTTCAGGCCCGTCCCGGCGGCGTACTCGACCGCGAAGTCTGGGCTCGTGCGCTTCGCGCCGGCCGTGGAGACCAGGCGGACCTCGTGGTCCGGGGCGAGGGCCTTGGCGATCTCCCAGGCCCGGATCGCCGGCCCGGCCATCCGCTCGAGCAGCGGCTCGCCGGTGACCACGAGGATGCGGTGCCGGGCCGTGAAGTGCTCGACGATGCCGAACGCCTCCAGCAGCGCCTCGTGCGCCGCGAGGTACGACGGCATGCCGTATGCGGGCTCGATGGTCTCCCGGAACAGCGGGAACAGCTCCCGGTCGCTGCGCCGGCGCCGGCCCTGGAGCTCCCGGCGGGAGACTAGGAGGCTGGGCAGCTGCTCGACGAAGTAGTCGATCGCGTACGGCCCGGTGAGCGCCATCTTGGGGATCTCGACGGTGCCCACGTCGTCGCCGCCGGGCGAGCGCTGCAGGTCGAGCGCCGTGGCGTCGACGCCCGTGCGCGCGACGGACCGGCGCACCGCCAGGGCCATCGCGGCGGGCAGCGCGCGGGCCAGCGACTCGTCGTCGTAGTTCTTGTACATCGCGAGCAGCGCGTTGCGCTCGAGCAGGTAGCTCTCACGGAAGTTGCCGAACTTCTTCATGGTCACGTGGTGCTTGTGGAACGCGACCGAGCCGGGCACGTAGCGCACCCGGTGCCCGAGCAGGTTGAGCCGCCAGCCGAGGTCGACGTCCTCGTAGAACATGAAGAACCGCTCGTCGAAGCCGCCGACCTCGCGGTACAGCCCGGTGCGGACGAACATCGCGGCGCCGGTGCCGAACAGCACGTCCTTCGCGGTGTCGTAGGCCCCCGTCTCCGGCTTCTCGACCTCGCGCTTGTAGCCCATGCCGAACCAGGTCAGCGACCCGTCGACGTAGTCGATGAGGTTGCCGTCCCAGTCGAGCACCTTGGACGCCACCGAGCCGATGGTCGGGTCCTGCTCCAGCACCTCGACGGCCGCCCGCACCCAGCCCTTGTCGGGCCGGGCGTCGTTGTTCAGGAAGGCGACGTACTCGCCGCTCGCGTGGGCGACCCCGAGGTTGCAGCCGCCCGCGAAGCCCGAGTTCGAGCCGGAGTCGATGACGAGCGCGTCGGGCACGGCCGCCCGGATGCGCTCGGAGCTGCCGTCGCCGGAGTCGTTGTCGACCACGACGAGCTCGAGCCGCTCGGCCGGCCAGTCGACGTCGGCGAACGCCTGCAGGGCCGTGATCGTGTCGTCGGCACCCTTGTAGTTGACGAGGACGACCGTGACGACGCCGGGGCGGACGTCGGGGACCGCGCTCATCGGGCACCGGCCAGGAGCGCGACGTCGTGGTCGACCATCCGGCCGACGACCTGCTCGAACGTGACCGTCGGCGCCCAGCCGAGCACGCGGCGGGCCTTGGACGAGTCGCCGACGATCTCGGCGGCGTCCGCCGGACGGACGAACTGCGGGTCGACCACCACGTGCTCCTGCCAGTCGGTGATGCCCACGTGCGCGAAGGCCGCCGCGGCGAACTCCGCGACCGAGTGCGTGATGCCGGTCGCGACGACGAAGTCGTCGGCGTCGGCGTGCCGGACGGCCCGGACGAGCGCGTCGACGTAGTCGGCGGCCCAGCCCCAGTCCCGCCGGACGTCCAGGTTGCCCAGCGCGAGCGTGCCGCCGCCGTCCCGCAGGATGCGCGCGACCGCGACCGTGATCTTGCGCGTGACGAACGTCGTCGGCCGCAGTGGGGACTCGTGGTTGTACAGGATGCAGGTGGCCACGCCGAGCCCCCGCGAGCGGTACACGCCGGCCATGTGGTGCGCATAGGCCTTGGCGGCGCCGTAGGGCGAGCTCGGGCGGATCGTCGTGCCCTCGTCCTGCGGGGTGCGGTCGGGGGTGCCGAACATCTCCGCGCTCGAGGCCTGCAGCACGCGCACGGCGGTCCCGCGGCGCTCCTGGACGCGGAACGCCGCCTCCAGCACGGCCACGGCGCCCAACCCGGTGACCAGGCCCGTCACCACGGGCTCCGCCCATGAGTACGCCACCGAGCTGATCCCGCCGAGGTTGTACACCTCGGTCGGCGCCAGCTCGCCGAGCAGCCCGGCGAGCGCCGCCGCG
Organism: Cellulomonas sp. P4_D11; assembly: GCF_056401915.1. Taxonomy (NCBI): domain Bacteria; kingdom Bacillati; phylum Actinomycetota; class Actinomycetes; order Micrococcales; family Cellulomonadaceae; genus Cellulomonas; species Cellulomonas sp. P4_D11. The sequence goes on along the minus strand of NZ_JBFUIK010000061.1, from coordinate 7,558 downwards.
TCCTCGAGGTCGCCGGCGTGCAGCTGCACCTCGGCCGGCAGCAGGTCCCGCACCGACGCGGTGCCCTCGACCGAGCGGACGAGGCCGTGCACGTCGTGCCCCTCGTCGACCAGGCGTCGGGCCAGCAGACGACCGTCCTGCCCGGAGATCCCGGTGACGAACACCGTCGTCACGTCGTCACCGACCAGCCAGAGCGCGCTGCTCCTCCAGGTCGTTGTCGACCATCATCGTGACGAGCGTCGGGAAGTCGACCTGGCGCTTCCAGCCCAGCTTCTCGTGCGCCTTGGCCGGGTCGCCGATGAGCAGGTCGACCTCGGCCGGCCGCATGAAGCGCGGGTCCTGCTTGACCAGGTGCGCCCAGTCGTCGATGCCGACGTGCTTGAAGGCGATGTCGAGGAGCTCGCGGATGGAGTGCGTCTCCCCCGTCGCCACGACGTAGTCGTCGGCCTCGGGCTGCTGCAGCATGCGCCACATCGCGTCGACGTAGTCGCCCGCGAAGCCCCAGTCGCGCTTGGCGTCGAGGTTGCCCAGCGTGATGTCGTCCTGCAGCCCGAGCGAGATGCGCGCGACCGCCTGCGAGACCTTGCGCGTGACGAACTCGGGGCCGCGGCGAGGGGACTCGTGGTTGAAGAGGATCCCGGAGGAGGCGTGCATCCCGTAGGACTCGCGGTAGTTGATCGTCATGTAGTGCCCGAAGACCTTGGCGACGCCGTACGGCGACCGCGGCCACAGCAGCGTGTTCTCGCGCTGCGGCACCTCCTGCACCTTGCCGAACATCTCCGAGGACGACGCCTGGTAGAAGCGCACCTTCGACATGTCGTCGTTCGAGTAGAGCCGCACGGCCTCGAGGATGTTCAGCACGGCCTTGCCGGTGACGTCCGAGGTGAGCATGGCGTTCTCCCACGAGTACGCCACGAAGGAGATCGCCCCGAGGTTGTAGACCTCGTCCGGCTGCGCGGTCTGCAGCGCGCGGATGAGGCTCGACATGTCCGTGAGGTCACCCGTGACCAGCTTGACGCCGGGCACCGTGGAGCGCACCAGGTCGAGCTTCGGGTTGTTCTGACCGCGGATGAGTCCGTAGACCTCGTACCCCTTGGAGAGCAGCAGCTCAGCGAGGTAGAGACCGTCCTGGCCGGTGATACCGGTGATGAATGCGCGGGGCATGATTCCTCGAGATCGACTGACGTCTGAACGCCTGGAGCCTAGCGGGTGGCGGCCGGAACAGGGTCACGAGCCCGCCGTATGATGCTCCGGTGCCCCAGGTCCCCACCTTCGTGTCGTATGCCCAGAACCGCGAGGACGTCGTCCTGTGGCGCGCGCTGCAGCAGGTCGAGGGCGGCCGGTACGTCGACGTCGGGGCCAACCACCCGAGCGCCGAGTCCGTCACCCGGGCGTTCTACGACCGCGGCTGGTCGGGCATCACGGTCGAGCCGGTCCCGTCCCTCGTGGAGGCCCACCGCACCGAGCGACCGCGGGACACGCAGGTCGAGGCGGCGGCCACGGACGGCACCACCGACACCGTCACCCTGCACGTGTTCGAGGGCACCGGGCTGTCCACGCTCGTGGACGAGTACGGCGAGCGGCACCGCGACGACGGCTTCGCCGGCACCGACCTCACGGTCCCGACGCGCACGCTCGACCAGATCCTCGCGTCGGAGTCGTGGGAGGGCGTCGACCTCCACCTGGCCGTGATCGACGTCGAGGGCGCCGAGCGCGCGGCGCTGACGGGGTTCGACCTCGCGCGCTGGCGCCCGTGGGTGCTGGTGGTCGAGGCCACCGAGCCCCGGAGCACCACGCCCTCGTGGGAGTCGTGGGAGCCGGACGTGCTCGCGGCCGGCTACCGCCTGTGCCTCTTCGACGGCGTCTCGCGCTTCTACGTCTCGACCGACCACCTCGACCTGGCGCCCGCGCTGTCCTACCCGGCGTGCGCGCTGGACGAGTTCGACACCGCGCACGACCTGGCGCTGCGCGAGCGGGTCGCCGCGCTCGAGGAGGACGTCGTCCGCTGGCGCGCCGCCGCGCTGACGCGGTGGGCGGACCTCGCGGTGGAGCTGCCGGCCCACGCGGACCAGCAGCGCCGCGCCGCCGCGCTCCAGGCGGAGATCGACGCGATGCACCGCACCGTCTCGTGGCGGGTGACCGCCCCGCTGCGCGCGGCCCAGGTCCTGCGGCGGGAGGGATGACGGCCCCCGTCACCGCGGCCCTCGCGCAGCGCCTCCGGGCGGCGGCCGACGCCGTCCTGCCGGTGGCACCCGAGCGGGACGACGAGCCGGCGCGCGACGCGCAGGCGTGCCTCGGTGCCCTGGTCGACCTCCTGCGCGCCGAGCGGTCCTCCGAGCTGGCGTGGCTCGTCCTCACCGTGCTGGCCGGCACGTTCCCGATCGCCTCGGACGTGCGCGCCGTGCTGCGGGACGTCGACCTCGAGGACCGGGTCGGCCTCGAGCTGAGCCTGCTCGACCGTGGTCACCAGGTCGCGTTCCGGTGCGACACCGTCGCCCTGCCGGCGCGGGTGGTCTCGGGCGTGATCGTCGACGTCGACGCCTCGGCCAAGTCGCGGTTCCACAACGGGATCCAGCGCACCACGCGCGAGGTGGTGCGCGCCTGGACCACCGACCGCGAGGTCACCCTCGCGGCGTGGACCTGGACGCTCGGCACCCTGCGCCTGCTGACCCCGCCCGAGTGGTCCCTCGCCGCCCGCTGGGACGACGCGGTCGAGGCGCCCGACGAGACGCCCGAGACCGGCCCCACGCACCACGTCGCGGACGACGAGGAGCCGGTGCTCGTCATCCCGTGGCGGGCCACGCTGGTGCTCGCCGAGGTGCCGCTGGCCGAGCACTGCGACCAGCTGGCCGCCCTCGCCGAGCTGTCGGGGACGTCGGTCGTCGCCATCGGGTACGACGCGATCCCGGTGATCAGCGCCGACCTGCGCCCGCTCGGCGAGCCCAACGGCTTCGCCGCCTATCTCACGGTGATCAAGCACGCGCACCGGGTCGCGGGGATCAGCTCCTCCGCGGTCGCGGAGTTCGCGGGTTTCGGCTCCGCGCTCGCGGCGCAGGGGCTGCCCGGACCGGAGGTCGTCGAGGTCATGCTGCCCGTCACCGTCCCCCCCGCGCCGCTCGGCTACCGGCGGGTGTCGCCGGACCGGCCGCTGGTCCTGTCGGTCGGCCGGCTCGAGCCGCACAAGAACCACGGCGCGCTCCTGTTCGCCGCCGAGCGGCTGTGGCGCGAGGGCGTCGAGTTCGACCTGCACCTCGTCGGCGCGCCCGGCTGGGACACGCGCTCGGTCGAGGCCCAGCTGGACCGGCTCCGGCAGGCCGGCCGGCCGGTCCGGTGGAGCTCCTCCGTGCGCGACGACGCCCTGTGGACGCTGCTGCGCGACGCGTCGTTCACGGTCTTCATCTCGCTGCACGAGGGATTCGGGCTGCCGGTCGCCGAGTCGCTGGCGTGCGGCACGCCGGTGCTCACGTCCTCGTACGGCAGCCAGGCCGAGATCGCGTCGGCGGGCGGCTGCCGGACGGTGGACCCCCGCGACGACGACGCGGTGCTCGACGCGCTGCGCGAGATGGTCACCGACGCCGGCCTCCGCGCCCGCCTGCGCGACGAGGCCGCGCAGATCCCCGCCCAGACGTGGCGGGCCTACGCCGACGCGCTCTGGGTCGCGCTCGTCGAGGACGCCGCATGAGGGTCCGATCCGTGGCCGGCGCAGGCGTCCGGCGCGTGCTCCGGGTGGGAGCCCCCACCCGGCCGGCGCGCATCCCGCCGCAGACCTGGCGCCGCCGCCTCGACCTCCTGGTCACCACCCTCGACCCGCAGGCCCCCGCTCCGAGGGACGACCGCGACGCCGAGACCCGGGCGGCCGCGTACCTCACCGCCCCCGACGACGCGACGACGTGGCTCGCGCTCGCCGTGCTGTCCGCCCGGCTCCCGACCGCCGAGCAGGTGGTCGATGCGCGGCGCCGCGCCCTGCTCGACGGGCCGCGGGCGATCGCCGACGCCGCGCGCGCCGCCTCGACCCGGGCGTCGGTCGCCCGGGAGGTGCGCGTCCTGGTGGGCGGCACCGTGGTCGACATGGGCGACCTCGTGCTCTACCCCCTGGGCACCGGGATCCAGCGGGTGGCCCGCCACGTCGGCCGCGCCTGGCGCGACACCGAGGACTTCACCGCCGTGGGCTGGACCGCGGACATGGACGCGATGGTGGCGCTCGACGCCGCGGGCCGCGACCGTGCGCTGGAGCCCGACCGCGCCGTCGAGGTCCCGGCCTCCTCGGGCGCCGACGCCCCGCAGGTGCTCGTGCCGTGGCGCTCGACCTATGTCCTGCCCGAGCTGGCGATCCAGCCCCGGCGCTGCGCCGCGCTGCAGGCGCTCGCCCGCCACAGCCCGAGCCGGTGCGCCGTGATCGGCTTCGACTGCGTCCCGCTCACCTCCGCCGAGACCGCGGCCACGGGCTTCCCGGCCGTGTTCGCCCTCAACCTCGCCGCGGTCGCCGAGTTCGACGTGGTCGCGACGATCTCGCAGGCCTCTGCGGTCGAGTACGAGGGCTGGCGGCGCATGCTCGGCGGCGCCGGGCTGGACGGACCGTCGGTGGTCCCGCTCCTGCTCCCCGCGGACGCGCCGGCGGCCACCGACGAGGACCTCGCCGAGGCGCGCGACCAGCTCCTCGTCGCCGACCTCCCGTTCGTCCTGTGCGTCGGCAGCCACGAGCCCCGCAAGAACCACCTGGCGGTGCTGCACGCCGCCGAGCTGCTCTGGCGGCAGGGCGTGCGGTTCAGCCTCACATTCGTGGGCGGCGCGTCCTGGAACAGCGGCGAGTTCACCGAGCGGCTCGCGCAGCTGCGCGCCGCCGGGCGGCCCGTCGAGTCCGTCAGCCGGCTGAGCGACCGGCTGCTCTGGGCCGCCTACCGGCTGGCCCGCTGCACCGTCTTCCCGTCGGTCAACGAGGGCTTCGGGCTCCCGGTCGCCGAGTCGCTGGCGGCGGGCACGCCCGCCATCACGTCCGCGTTCGGCAGCATGGTCGAGATCGCGGACGGGGGCGGCGCGCTCCTCGTCGACCCCCGCGACGAGAGTGACCTCGCCCACGCCCTGCGCCGCCTGCTCACCGACGACGCCCTCCACGCGACCCTCGCCGCCGCCGCCGCGACCAGGCGAGCGACCACCTGGGACGCCTACGCGGCCGACCTGTGGCGGGTCGTGCACGGCAGCGACGCGTGAGCCCGTCCCAGATCGGCACAGGTAGTCTGTCGACGCCGATCCAGCGGTCGGTTGCACGACGACCCGCAGGAGCATCGAACGCATGACGACAGCCAGCGAAGAGCGCGCGGCCCGCCTCGAGCAGGAGCCACTCCGGACCACGGGTCCGACGCCGGGCCTCGCGGCCGGCACCTCGGCGCAGCTGCGGGACATCTGGAAGCACCGCGAGCTGCTCGACATGCTCATCCGCCGCGAGCTCAAGGCGCGCTACAAGGACAGCACCCTCGGCTTCGTCTGGAGCCTGATCCGCCCGCTGACGCTCCTGCTCATCTACTACGTCGCCATCGGCCAGTTCATGGGCGCCGCGCGGCAGATCCCGAACTTCGCGGTGTTCATCTACACCGGCCTGACCGCGTGGACCCTGTTCTCCGAGGCCGTCACCACCGGCACCGGATCAATCGTCGGCAACGGGGGCCTGATCAAGAAGGTGTACCTGCCGCGGGAGATCTTCCCGCTGAGCTCGCTGGGCTCGTCGTTGTTCAACTTCGCGATCCAGCTGGGCATCCTCATCCTGGCGACGATCGTCACCGGTCAGTTCCCCACCGGCACGCGCTGGCTGTACCTGCCGCTGTCGCTCGCGGTGATCGTCGTGATCTCGCTCGGCCTGTCGCTGCTGCTCTCCGCGGTCAACGTGTACCTGCGGGACGTCGCCTACCTGGTGGACATCGGGCTGATGATCGCCTTCTGGGCCTCGCCGATCGTCTACTCCTGGGCGCAGGTGAGCGGCCAGGTCGACAGCCCGGTCCTCGAGAACATCTACCTGGCCAACCCGATGACGCTCGCCGTGATGGGGTTCCAGCAGACGTTCTGGGTGGGTGGCGACGGGCAGCCCGTCCCCCCGAACCTCGCCGCGTGGCTGTGGATCTGGCTCGCCGTCGGCATCGTCTTCGTCTGGGTCGCGCAGCGGATCTTCGTGCGCCTCCAGGGCAACTTCGCGCAGGAGCTGTGATGGGCAACCCCACCGTCGTCGAGGTCGTCGACCTGTCCAAGCGCTTCGTCATCCGCAAGGAGAAGTCCCTCAAGGAGCGGCTGGTCAACTTCGGCCGGTCCAACCTCCACAAGGAGGACTTCTGGGCGCTGCGCAACGTCTCGCTCGAGATCGAGTCCGGCAGCACGGTCGGCCTCATCGGCCCGAACGGGTCGGGCAAGAGCACACTGCTGAAGTCCATCGGCGGCATCCTGCAGCCGACCTCGGGCCTGGTGCGGACCCGGGGCCGCATGGCGGCGCTGCTCGAGCTGGGCGCCGGGTTCCACCCGGACCTGACCGGCCGCGAGAACGTCTACCTCAACGCCGCGATCCTGGGGCTGTCGACCGCGCAGACCGACAAGCACTTCGACGCGATCGTCGACTTCTCCGGCATCGAGCAGTTCATCGACACCCAGGTGAAGTTCTACTCGTCGGGCATGTACGTCCGGCTGGCGTTCGCCGTCGCGGTCCACGTCGACCCGGACATCCTGCTGGTCGACGAGGTCCTCGCGGTCGGTGACGAGCCGTTCCAGCGCAAGTGCATGGACAAGATCCGGTCGTTCCAGGGCGAGGGCCGCACGATCATCTTCGTCACCCACGGCCTCGACCAGGTCGCGGACCTGTGCGACCGGGCCATCGTGCTCGAGCACGGGGTGGTGACCGCCGACGGCCCGCCGCGCGAGGCCCTGCGCGTGCTGCGCACGGAGTTCGACCAGATCCGCGAGGGCGAGATCGCCCGCGAGCGCGCGCTCCTGCAGGACGGCCCCACGGTGGACGTCAAGATCACGAGCGTCGGCATGGTGCACGCCGGCACCCAGGTGACCAGCGTGGCCGCGGGCGAGCCCCTGACCGTCCGCATCACGGTGGACGCACCGACACCGCTGGAGAGCTGGGCGCTCGGGTTCGGGTTCGACTCGCTGGGCGGGCAGACCATCTACGCGACGAACAGCCGCATGCTCGGCGTCACGATGCCGCCCGTCTCGGGCGTGCAGTCGTTCGACTTCCAGGTTCCCGCCACGATGCTCGGCGAGGGGACGTACTCGCTGCACGGCATCATCACCGACGGCGGCGGGTCGGAGCTGCACAAGGTCCGCGAGGCGGCCTCGCTCGAGGTCACCGCCGCCGGGCGCGAGGCCGGGTACCTCCACCTCGGCACGACGCTGGACCCGACCCCGGTCTGACGGCGGGCGCCGCGAGCGCCCGGCCGATCCGGCCGAGGTCGGCGCGCCGTGCCCCCGCTCGTCGCCCGCGCACAGCATGCTGGCACGATGCGTGCCCGCCTCGCCCTCGTCACCGCCGCCGCCCTCGCGCTCGCGACGGTGGGTGTCACGGCCGCGTCGGCTG
>NZ_JBFUIK010000060.1:0-11044 GCF_056401915.1 Cellulomonas sp. P4_D11 | reverse complement strand
CGCGACGGTGGCCTCGTCGGCTCCCGCCCGCGCCGCGGCGCGCAACGCCGCGACGTCCGGGCCGGCCGCCAGCACGGCGCGCGACGACRACGCGAGCACCTGGTGCCGGGCCGGGCCGAAGACGGCCGCGAGGTCCGCTGCGCCGGCACCCTGAGCGCCCACCCCCGGGGCGAGCAGCGGGCCGTTGACGCGCGTGAGGTCGGTGCCGGTCCGCGCCGCCGCGTCGCCGACCGTCGCGCCGACCACGAGACCGATCGAGCCCATGGGCGTCACCCCGGCGTTCACGGTGGCCGCGTGCGCGGCCATGGCCGCCGCCACGCTCGCGCCGTCGGGGGTGCGCGCGTGCTGCACCTCGGGCCCCTCCGGGTTGGAGGTCAGGCACAGGACGAACAGCCCGCGTCCCGACGAGAGCGCGAGGTCGACGGCCGGGTCGAGCGAGCCGAACCCGAGGTACGGCGAGACGGTCAGGGCGTCGCCGGCCAGCGGCGAGCCGTCCCGGAGGAACGCGTCGGCGTAGGCGCCCATGGTCGAGCCGATGTCGCCGCGCTTGGCGTCGACGATCACGAGCGTGCCGGTGTCCCGACCCGCCGCGACCACCTCCTCGAGCACCGCGACGCCCGCCGACCCGTGCCGCTCGAAGAACGCGGCCTGCGGCTTGACCGCCGCGACCCGCCCGCCGACCGCCTCGAGCACGGTGAGCGCGAACCGGCGCAGCCCCGACGCGTCGTCGGGCAGCCCCCACGCCTCCAGGAGGCTGGTGTGGGGGTCGATGCCGACGCAGAGCGGCCCGTGGGCGTCCATGGCGGCCGCCAGGCGAGCCCCGAACGGCACGGTCATGCGCGGGCCGCCGCGCGCGCCTCGCGCCGCACCAGGGCGGCGGCGTCGTGCTCCTGCAGGCTGGTCACGCGGAACGGGCCGGCCTGGCGCGCCTCGATGGCCTGCACCGCGGCGCCGAGCTGCTGGACCGTGGTGACCATGGCCTTGTCGGCCGCGACGGTCGCCGCCCGGATCTCGTACCCGTCGGCGCGCGCGCCCTGGCCCGACGGGGTGTTGACCACCATGTCGACGGAGCCCTCGGTGATGAGGTCGACGATGGTCGGCTCCCCCGCGGCGCCCCGCCCCGCCGAGTACTTGCGCACGACCGTCGACGCGATGCCGCTGCGGTGCAGGACCGAGGCGGTGCCCTCGGTGGCCAGGATCTCGAAGCCGAGCTCCGCCAGCCGCTTGACCGGGAAGACGATCGAGCGCTTGTCCCGGTCCGCCACCGAGATGAACACCCGCCCGCCCGTCGGGAGGCCGCCGAAGGCCGCGTCCTGCGACTTGGCGAAGGCGGTCGGGAAGTCGACGTCGAAGCCCATGACCTCGCCCGTGGAGCGCATCTCCGGGCCGAGAACGGTGTCGACGACCACGCCCTCCTTGGTGCGGAACCGCTTGAACGGCAGCACGGCCTCCTTGACCGCGACCGGCGAGCCGAGGTCCAGGACACTCGCGTCGTCGACCGGCAGGATGCCCATGGCACGCAGGTCCGCGATCGAGCGGCCGGCCATGACCAGGGCGGCCGCCTTGGCCAGCGAGACGCCCGTGGCCTTGGAGACGAACGGCACGGTCCGCGACGCCCGAGGGTTCGCCTCGAGCACGTAGAGCACGTCCGAGACCAGCGCGAACTGGATGTTGAGCAGCCCGTGCACCCCGACCCCGCGCGCGATCGCCTCGGTGGAGAGCCGGATCCGCTCGAGCTCGGACGTCGAGAGGGTGACCGGCGGCAGCGTGCACGCCGAGTCGCCGGAGTGGATGCCGGCCTCCTCGATGTGCTCCATGACGCCGCCGAGGAACAGCTCGGTCCCGTCGAACAGCGCGTCCACGTCGATCTCGATGGCGTCGTCGAGGAACCGGTCGATGAGCAGCGGAGGCAGCGTGCCCGCGCGCCCCCCGTCGGCGGCGTTGTCCAGCGCGCGCTGTACGTACTCGTTCAGCTGGTTCTCGTCGTAGACGATCTCCATCCCCCGGCCGCCGAGCACGTAGGACGGGCGGACGAGCACCGGGAAGCCGATGCGGCGCGCGGTGTCGCGGGCGCCGGCCTGCGTGGTCGCGGTGCCGAATGCCGGCGCCGGCAGTCCCGCGGCCTCGAGCACCTTGCCGAACTCCCCGCGGTCCTCCGCGGCGTCGATCGCGGCCGGCGAGGTGCCGAGGATCGGCAGGCCGGCGTCGGCGAGCCGCTGCGCGAGCGACAGGGGCGTCTGGCCTCCGAGCGTGACGATCAGACCCTCGACCGGGCCGGCGGCGAGCTCGGCGGTGTAGACCTCGAGCACGTCCTCGAACGTCAGCGGCTCGAAGTAGAGGCGGTCGGACGTGTCGTAGTCCGTCGAGACGGTCTCCGGGTTGCAGTTGACCATGACGGTCTCGAACTCGCCCTTGAGCGCCAGCGCGGCGTGCACGCACGAGTAGTCGAACTCGATGCCCTGCCCGATTCGGTTGGGCCCCGAGCCGAGGATGAGGATCGCGGGCCGCGTGCGGGGGGCGACCTCGGTCTCCTCCTCGTACGTGGAGTAGTGGTACGGCGTGCTCGCGGCGAACTCGGCGGCGCAGGTGTCGACCGTCTTGAAGACCGGGCGCAGGCCGACCGCGTGGCGGGACCGGCGCACGGCGTCCTCCGACGTGCGGCGCAGGGTCGCGATCTGGGCGTCCGACAGGCCGTGGCGCTTGGCGTGCAGGAGCACGTCGCGGGTCAGGGCGTCGGCCGTGCGCGTCTGCTCGGCGACCTCGTTGATGAGCTGGATCTGGTCGAGGAACCACGGGTCGATGCCCGTGAGCTCGTAGACCCGCTCGAGGGAGACGCCGGAGCGCAGCACCTGCTGGACGTCGACCAGGCGGTGCTCGGTCGGCCGGGAGATCGTCGCGACGAGGGCCTCGAGCGCGTCGCCGGTCAGCGCGTCGCCGGCCCAGTGGAAGACCGACCCCTTCTTGTCGAGCGAGCGCATGGCCTTGCCGAGCGCCTCGGTGAAGTTGCGGCCCAGCGCCATGGCCTCGCCGACGGACTTCATGGTCGTGGTCAGCGTGTCGTCGGCGGCCGGGAACTTCTCGAACGCGAACCGCGGGACCTTGACGACGACGTAGTCGAGCGTGGGCTCGAAGGACGCCGGGGTGGAGCCGCCGGTGATGTCGTTGGGGATCTCGTCCAGCGTGTAGCCGACCGCGAGCTTGGCGGCGATCTTGGCGATCGGGAAGCCGGTCGCCTTCGAGGCGAGCGCGCTCGACCGGGACACGCGCGGGTTCATCTCGATCACGACGATGCGGCCCGTGGACGGCTCGATGGCGAACTGGATGTTGCACCCGCCGGTGTCGACGCCGACCTCGCGGATGACCGCGATGCCGATGTCGCGCAGCCGCTGGTACTCGCGGTCCGTGAGCGTGAGGGCCGGCGCCACGGTCACCGAGTCGCCGGTGTGCACGCCGACCGGGTCGACGTTCTCGATCGAGCAGACGACCACGACGTTGTCGTGCTTGTCGCGCATGAGCTCGAGCTCGTACTCCTTCCAGCCGAGGATCGACTCCTCCAGGAGCACCTCGGTGGTGGGCGAGTAGTGCAGGCCCTGGCCGACGATCCGGCGCAGGTCGGCCTCGTCGTAGGCGATGCCCGAGCCGAGCCCGCCCATGGTGAAGGACGGCCGCACGACGACGGGGTAGCCGAGGTCCTCGACGGCGGCGAGCGCGTCGTCGATCGTGTGCACGATCGCGGAGCGCGCGCTCTCGGCGCCGCACACCGCGACGACCTCCTTGAACTGCTCGCGGTCCTCGCCCTTCTGGATCGAGGCGATGTTCGCGCCGATGAGCTCGACGTCGTACTTCTCGAGCACGCCCGCCTCGTCCAGCGCGATCGCCGCGTTGAGCGCGGTCTGGCCGCCCAGCGTGGGCAGGATCGCGTCCGGGCGCTCCTTGGCGATGATCGTGGTGAGGATCTCGGTGGTGATCGGCTCGACGTACGTGGCGTCGGCGAACTCCGGGTCGGTCATGATCGTGGCCGGGTTGGAGTTCACGAGGATGACCCGCAGGCCCTCCTCCTTGAGCACGCGGCAGGCCTGCGTCCCGGAGTAGTCGAACTCGCAGGCCTGGCCGATGACGATCGGGCCGGACCCGATGACGAGGACGCTGCTGATGTCTGTGCGCCGGGGCATCAGGCGGCACCCTTCTCGTTGGTCATCAGATCGACGAAGCGGTCGAAGAGGTACGCGGCGTCGTGCGGGCCCGCCGCGGCCTCCGGGTGGTACTGCACCGAGAACGCGGGCAGGTCGAGCGCCTGGAGGCCCTCGACGACGTCGTCGTTGAGGTCGACGTGGCTGACGACGACGCGGCCGTAGCGGCCCCCGTCGTGCGGCGCGACGGACTCGCCGTCCAGCGGCGCGTCGACCGCGAAGCCGTGGTTGTGGGCCGTGATCTCGACCTTGCGGGTCGCGCGGTCCATGACCGGCTGGTTCACGCCGCGGTGGCCGTAGCCCAGCTTGTAGGTGCCGTAGCCGAGCGCTCGGCCGAGCAGCTGGTTGCCGTAGCAGATGCCGAAGAACGGGATGCGGCGGTCGAGCACGTCGCGCAGCAGCTCGATCTCGTGCGTCGCCGCCGCGGGGTCGCCGGGGCCGTTGGAGAAGAAGACGCCGTCCGGCTCGGTGGCCAGCACGTCGTCGATCGTGGCCGTCGAGGGCAGCACGTGCACGCGGATCCCCCGCTCGGCCATGCGCTGCGGGGTCATCGACTTGATGCCCAGGTCGACGGCCGCGACGGTCGCGACGTGCTCCCCCACCGGCTCGACCACGTAGGCCTCGTCGGTGGACACCTCGCCCGCCAGGTCGGCGCCGGCCATCGCCGGGGCGGCGAGCACGTCCGTCACCAGCTCGTCGTCGGGCCGGCGCTCGCCGTTCTCGTCCAGCAGGGCCGCGCCGGAGAAGATGCCCGCGCGCATGACGCCGCGCTCGCGCAGGTGCCGGGTCAGCGCCCGGGTGTCGATGGCGCTGATCCCGACGATGCCCTGCGCCACCAGGTCGTCGTCCAGCGTGCGGCGCGAGCGCCAGTTCGAGGCGCGGCGGGCGGGGTCCCGGACCACGTAGCCGGCCACCCAGATCCGCGTCGACTCGTCGTCCTCGTCGTTCACGCCCGTGTTGCCGATGTGCGGGGCCGTCATGACGACGATCTGGCGGTGGTACGACGGGTCGGTCAGCGTCTCCTGGTACCCGGTCATGCCGGTGTTGAAGACGATCTCGCCCAGCGTGGAGCCTTCGGCGCCGTACGACCGTCCCGTGAAGGTGCGGCCGTCCTCGAGCACCAGTACTGCGTCGGTCATGAGTTCTCCTCCTGCGCGGGCGTACCGCCCGTGGTCAGCTGCGTGAGTGCGTCGACGAGCCGCGCGCGGTCCGCGGCGTGCTTCGGTCGGACGCCCGTGTCCAGGCCGCGGGGGTCGGCGGCGTCCGCCTGCCAGGTGAGGACGACGACGCCCTCTCCCCCGACGACCTTGCCGGCCATCCCCGGGGCGCCCGTCGCGCCGCGGACCGCGGCGGCGGGCACGAAGAGGTCGGCGGCGCCCTGGCGGGTGATCCGCACGCCGGCGTCGAAGACCGTCACCTGCGCCGGGCTGCGCACGCCGAGGCCCTGCGCGGTGACCCGGTCGAGCCAGTCGCCCGCGCGCGTCGTCGAGACGTACGTGGCGTCCAGCGGGCCGAGCCGCACCGCCCCCGGGTCGGCCGGGGCCGCCGGCAGCTCGGGGACCAGCGCGGCCGATCGCCGGGTCCGCGCCTGCCAGCCCGCCCGCATGCCCCAGAACACGAGGAGCACGACGAGGACGAGCACGATCGTCGAGACGGCCTGCCGACTCACGAGGAGACCACGATGCTCTCGTCGCAGGCCGAGCCGTCCATGACGGTCGCGCGCCCGCGCAGGAACGTCGCGATGACGCACCCCGACAGCTCGCGCCCGCGGAACGGGGAGTTGACGCTGTGGGTGGCCTGCTCCTCGGGCACGACCACCCGGCGGATGCCCGGGTCGACCAGCGTGAGGTTGGCGGGCTCCCCCACCGCGATCGGGCGGCCGTGGTCGCTCACGCGCCCGATGCGCGCCGGCGCCGTGGACAGCACGCGCGCGACGTCGGCCCACGTCATCCGCCCGGTGTCGACCATGGTCTCCTGCACCACCGAGAGGGCGGTCTCCAGACCGGTCATGCCGAACGCCGCGGCGCCCCACTCGCAGTCCTTGTCCTCGCGCGTGTGCGGCGCGTGGTCGGTGGCGACGATGTCGATGGTGCCGTCGGCCAGGCCCTCGCGGACCGCCTCGACGTCGCGCTGGGTGCGCAGCGGAGGGTTGACCTTGAACACCGGGTCGTAGCCGCGCGCGAGCTCGTCGGTGAGCATCAGGTGGTGCGGCGTGACCTCGGCGGTGACGTCGATGCCGCGCGACTTGGCCCAGCGGATGATCTCCACCGAGCCCGCCGTGGAGAGGTGGCAGACGTGCAGCCGGGACCCGACGTGCTCGGCGAGCAGGACGTCGCGGGCGATGATCGCCTCCTCGGCGACCGCCGGCCAGCCGGCCAGCCCGAGCTCCGCCGACACGACGCCCTCGTGCATCTGGGCACCCTCGGTGAGCCGCGGCTCCTGCGCGTGCTGGGCGATGACCCCGTCGAACGCCTTGACGTACTCCAGGGCGCGCCGCATGACCACCGGGTCGTGCACGCACTTCCCGTCGTCGGAGAAGACCCGCACCTGCGCCGCGGACTCGGCCATCGCGCCCAGCTCGGCCAGTCGGTCGCCCTCGAGCCCGACCGTGACCGCGCCCACGGGGCGCACGTCGGCCCATCCGGCGTCGCGACCGAGCCGCCACACCTGCTCGACGACGCCGGCCGTGTCCTGCGTCGGCGTCGTGTTCGCCATCGCGTGCACGGCCGTGAAGCCGCCCATCGCCGCGGCGCGCGTGCCGGAGCGGACCGTCTCGGCGTCCTCGCGACCGGGCTCGCGCAGGTGCGTGTGCAGGTCCACCAGGCCGGGCAGCAGCACGAGCCCGCTGCCGTCGATGATCACCGCGTCCGGGCCTGCCTTCGCCTCGGCGTCGGGGCCGATCACCGCGATCACGCCGTCGGCCAGCAGCACGTCCGTGACGCCGTCGCCCAGCGGGCTCACGTCCCGCAGCAGGTAGTTCCTCGTCACGCGTCAGCGCCCTTCTCGTCGGTGTTCTTCTCGGCGCCCGCGGCGCCCGCTCGAGCGGGGGCGTCGCCGCCCGCGAGCAGCAGGTACAGGACGGCCATGCGGACGGCGACCCCGTTGGCCACCTGCTCGACGATCACCGCGCGTGCGGAGTCCGCGGCGTCCGCCGAGATCTCCAGGCCGCGGTTCATCGGGCCGGGGTGCAGCACGATCGCGTGCTCGGGGAGCAGGCTCAGCCGGCGCGCGTCGAGGCCGTAGCGGCGCGTGTACTCGAGCGGGCTCGGGAAGAACCCGCCGCCCGCGCTCGACATCCGCTCGCGCTGGACCCGCAGCATCATGATCGCGTCCGGCTTCTCGTCGGCGATCACCTCGTCCAGGTGGTAGGACACGCGCGCCGGCCAGGCGCCCACCCCGACGGGCAGGAGCGTCGGCGGCGCGACGAGGACCACCTCGGCGCCCAGCGTGTGCAGCAGCTGCACGTTGGACCGCGCGACGCGGCTGTGCAGGACGTCGCCGACGATCGCGACCCGCAGCCCGGCCAGGTCGCGCCCGGTGACGTCGCCGGGGCCGGCCAGGTGCCGCCGCAGGGTGTACGCGTCGAGCAGCGCCTGCGTGGGGTGCTGGTGCATCCCGTCGCCCGCGTTGATGACCGCGCCGTGCGTCCAGCCGCTGGTCGCCAGCGTGTGCGGCGCGCCCGAGGCGTGGTGCCGGATGACGACCGCGTCGGCACCCATGGCCTGCAGCGTGAGCGCCGTGTCCTTGAGCGACTCGCCCTTGGACACGCTCGAGCCCTTGGCGGAGAAGTTGATGACGTCGGCCGACAGCCGCTTGGCGGCAGTCTCGAACGAGATCCGCGTGCGGGTGGAGTCCTCGAAGAACAGGTTCACCACCGTGCGGCCGCGCAGGGTCGGCAGCTTCTTGATCTCCCGGGCCTGCGTCGCGGCCATCGAGCCGGCCGTGTCGAGGATGCGGACCGCGTCGGTCAGGTCGAGGTCGGCCGTGGACAGCAGGTGCTTCATCGCACCCCTCCCTCGATGAGGACGGCGTCGCGCCCGTCGCTCTCCTCGAGCAGCACGCGCACGCGCTCGCTGGTGGAGGTCGGCAGGTTCTTGCCGACGTAGTCGGCGCGGATGGGCAGCTCGCGGTGCCCGCGGTCGACCAGCGCGGCGAGCTGCACCGCGCGCGGCCGGCCCAGGTCGTTGATCGCGTCCAGAGCGGCCCGGATCGTGCGGCCCGAGTAGAGGACGTCGTCCACCAGGACCACGACCTTGCCGTCCAGACCGCCGCCGGGGATCTCCGTGGCGCCGATGGTCCGCGTGGGGTGCTGCGCGAGGTCGTCGCGGTACATCGTCACGTCGAGGCTGCCGACGAGGAGCGCCGGGTCCAGGCCCGGCTCGACGGCGACGAGCCGGTCGGCGAGGCGGCGGGCCAGCGGGAGGCCCCGCGTCGGGATGCCGAGCAGGACGACGTCGGCGCCGCCCTTGTTGCGTTCGAGGATCTCGTGCGCGATGCGCGTGAGGGCCCGGCTGATCTCCGGGGCGCCGAGGACCACGTTGGCGTCGTCGTCGACAGCATCCGTGGCGGGCGTGGGCGTGCCAGTGCTCATCAAGCAAACTCCTTCCCCGCCTCACAGGACGGGTCTTAAAGGAATGTCTCTCGAGCAGCCACCCTACCGCGCACGACGGGCGTCCCCGACGCGACGTCCGTCACTCGAGCGACGGGTCGATCGCCGCCGCGAGCACCTCGATGAGCAGGGGGTGGACGATCTCCCCCGGCAGCGCCTCGATGGTGGCCATGACGCCCGCGAGCTCGTCGGGCAGCCCCTCGGTCAGGACGCGTCCGGCGAGCGACGGGTCGGGCACGGCGGCCGGCCGGCCGCGCACGGCGTCGGCCGCGGCGGCGAGCGCCCCGACCAGCTCCTCGACGACCACCTGGGTGACGGCCGTGATCGTCAGGTGGGCCGTCCGCGGCAGAGGCGCGCCGCCGGGCTGGTCCATCGCGGGCTGTGCCTGGAGCAGGAAGCCGCGCCGGCGCACCTCGTCGATGAAGGTGAACGGGTCGACCCGCTCGGCCGCGGGCAGCGACTCGTCCGTGGCGAGGGCGATCAGCGGCCCGACCGGTGCGCCCACCACCCGCAGGCCACGGATGCCCGCCGCCGCGTCGAGCAGGCGGTCGGTGGCGCGGCGCGTCGTCGCGACGAGGTCCGCCAGACCGTCCGTGCCGAGCACCTCGAGCACGGCCCACGCGGCGGCCATCGACCCGGCCCCCCGCGAGCCCAGCATCGTCGGGTTGACCACGGGGTAGCCCGGCCACGCGGTCGTCGCGAAGTACTGCGCGCGGTGCCGGTCGCGGGCACGGTAGAGCACCACGGAGGCGCCCTTGGGGGCGTAGCCGAACTTGTGCAGGTCCGCCGAGATCGAGGTGACGCCCGGCACCGCCAGGTCCCACGGCCGCGCGACGTCGCCCCACCAGGGGAGCACCCACCCGCCGACGCACGCGTCGACGTGGCACGCGACCCCGCGCTCGGCCGCGCCGGCGGCGACCTCGGCCACGGGGTCGATCGCGCCGAACGGGTAGCTCGGCGCGCTGACGACGACGAGTGCCGTCCGCTCGTCGACCCGCGCGAGGACGTCGGCCGCGGTCGGCGTGCCCGTCGCGGGATCGACGGCGACCGGCACGACGTCGAGGTCGAGGTAGTGGGCGGCCTTGTGGAACGCCGGGTGCGCCGTGGTCGGCAGGACGAGGGTCGGCCGCGCGTGGACGCGTGCGGGGTCGGCCGCCCGCCACAGGTCGCGCGCCGACTTCACCGCGAGCATGCAGGACTCGGTCCCGCCCGAGGTGATCGACCCGACCGTGTCGGCGTCGCCGTGCAGCACGTCGCGCGCGAACGCGACCAGGCGGCGCTCGAGGGCCGCCACCGACGTGAACGTCGTCGGGTCCAGGCCGTTGACCGGCAGGAACAGCCGGACGGCCTCCGCGGCGACGGCGTCGAGGTCGGCGCGGCCCGGGTCGTAGACGTAGGAGAGCACGCGGCCGCCGTGCGTGGGCGGGTCGGCCGCGCGCAGGGCGGCCAGGTCCGCCAGGACGTCCTCGGGGGTACGGGCACTCTCGCGGCTGTTCACGGCTGCGACTCCTCGGGGGTGGGCGCGGCGGTCGCGTCGACGACGGCCTCCGACAGCGGGTAGCGGGACAGCGGCAGCAGGCTCGAGAACGCGAGGGCGGCGGGCAGGACCGAGAACGCGATCGTGATCCCCAGGAGCGCGGACGAGGGCTGGGTGACCACCTCGTCGCCCGTCCGGGAGACGAACCCCGTCGCCGCCAGCATGCCGAGCACGAGGGTCGGGCCGAGCGCGAGCCCGGCCGTCTCGCCCGCCGTCCAGACGCCGCCGAGCACGCCCGCCCGGTCCTCGCCGCGCTGGCGGGCGTCGACCGCGACCACGTCCGGCAGCATGGCCAGCGGGTAGAGCTGCATGCCGGCGTACGCGAGGCCCGCGAGGGCCACGGACACGTAGACCCAGCCGCCGGGCGCCCAGCGCATCGGCAGCAGCGACAGGGCGGCGACCGCGAACAGCGAGGTGGCGCCGACGAGGGCCGCGCGCTTGCCGACGCGGCGGGAGATCCTCGTCGCGAGCGGCATGACGAGCAGCGCCGGGCCCACGAGCGCGACGAACAGGAACGTCACCGCGCCCTCGGAGCCCAGCGTGTAGGTCGCGACGTACTGGGCGCCCGCGAGCATCGCCCCGGTCGCCAGGGCCTGCAGCACGAAGGTCGAGAGCAGCCGCCGGAACGCCGGGATCTCGCGGAGCGCCGCCGACCCGCGCCGCAGCGCGTCGCCGCGCCGCTCGGGGCGGGGACCCACGGGCTGCTCC
>NZ_JBFUIK010000059.1:0-12167 GCF_056401915.1 Cellulomonas sp. P4_D11 | reverse complement strand
ACCACAGCCCCCGGCGCGGCCGCGGCCGCCGCCGGGACGGCGAACGCCGCGACGACGACCGCCACGGTCGCGACGCCGACCGCTGCGCCCGTGACCCCCGCACCCGCACCGACCACGCCGACCCGGATCGCGTCCGGCCCGGTCACCGGCGCGGCCGCGGCAGGTGCGGCCGCTGCCGCAGGCACGTCGGGCGGACCGATCCCGTCGGGCCCCGTGCCGCCGTCGGAGCGCAAGGCGTCGCCCCTGGACGTGTTCGAGGAGGAGGACGGCCGGCGCCGCTGGCCCAAGCGCCTCCTCATCGCGCTGGGCGTGATCGTCGTGCTCGGCGCGGCCTACGTCGGCGCGTCGTACGCGCTGGCCGACCGGGTGCCTCGCGGCACGACGGTGGCCGGCGTCGACATTGGCGGCCTTCCTTCGGACGAGGCGGTCGCGCGGCTGAACAGCGAGCTGGCGGACACCACGACGCAGCCCATCGAGGTCGTGGCGAACGACGTTCAGGCGACGATCGACCCGGTCACGGCCGGGCTCTCGTTCGACGCGCAGGCGACGGTCGACCAGCTGACGGGCGTGAACCTCGCGGAGCCGAAGCGGCTGTGGGACCACATCGTGGGCGTCGGCGAGCAGGAGCCGGTGACGTCGGTCGACGACGAGGCCCTGACGGCCGCGCTGGGCGACCTCGGGACGTCGCTCGCGCTCGCGCCCGTGGACGGCACGATCGTGTTCGTCGACGCCACGGCGCAGTCGACGGACGCGGTGGACGGCTGGGACCTGGACCAGGCCGGCGCGGCGGACGTGCTGAGCGAGGACTGGCTCGTCGCCGCCCGCCCGATCGAGCTGCCGACGGTGACGGTGGAGCCCGACATCACGCAGGACGAGACCGCCGCCGCGCTGGTCGAGGCGCAGAAGGTCACGTCGGCCCCGGTGTCGGTCGTGGTCTCCGACCAGGTCGCGATGCTGGACGCGGCGACGCTGGCGGCCAACGCCTCCTACGTGCCGACCGACGGCAACCTCGTGCTGCAGATGAACGGCCAGGGGCTGTCGGAAGCGGTGCTCGCGCAGCTGCCCGACCTGCTGACGGCGTCGGCCGACGCCCACTTCGAGTTCGTCAACGACGCCCCCGTGATCGTGCCGGGCACGCCGGGCACGTCGCTCGACCCGGCCGCGCTCGCCACGGCGGTCGGCACGGCGGCCACGTCGAGCGACCGCACCGCGCCGGTCGAGCTGGTCCAGGCGGACCCGAGCCAGTCGACGGCGGAGCTCGAGGCGCTCGGCGTCAAGGAGATCGTCTCCGAGTTCTCCACGCCGCTGACCAGCGAGCCGCGCCGCACGGTGAACATCGCGAACGGTGCGAGCAAGATCAGCGGCACGCTGATCCGGCCCGGTGAGACGTTCAGCCTGACCGACGCGCTCGGCCCGATCGACGCGGCCCACGGCTTCGTCGAGGCCGGCGCGATCGTCAGCGGCGAGCACACCGACGCGTGGGGCGGTGGCCTGAGCCAGATCTCGACCACGACCTACAACGCCGCGTTCCTGGCCGGCTTCGAGGACGTCGAGCACCGCCCGCACAGCGAGTGGTTCGCGCGGTACCCGGAGGGCCGCGAGGCGACGATCTTCACCGGCACGCTGGACATGCGCTGGAAGAACAACACCCCGTACGGCGCCCTGGTGCAGGCGTGGGTGGACGGCGGTCGTGTCTACGTGCGGGTGTGGGGCACCAAGTACTGGACGGTGGAGTCGATCACGAGCCCGCGCTCGGGCGTCGTCGCGCCGACCACGGTGTACTCGCAGTCGCCCACCTGCGAGGCGTCGGCCGCGGGCAACCCGGGCTTCTCGGTGACCGTGACGCGCAAGACGTACCTGAACGGCGCGCTCGCCGAGACCGAGTCGAACTCGTGGCGCTACAAGCCGCAGAACAAGATCATCTGCGGTCCGGCGCCCACACCGGCCGCGCCGTAGCTACGCGTCCGTCGGCCGGCGACGCCGGTCGGCGGGCGCGGGCGGCACGAGCTTGGTGAGCACGATGTCGGCGGCGGGCACCCGCACGTCGCCACGCCGGGTGCGCACCAGGACACCGTCGTCGTCGACCGCGAGCACGTCCCCCAGCACGTCCGAGTGCCGGGGGACGTGCTGCTCGGGCCGGTCGGGGTCAGGCGCGGGGAGGTCGTCGCGCAGGCGTCGGACCACCACGCGGACCCCGGGTGACCAGCTCCGCCACCCGTCCGCGCTCATCGTGGACACCGCGTCACGCGCCTGAGCATGTGAGCGATACTAGGAGCACCCCTGGCCTGTGGAGGACCGACCGTGACGTATGTGATCGCCGAGCCTTGCGTGGACGTCAAGGACAAGGCGTGCATCGAGGAATGTCCCGTGGACTGCATCTACGAGGGCAAGCGATCGCTGTACATCCACCCCGACGAGTGTGTCGACTGCGGCGCCTGCGAGCCGGTGTGCCCGGTCGAGGCCATCTACTACGAGGACGACGTCCCCGAGCAGTGGACCGAGTACTACAAGGCGAACGTCGAGTTCTTCGACGACCTCGGCTCGCCGGGCGGTGCCGCGAAGATGGGTGAGATCGACAAGGACCACCCGATCATCGCGACCCTGCCGCTGCGCGTGCACGGCGAGTGACGCCTGCTCGATGGGCCTGCTGACCGGCGCCCTGCCGGACTTTCCCTGGGACACCCTGACGCCGTTCGCCGAGCGCGCCCGCGCGTACCCGGGGGGCATCGTCGACCTGTCCGTCGGGACCCCCGTGGACCCGACGCCCGAGGTCGTCCGCGAGGCGCTGGCCGAGGCGGCGGACTCACCCGGCTACCCGACGACGCACGGCACGCCCGCGCTGCGCCGGGCCGTGGTCGACTGGTTCGCCCGCCGCCGCGGCGTCCGCGGGCTCGACCCCGCGGCGGTGCTGCCGACGGTCGGCTCCAAGGAGCTCGTCGCGTTCCTGCCGTCCCTGCTCGGCCTCGGTGCCGGTGACGTCGTCCTGCACCCGGCGGCGGCCTACCCGACCTACGACGTGGGCGCGCGGCTCGCCGGCGCGACGCCGGAACCGACCGACGACCCCGCGGGGCGGCTGGCGGGCGCCGCGGACGTGCGGCTCGTGTGGCTGAACTCCCCGGGCAACCCGGACGGCTCGGTGCTCGGCGTGGACCAGCTCCGGGCGGTCGTCGACGCGGCGCGGGCGTCGGCACAGCCTGTCGTGGTGGCCTCCGACGAGTGCTACGCCGAGCTGGCCTGGGACGAGCCGTGGGCGTCGTCCGGCGTGCCCAGCATCCTGGACCCGCGGGTCACGGGCGGGGACCTCACCGGTCTGCTCGCCGTCTACTCGTTGTCCAAGCAGTCGAACCTCGCGGGCTACCGAGCGGCGTTCGTCGCGGGCGACCCCGCGCTCGTCGCGCAGCTGCTCGAGGTCCGCAAGCACGCCGGGATGATCGTGCCGGGACCGGTCCAGGCGGCGACGGCCGCGGCGCTGTCCGACGACGAGCACGTCGCGGCGCAGCGGGCCGTCTACGGTCGGCGTCGCCGGGTGCTGCGAACGGCGTTCGAGGGCGCGGGCTACGCCGTCGACCGGTCGCACGCCGGGCTGTACCTGTGGGTGCGGCCCGAGGCCGGCGGGCAGGACAGCTGGGCGACCGTCGCCGACCTGGCAGGCCTCGGGATCCTGGTGGCGCCGGGCGCGTTCTACGGCGACGCCGAGCACGTCCGCGTCGCGCTGACGGCCCCCGACGAGCGCATCGGCGAGGCCGCTGCGAGGCTGTCAGGGGCATGATCGCCCTGTTGTGATCGTGGTCACACCAGTCCCAACGTCTCGTCGAGGATTGGTCACGGAACGCCACACGCAGGTACCGTCGATCCACCGCCAACGAGGGCTCGCACGCGCAGGGCCCGGCCGGCCTAGCAAGTTCAGTCGCCGTCGACCGGACGCGCGGGACAACCCCGCCAGGACGGACGTCGCAGGAGAGGAACACCATGTCGGACGTCGTCACTGCGCCGGTTCACAAGCCCGTCCAGCTGATCGTCGACGGCCAGTCGAAAGACCTGCCGATCGTGACCGCGACCGAGGGCAACGACGGGATCGTCGTCTCCTCGCTGCTGCGCGACACCGGCAAGGTCACCGTGGACCCCGGGTTCATGAACACCGCGTCCTGCGAGTCGAAGATCACCTACATCGACGGCGACGAAGGCATCCTGCGCTACCGCGGCTACCCCATCGAGCAGCTGGCCGAGCACTCGACGTTCCTCGAGGTGGCGTACCTGCTGATCCACGGCGAGCTGCCGTCGCCGAGCGAGCTCGAGGCCTTCGAGGAGCGGGTCAATCGCCACACGCTGGTGCACGAGGACTTCCGCACGTTCATGGGGACGTTCCCGCGCAACGCGCACCCGATGGCCGTGATGTCGTCCGCCATCAACGCGCTGTCCACGTTCTACCCGGAGTCCCTGGACCCGTTCGACCCGGAGACGGTCGAGCTGGCCACGGTGCTGATCCTGGCCAAGACGCGGACCATCACCTCCTACGTGCACCGGGCGTCCAAGGGCGAGCCGCTGCTGTACCCCGACTACTCGCGCGGGTACGTCGAGGACTTCCTGCGCATGACGTTCGCGGTCCCGTACCAGCAGTACGACCCGGACCCCAAGGTCGTCGCGGCCCTCGACCAGCTGCTCATCCTGCACGCCGACCACGAGCAGAACTGCTCGACGTCGACCGTCCGGATCGTGGGGTCGAGCCAGGCCAACCTGTACGCGTCGGTCGCCGCCGGCATCAACGCGCTCTCCGGCCCGCTGCACGGCGGCGCCAACGAGGCCGTGCTGAAGATGCTCATGGAGATCCAGGCGAACGGCGGCGACGCCACCGACTTCATGAAGCGCGTGAAGGACAAGGAGCCCGGCGTCCGCCTCATGGGCTTCGGGCACCGCGTCTACAAGAACTACGACCCGCGTGCGGCCATCGTGAAGAAGAGCGCCGACTCCGTCCTCGAGGCCCTCGGCAGCAACGACCAGCTGCTCGACCTCGCGATGGGGCTCGAGGAGATCGCGCTCTCCGACGAGTACTTCATCTCGCGCAAGCTGTACCCGAACGTCGACTTCTACACGGGCCTCATCTACAAGGCGATGGGCTTCTCCGACGAGATGTTCACGCCCCTGTTCGCGCTGGGCCGCATGCCCGGCTGGATCGCGCAGTGGCGCGAGATGATGACCGACCCGCAGACGAAGATCGGCCGTCCGCGGCAGATCTACACGGGGGCAACCGAGCGCGACTACGTGGACGTCGACGCCCGCTGAGCGGTCCCGCGATCGGCGGCCGCGTGAGGCGGGTGCGCGACTACGTGGACGTCGAGGCCCGCTGAGCGGTCCCGCGATCGGCGGCCGCGTGAGGCGGGCGCGCGACTACGTGGACGTCGAGGCCCGCTAGCTCACCAGCGTGACCTGCACGGTCGCGGCGGGGACCGGGGTGCCGGTGGTCGGCGCCCACGTCCCGGTCCCCCGGGTCCAGGTCTGGTCGGCGACGCTCACCGACGTCAGCCCGAGCGGCTGAGCCACGGCGACGGCCCACTGGGCCACCGCCCAGTCCCGCGGCGCCCCTGGCGCACCGGCGAGGCCGCTCGTGTCGAAGGAGAGCGTCGCGCCGCCCTCGGTCGGCGTGATCGCGACCGGCAGCGCGCCGAGGTCGCGCTGGACCCGCGCGACGACGGCGTCGGGGGACGCGGCGGAGGCGTCGTGGAGCGAGCAGGTGACGGCGGCGGGCGACCAGCCGGTGAGGGCCGACGCCCAGGCCCGCGACCGGCCCTCGTGCTGCGCGTACGCCTCGGGGAACCCGGAGCGCTGGACGGCCTGTGCGGCCTCGGTGATCGGCAGGTTCTCGTATCCCTCGACGGCGACGAGACCGTCGTAGAACTTCCCCGTCGCGTAGACCGGGTCCTGCACCTGCTCCTCGGTGCCCCAGCCCTGCGAGGGGCGCTGCTGGAACAGCCCGAGGGAGTCGCGGTCGCCGTGCGCGACGTTGACCAGCTTCGACTCCTGCAGCGCCGTGGCCAGCGCGATCGTCACGGCACGGGCAGGCAGGCCGCGCTGGACCCCGATCGCGGCGATCAGCGCGGCGTTCTGCGCCTGGTCGGGGTTGAGGGACCACTTCGTGCCGTCTATGTCGGCGACGCACCGCTCGGCCGCGGGCGGTGCGGGGTGGGACCGCGACAGCACGACGACGACCGCGACGATCCCGGCGACGAGCACCCCGAGCGCCAGGACGAGCGCGCAGCCTGCGCGCCGGGCCCGGCGTCGTCGTCGAGCGCTCACTCGTTGGCGTGCAGCGTCGCGTTGAGCTGCACGCCCGAGCCGGCGCGCGCGACGGCCTCGACGCCGCCGGTCAGCGAGTTGCGGCGGAAGAGGACGCCGTCGCGACCGGCGAGCTCGCGGGCCTTGACCACGCGGGGGGAGTCCTCGAAGCCGACGAGCGACACCTTGGTCCCCGCGGTGACGTAGAGCCCGGCCTCGACCACGCAGTCGTCGCCCAGCGGGATGCCGACGCCGGCGTTGGCGCCGAGCAGCGTGCGGCGCCCGATGGACACGACCTCGCGGCCGCCGCCGGACAGGGTGCCCATGATCGAGGCGCCGCCGCCGATGTCGGACCCGTCGCCGACGACGACCCCGGCCGAGACGCGGCCCTCGATCATCGACGTGCCGAGCGTGCCGGCGTTGAAGTTCACGAAGCCCTCGTGCATCACGGTCGTGCCTGCCGCGAGGTGCGCGCCCAGCCGGACGCGGTCGGCGTCGGCGATCCGCACCCCCGAGGGCAGCACGTAGTCGACCATGCGCGGGAACTTGTCGACGCTCAGCACGGTGACGGGCACGCCGGTGGCCGCGCGGATGCGGCCGCGGGTCTCCTCGAAGCCCTCGACCGCGCAGGGCCCGCGGTCGGTCCACACGACGTTCGGCAGCACGGCGAAGAGGCCCTCGAGGTTCTGGCCGTGGGGCTGCACCAGGCGGTGCGAGAGGAGGTGGAGCCGCAGGTACGCGTCGGCGGTGCTGGTCAGCGGGGCGTCGAGGTCCGCGACGGTGCGGACGACCTCGACGCGGACCCCGCGCGCCGGGTCGACGCCCTCCGCGGCGGTCAGGTCGGCCGGCGCGGCGGCGTCCTCGGCGGGCGAGCCCAGGGCGGGGGAGGGGTACCAGACGTCGAGCGTGGAGCCGTCGTCGGTCACCGTGGCCAGGCCGAAGCCCCAGGCCGTCCGTGCAGTCATGGCGACAACCCTAGGTCAACGGACGCGCGGGCTAGGGTCGCGGCGTGGACACTCTCGACCTGCGCACCGACGTCGTCTCCCTGACCCGCGCGCTCTGCGACCTGCCGTCGGTGAGCGGCGACGAGAAGGCGATCGCCGACGCGGTCGAGGCCGCGCTGCGCCGGTACCCGCACCTCGAGGTGCTGCGGGACGGGGACGCCGTGGTCGCGCGCACGCACGCCGGGCGGGCCGCCCGGGTCGTCATCGCGGGCCACCTCGACACGGTGCCGATCTCCGACAACCTGCCGACGCGCATGATGGGCGAGGGTGCGCTCGCTGAGCTGTGGGGCCGCGGCACGGTCGACATGAAGGGCGGGGTCGCCGTCCAGCTCGCGCTCGCGGCCGAGCTGACCGAGCCGACGCACGACGTCACGTGGGTGTTCTACGACCACGAGGAGGTCGCCGCCGACCTCAACGGCCTCGGGCGCCTCGTGCGGGAGCACCCGGACTGGGTGACCGGCGACTTCGCGGTGCTGTGCGAGCCGACGAACGGCGGGCTCGAGGGTGGGTGCAACGGCACGCTCCGGGCCGAGGTCCGGCTCACGGGCGTCGCCGCCCACTCCGCGCGCGCGTGGATGGGCCGCAACGCGATCCACGCGGCGGGGGAGGTGCTGCGGCGGCTCGAGGCGTACACGCCCGCGGACGTCGAGGTCGACGGGCTCGTCTACAAGGAGAGCCTCAACGCGGTGCTCGTCTCGGGCGGCACGGCGGCGAACGTCATCCCGGACGCGTGCGTGGTCACGGTCAACTACCGGTTCGCGCCGTCGGCGAGCGTCGAGCAGGCGTTCGCGCACGTCCGCGAGCTGCTCGACGGGTACGACGTCGTGCTCGTCGACGCCGCGCCGGGTGCCCGCCCGGGCCTCGACGACCCGACCGTGCAGGACTTCGCGCGGGTGGTCCTGGCGGTCACCGGGGGTGAGCCCGCCGCGAAGTACGGCTGGACGGACGTCGCGCGGTTCTCCGAGCTCGGGGTGCCCGCCGTCAACTTCGGCCCCGGCGACCCGCTGCTCGCGCACAAGCAGGACGAGCACTGCCCGGTCGGCCAGATCACCCTCGCGCACGAGGCCCTGCGGGCGTGGCTGACGCAGTGAGATGAACGGTGGGTGATGACGTCGAGACTCGGGCGCCGCACCCGGCCGGCCGACCTAGAGTCGGGGCCATGAGCGACGACGGTCTGTCCGCCCCGGGGCACGGGTACCGCAAGGGCCCGGTCCTGCTGCGCGGCCAGCAGATCCCGAAGACCACCTCCGACCAGCGGCTCCTCAGCGGGGCCGGCGGCGCCGACTGGGTGCACGGCGACCCGTGGCGCGTGATGCGCATCCAGAGCGAGTTCGTCGAGGGATTCGGGGCGCTCGCGGAGGTCGGCCCCGCGGTCAGCGTGTTCGGCTCGGCGCGGGTGCCCGTGGACCACCCCGACTACGCGACCGGCATGGAGGTCGCGCGGCTGCTGGTGGAGTCGGGCTACGCGGTCATCACCGGCGGCGGCCCCGGGATCATGGAGGCCGCCAACCGGGGCGCGCTCGAGGCCGGCGGGCTGTCCGTCGGCCTGGGCATCGAGCTGCCGTTCGAGCAGGGCATGAACGACTTCGTCGAGCTCGGCGTGAACTTCCGCTACTTCTTCGCGCGCAAGACGATGTTCGTGAAGTACTCCGAGGGCTTCGTCGTGATGCCCGGCGGGTTCGGCACGTTCGACGAGCTCTTCGAGGCGCTCACGCTGGTGCAGACGCACAAGGTGATCAGCTTCCCCATCGTGCTGGTGGGCCGCGACTACTGGCAGGGGCTCATCGACTGGGTGGGCAGCACCGTGCTCGCCCGCGGCATGATCTCCGCCGCCGACCTGGAGCTGCTCAAGGTCGTCGACACCGCCGAGGAGGCCGTGAAGATCGTGCTGGAGCGCGGAGCGCAGCTGCGGGCCGAGGAGGAGGCCGCGGCGGCCGAGACGGCCCGCGCGCAGCAGGCGGCCGAGGACTCCGGCCGGTGACGACCCCGCCGGTGGGCGCGGTCCTGCGGCTCGGTGGGCGCGAGCTGGGGCCCGAGCACCCGGTCGTCATGGCCGTGGTGAACCGGACCCCGGACTCGTTCTACGCACCCGCGCGGTACGACGACGCCGCGGCGGACGACGCGGTCGCCTGGGCGGTCGACGAGGGCGCCGACATCGTGGACCTCGGCGGGGTGCGTGCCGGCCGCGGCCCCCGCGTCGAGGCCGCCGAGGAGATCGACCGCGTGATGCCGCTGGTCCGGCGCGTGCGCGCGCGCTTCCCGGACCTCCTGATCAGCGTCGACACGTGGCGCGCGGAGGTGGCCCGAGCGGCCGCCGACGAGGGCGCGGACCTCATCAACGACACCTGGGCCGGGCACGACCCCGAGCTCATGGAGGTCGCCGCCGAGCGCGGTCTCGGCATCGTCTGCTCGCACACGGGCGGCGCCCGGCCGCGCACCGACCCGTTCCGCGTGGAGTACCCCGGGTCCGTCGACGGGGTGCTCGACGACGTCGTCCGCACGCTCTCGGCAGCGGCTCAGCGCGCGGTGTCGCTCGGCATCGACCCCGCGAGCGTGCTGGTCGACCCGACGCACGACTTCGGCAAGAACACGTGGCACTCCCTGCACCTGGTCCGGCGGACCGAGGCGCTGGTCGCCCTGGGCTTCCCGGTGCTCATGGCGTTCTCGCGCAAGGACTTCGTGGGGGAGACCCTCGACCTGCCCGCCGAGGAGCGGCTGGAGGGCACGCTCGCCGCCACGGCCGTCGCCGCGTGGCTCGGGGCGCGGGTGTTCCGGGCGCACGACGTGCGGTCGACGCGGCGGACCCTCGATATGGTCGCCACCATCCGCGGGGACCGTCCCCCCGCCCGGGCCGTCAGGGGGCTGGCGTGAGCGAGGTGCAGGCGGTCGACGAGCCGACGGCGGAACCCGCCACGGCCGGTGCGTGGGCCTGGGCGGCGAGCCGGCCCTGGTGGGTCCAGGTGCTCGCCGTCTACGCGGCGGCCAGGGTCTTCACCACGGTCGTCTTCCTGTGGGTGGCGAGCGTCCAGGGCCAGAACGCGTGGACCGGACCGCACCCCGACTACTTCCCGTACGTCGGGTTCATGTTCGACGGCTCCTGGTACCGGACGGTCGCCGAGAACGGCTACCCCGCCGAGCTCCCCGTCGGCGCGGACGGCCTGGTGCAGCAGAACGCGTGGGCGTTCTTCCCCCTGTTCCCGATGCTCGCGCGCGGGGTCATGCAGGTCACCGGCGGTCCGTGGGAGGTCGTCGCGCCCCTGCTGGCCACGGCCCTCGGTGCCGGCGCGGTGCTGGCCATCCACCGGACGGTGGTCCGGGGTGCCCCGCGTGCCGTCGCGGCCCGGCCCGGCCTGCCGCTCGCCACCGTCGCCCTGGTCAGCGTGTTCCCGACGGCGGCGGTGCTGCAGACCGCGTACACCGAGGCTCTCGCGCTGCTGCTCGTCGCGGGCGCCCTCCTCCTGCTGCTGCGGCGAGACTACTGGTGGATGGCGCTGGTGGTCGTCGCCCTCGGGTTCACGCGGGCCGTCGCGCTGCCGATGGCCGCCGTGGTCGTCGTGCACGCGGCGTTCCGCTGGTGGAGCGCGCGCCGCGGGACCGACACGTTCACCTGGCTCACCGGCGTCGGGCTCGCTGCGCTCGCCCTCGTCGCCGCCGCGTCCGGGTTCCTCTGGCCGGCGATCTGCGGCTGGGTCACCGGCGTGCCGGACGGGTACCTGCAGACGCAGGAGGCCTGGCGCGGGGTCCGCGAGGTGGCGCCGTTCGGCGGCTGGACCTACGTGCCCGCGTTCTGGTTCGGGTCATGGGCGCCGCTCGTCGTCGGGCTCGGCTTCGCCCTGGTGATCGCGGTCCTCGTCGTGCCCGCGGCCTGGCGGCTGGGCAACGAGCTGCACACCTGGGCCGCCGCGTACGTCGTGTACATCGCCGCCGTGGTCGAGCCCGGCAGCAGCCTGGCGCGCTTCCTGCTGCTCGCGTTCCCGCTCGGCGCGGTCACCGCCGGCGTCGTGACGCGACCCGCCGCGGCGCGACGATGGTGGTTCGGCGCGGTCGTCGTGCTCATGCTCGGGCTGCAGGTGCTCTGGGTCCGGCAGATGTGGCACGCCAACCCCGTAGCCGACTGGCCACCGTGACAATCGCCCGCGGGACGGTCAGCGGGACGGCCGGTCGGACCGTCCGCCTTGCTGGACATACGTCCGATCGGTGGCCTGACCGGCATCCGGACAGGTGAGGGGCCTCGGGTGAACTAGGATGGACCGCGGACAACCGGTAGACGAGGCCGACGTGGGGTGCGCGAAAACGCTCCCCACGAGCCGCGCACCGGACGCACGAGCTGAAGGAGAGGCCCCGCATGGCCGCGATGAAGCCGAGGACCGGTGACGGCCCGCTCGAGGTCACGAAGGAGGGCCGCGGCATCGTGATGCGCGTGCCGCTCGAGGGCGGTGGACGGCTGGTGGTCGAGCTCAACGCGACCGAGGCCGCGGAGCTGGGTGAGGCCCTGACGTCCGTCGTCAGCTGACGATGGCACGGTCAGGCACTGCACGCGCACAGACCCCGATCGGGCGCACGCCGCCCGCGGTGACGGTCGCCGGCGGCAGCGTCGCGACGACGACGCTGCTGACCGGCGGCTCGACCGACGCGGTCGCGGTCCCCGTCGCTCCCGCACGCGCGGGGGACGACGCGCTGCGCCCGCTCGAGGGCACGGCCGAGGCCGCCGCGCGCTACGGCGTCGACCTGGCCGAGATCGGCGAGCGCGCACGGCTGACCGGCGCAGCCGGGGAGATCTACGTCCTCCAGCTGCCCCGGCCGGTCGGCTCGTCCGTCACGCTGCCCTGGGCGGGCCTGCCGCCGCGGCTCGTCCTGGTCGGCGTCGGCACGGGGCGCGCGGCCGACCTGCGC
>NZ_JBFUIK010000058.1:0-12421 GCF_056401915.1 Cellulomonas sp. P4_D11 | reverse complement strand
CGCCCGGCGCGCCCGCGCCCGGCCGCCGCCGCGGCCCGGTCATCGCCGTCGTCGCCGTCGTGGTGGTCGCCGCGCTGCTCGCCTGGCCCATCGGCCTCGCGGTCTGGGCCAACGGCAAGGTCCAGCACACGACCGCGCTCAGCGGCGCCGCGAACACGCCCGGCACCACCTACCTGCTCACCGGCTCGGACTCGCGGGCCGACGGCTCCGTCGGCGAGGACGGCACGGAGGGCGCCCGCACGGACACGATCCTGCTGCTCCACGTGCCGACCAGCGGACCGACCGCGCTGATCTCCCTGCCGCGGGACACCTACGTCGACATCCCCGGCCACGACCCGTCCAAGCTCAACGCGGCGTTCTCCTGGGGCGGCGCACCGCTGCTCGTGCAGACGGTCGAGGGGCTCACGGGGCTGACCATCGACCACTACGCCGAGATCGGGATGGGCGGGGTCGAGCAGATCGTCGACGCCGTCGGCGGGGTCAACCTCTGCTACGACGCCAACGTCAACGACCCGGACTCCGGCATGCTCTGGGTCGCCGGCTGCCACGACGTCGACGGCGCCCAGGCGCTCTCCTTCTCGCGGATGCGCAAGTCCGACCCGACGGGTGACGTGGGCCGGGCCGAGCGGCAGCGCCAGCTCATCGGCGCCGTGATGGCCAAGGTCCGGCCCAGCCAGCTGCTGGTGCACCCCGGCAAGCAGGTCGCGCTGATCGACGCCGGCACCGCCGCGCTCACGGTCGACGACGGCACGGGCATCGTCGACATGGCGAAGCTCGCGCTCGCGTTCAAGGCGGCCAACGGGTCGGGCGGCATCACGGGGACCCCGCCGATCTCGGACATCGACTACCGGCCGGGCGGGGTCGGCTCGACCGTCCGTCTCGATCCGGACGCCGCGCCCGCGTTCTTCGCCGCGATCCGCGACGGGTCCCTGCCGGCGGGTCCGGTCGGCGGGATGCCGGGCGCCTGACCGTCGGGCCCACGTCGGGCGACCGACCTCAGGCCATGGCCTCGACGAGTCGCGGCCCGCGCATGACCCGGTCGAGCACGAGACCCCGGGACCACTCGAGCGCGGCGAGGGTGACCCGGCGCAGCCGCGGCCCGCACGGGACCTCGACGAACCGGTGCACGAGCCAGGCGAGCGCGGTGACCGCCGCGATCGCCGCGGTGACGGCCACAGCGGCCGGCACCCGGTCGGCCAGCACCCGGACGACCGCGAGGCCCCAGTACTCGTGCACGAGGTACAGCGGGTAGGTGAGCGTGCCCAGCGTGACGAGGCCGGCGTGGCGCCACTCGGAGACGCGCGTGAGGACGACGACGGCGACCACGGCGACGCAGCCCACCACCGCGAGCCCGAGCAGCGTCGGGGACGGTGCATAGCCGGTGGTCCGCTCCAGGACGGCCACGCGCGACGGCACGACCAGGGCCACGGCGAGCCCGGTGCTCGTCGCGACCGCCGCCCACGGCAGCACGGCGTCCCGGCCGGTCGCGCCGTCCCGCAGCAGCAGGAACAGCGCCATCCCCGCGGCGAACAGTGCCGCGTAGTCCGAGATCAGCAGGTCAGCGAGGCCGGCGGCGCCGGCGCGCTCGGCGCCGAGCGCGACCCACGGCCACAGCAGCGCGACGGTCAGGACCCGCCGGCGGGTGATCCCGACGAGCGAGAACACCGCGACGAGGAGGTAGAACCGCAGCTCCGTCCAGAGCGTCCAGTAGACGCCGTCGACGTGCTCGACGCCGAGCGCGGACTGGGCCATCGTGAGGTTGACCAGCACCTGGTGCGGCGTGATGGCCTTGCCCTCGGGCCACAGGACCAGGAGGAGGACCCCCGTGGCCAGCACGGCGACCCAGTAGGCCGGGTACAGCCGGGCGACCCGGGACGCGACGACCTGGGCGGTCGGCCGGCCCCACGCGGTGAGCAGGATGACGAACCCGCTGATGACGAAGAACAGCTCCGGCCCGAGCGAGCCGTAGGCGGTCCACCGGCCCACGCCGCCCAGGCGCTCGGTCTGCTCGGCGCCCCAGGCGCTGCTCGTGCGACCCGTGAAGTGGTAGAGCACCACCGCAGCGGCGGCCAGGAAGCGCAGCGCGTCGAGGGCCGCGAGGCGCGGACGAGGACCGGTCATCCGCTCGACGCTAGGCAGCCGTCCAGGAGTCCGCACGCCGAGACGGGGTCACGCACGGACCCTTCACACGGTCAGACGCTGAACCCCACGCTCGGCCGGGACGTCGTCTGCGCCCGGAGCCGCTCGCCCTTGCCGTCGGCCTGACCCTGCAGGTCCTCCTGGAACGCCGCCATCGCGGCGCGCAGCCGGGTGGCCTGCTCGCCCTCGCCGGACGCCAGGATCCGCACGGCCAGGAGCCCCGCGTTGCGCGCCCCGCCGATCGAGACCGTCGCCACCGGCACGCCCGCGGGCATCTGCACGATGGACAGGAGCGAGTCCATGCCGTCGAGGTACGCCAGCGGGACCGGCACGCCGACCACCGGGAGGGTGGTGACGGCGGCGAGCATGCCGGGCAGGTGCGCTGCTCCCCCGGCGCCCGCGATCAGGACGCGCAGACCGCGGTCCGCGGCCGTGCGGCCGTACGCGATCATCTTCTCGGGCTGGCGGTGCGCCGAGACCACGTCGATCTCGACCGGCACGTCGAACTCCGCGAGCGCCTCGGCGGCGGCCTTCATCACCGGCCAGTCCGAGTCGGAGCCCATGACGATCCCCACCAGGGCCTGCGCTGCCATCACCGTCTCCATCCAGCCGTCCTGCGCCACAGTGACGCCGCGCGCCCATCATGACCCAGCGCGCCCCGGGACCGGGTCGCTGTTCGCGTCAGGCGGACGCGTCGCCCCGCAGCAGGGCCGCGGCGGCGACGGCGCGCCGCCGGACGTCGTCGAGGTCGTCCCCGCTGACGTTCACGTGCCCGAGCTTGCGGCCCGCGCGCACCTCCTTGCCGTACAGGTGCACCTTGGCGCCGGGGTCGGTGCGGGCGACGTCGGCCAGTGCGTCCGTCGGGTCCGGCAGCGAGCTGCCCAGCACGTTCGCCATGACGGTCCACGGCGACCGCGGGGCCGTGTCGCCCAGCGGCAGGTCGAGCACCGCCCGCAGGTGCTGCTCGAACTGGCTGGTCACGGCGCCGTCGATGGTCCAGTGGCCGGAGTTGTGGGGGCGCATGGCGAGCTCGTTGACCAGCACGCGCGGCGCGCCGCCGGCGGACCCGGGGACCTCGAACAGCTCCACGGCCAGCACGCCGGTGACGCCGAGCCCGTCGGCGATCCGGGTCGCCACGTCGAGCGCCTCCGCCCGCGTGGCGGGGTCGAGGTC
Source organism: Cellulomonas sp. P4_D11 (assembly GCF_056401915.1). Classification (NCBI taxonomy): domain Bacteria; kingdom Bacillati; phylum Actinomycetota; class Actinomycetes; order Micrococcales; family Cellulomonadaceae; genus Cellulomonas; species Cellulomonas sp. P4_D11. The sequence goes on along the minus strand of NZ_JBFUIK010000058.1, from coordinate 9,109 downwards.
CGGTGCGGGGGCGACGACCTCGGAGCACACCCCGTCCCGCTGCACCGACTCGACCACCGGCCACGTGCGCACCTCGCCGGACGGCCGGCGGGCGACGAGCACCGCGAGCTCCCGCGTGAACGGCACCTTCTCCTCGGCCAGCAGCGGCGCCCCGCTGCCGTCGGCGGCGGCGTCGAACCACTCGGCGACGTCGCCGCCGCTGCGCACCACGCGAACGCCCTTGCCGTCGTACCCGCCGCGGGCGGTCTTCACGACCGCCACACCGTCGTGGGCGGCGAGGAAGGTCTCGAGGTCGGGCCGGGACGGCACCGCGGCCCAGGCCGGGACGGGCACGCCCAGCGCCGTCAGCCGGGTCCGCATGACGATCTTGTCCTGCGCGTGCACCAGGGCGGCGGCGTCCGGGTGGACCGCGACCCCCGCGGCCTCGAGCCGGTCGAGCAGCGCGTTCGGCACGTGCTCGTGCTCGAACGTGAGGGCGTCGGCGCCGTCGGCCAGGCGCGTGATCGCGGCCTCGTCGGACGCGGCCCCCACCGGAGCGTCCACCACGACCTGAGCAGCCGAGGACGTGGGGCTCTCGACCAGGACCCGCAGGTGCAGCCCCAGAGCGGTCGCCGCCGGCGCCATCATGCGGGCCAGCTGCCCACCACCGACCACGGCCACCACGGGTGCTGTCACGGGCGACGACACTAGCCGAGCGCCTCCGTGGCCCGAAACGGTTCGCCGACGCGCGGACAGGTGGCTCCCAGGATCGCGGGATATCCTCACGGCACCGCACCGGTCTGCCGATGCGAACACAGCACATCAGGCCGAGAACCGAGGAGCTCCGTGAGCGCGAGCGACGAGCTGACCGCGAGCTCGTCCGTCGCCGTGCCGCCGGCCCCGCCCCTCGCGTCCGCCGCGCGTGGGGCCGCCCTGCGGGCCCGCGCCTACGAGCTGGCCCGGTTCCTGTCGGTCGGCGGCATCGCCTTCGTGGTCGACCTCGGGTTGTTCAACCTCCTCCGGTTCGGTCCCGGCCACCTGCTCGAGCACAAGCCGCTGACCGCCAAGATCATCTCCGTCGTCGCGGCGACGCTGGTCTCCTGGATCGGCAACCGGCACTGGACGTTCTCCCGGCAGCGCACCGACCGGCGCGCGCGCGAGCTCGTGGTGTTCACCACGATCAACCTGGTCGGCGCCGTGGTGCCGGTGCTCACCCTCGCGTTCTCGCACTACGCGCTCGGGCTCACCAACGCGTTCGCGGACAACGTCGCCACCGTGATCGGCATCGGCATCGGGACGGTCCTGCGCTACGTCGGCTACAAGCGGTGGGTGTTCACCGGGGTCACGACCCCGGCCTGACGACCCGTCAGCGGCGGCGGCGGTCCGGCCGCGCCGACACGACCGCACCGAGCGGCAGCACGACGTCGGGCCGCAGGGACGCCGGCACGCCCGACAGGAACAGCGCGAACACGGCCGGTCGACGCTGGGCGAGCTCGAGCCGGCCCCCGTCGGCCGACGCCAGGTCGCGCGCCAGCGCCAGGCCCAGACCGGTCCCCTTGCCCGACGTCACCTCGCGCTCGAAGATCCGGGGCGCGAGGTCGTCGGGCACCCCGGCACCCTCGTCGGCGACCTCGACGACGATCGCGCCCGACGGGCCGCCGGGCCGGGACCGCACGGTCGTCGTGCCCGCGCCGTGCCGCAGCGAGTTCTCGATGAGGGTCGCGATGACCTGCGCGAGCGCGCCGGGCGTCGCGAGCACCTGCGTCGCCCGGTCCACCTCGACGACCAGCCGGCGGCCGTGCGCCTCGAACGTCGGCTGCCACTCCTCCTCCTGCTGGTGCACGACCTCCAGCAGCCGCACCGCCTCCGTGGTGCCGCCCTGCAGCCGGCGCGAGCTGGCGAGCAGGTCGTCGACGACGCGGACCAGCCGCTCGACCTGCTCGAGGGAGATCCGGGCCTCCTCGCTCACGGTCTCGTCGTCCGTCGCCAGCATGATCTCCTCGAGCCGCATCGACAGGGCGGTCAGCGGGGTGCGGAGCTGGTGCGACGCGTCCGACGCGAACTGCCGCTCGGCGGCGAGCCGGCCGGCCATCCGGTCGGCGCTGCGTGCGAGCTCGGCGGCGACGAGGTCGATCTCCTCGACACCGGAGGGCTCGAGGCGCGGGCGGACCTGACCGGCGCCCAGCTGCTCGGCGGACGCCGCGAGGTACACCAGCGGCGCGGTCAACCGGTTCGCCTGCCAGATCGCCATCGCGATGCCGGCGGCGAAGGCCACGACGGCCGCGACGACCACCAGCGCGATGACCCGGGCGCTCAGCCAGAAGACGTCCCACCAGGACACGTAGAGCAGGACGGTGGCGCCGGTGTCCGAGTCGACCTTCACGGAGAGGGTGCGGCCGCTGATCCGGTCGCCGGCCTGGTAGACCTCGCCGTCCGGTGCCTGCACGACGACGGAGGCGGGGATGTCACCCGGGCCGCCCGCGGCGTTCTCGAACATGCGGTCGGTCAGCGGGATGTCCTGCTCGACGCGGAAGTCGACCGCGCGCGCCGCATCCGAAGCGCGCGACTGCAGGGCCTGCATCTCGTTCTCGCGGACCAGCTGGGCGCCCAGGAAGGCGAGCGGGAAGCCGAGCAGGACGACCGCGACGGTGACCGCCGCGATCGTCGCCTGCAGGACGCGACGACGCAAAGGTCAGGCCCGCTCGGACGAGCTCAGGCCGCCCGTCTCGAACCGGAAGCCCATGCCGCGCACCGTGGTGACGTAGCGGGGGGCGTTGGCGTCGTCGCCGAGCTTGCGGCGCAGCCAGGACACGTGCATGTCGAGCGTCTTGGTGGAGCCCGTCGGGTCGGAGCCCCAGACCTCGCGCATGAGCGTCTCGCGCGCGACGACCGTGCCCGCGGCGCCGACGAGGACGCGCAGCAGGTCGAACTCCTTGGCGGTGAGGTGCAGCTCGCGCTCGCCCTGGAAGGCACGGTGCGCGGCGACGTCGACCCGCACGTTCTGCGCGTGCAGCTCGTCCTCGTCGCCCGGGTCGCCGACGCTGCGCCGCAGCAGCGCCCGCACGCGCGCCAGCAGCTCCGCCAGCCGGAACGGCTTGGTCACGTAGTCGTCGGCACCCGCGTCGAGCCCGACCACGAGGTCGACCTCGTCGGCGCGCGCGGTGAGCACGAGCAGCGGCGTGGTCAGGCCGAGGTTGCGGATGGCGCGGGCGACGTCGAGGCCGTCCATGTCCGGGAGGCCGAGGTCGAGGACGACCAGGTCAGCCGCCGCGGCGCCGTCGATCGCACCTTGACCCGTACCTTGCACGCGCACGTCGTAACCTTCACGCCCGAGGGCGCGGGCCAAAGGCTCGGCAATCGCGGGATCGTCCTCGGCCAGCAGCACCTGGGTCATTCGCCCATGCTAGGTCATGGGACGGTCTTGACCGCCAGGGGGGCGCGCCTACATGTTCGCGTGAACCATCTGCCCCTCCGGTCGGACGCCGGGACCGCGCGGGTCGTCCCCCGGGAGCACGCCGTCCCGGTCCGCCCCACCTACCCTCGTGGGGTGACCAGATGGGAGCGGCTGCTGCGGTGGGAGGAGGCCCACCGGTTCGCCGTCGACGCCACCGGGACCGCGTTCCTGCTCCTGCTCATGGTCGCGACCGCAACCGACATCACGAGCTCGACGCTCGGCGCGACCCGCTCGTTGGGCAGCGCCCTCATCTCGGTCGCGGTCGTCGCGCCGCTGGCCTGGCGTCGCGTGCGCCCGACGGCCTCGGCGGCGGCCGTCTACACCGCCGCCCTCCTGCAGCTGATCTTCTTCACCCCGCTGGTCATGCCGGCCGACGTCGCGGTGCTCGTCGCGCTCTACTCGGTGACCGTGCACGGCCCGCGCTGGGCACACCGCGTGGCGATCGTCGGCGCGCTGGTCGGCTCGGTCCTGCTGGGCGTGTCGATGAACGGCTGGTTCGACGCGCCCGGGGCCGCGTCCACCGCGATCTTCACCGGCGTCGTCGCCCTGTCCGTCTGGGCGTTCGGCCTGGTCCGGCGGTCCCGCCGGGAGACCATCGAGGCGCTCGTCGACCGGGCGCAGCGCCTCGAGGTCGAGCGCGACCAGCAGTCCCAGATCGCGACGGCCGCCGAGCGCGCGCGGATCGCGCGCGAGATGCACGACATCGTGGCCCACTCGCTGACCGTGATGATCGCCCAGGCGGACGGCGGGAGGTACGCCGCCGACGCCGACCCCGCCGCGGCCACCCGCGCGCTCGGCACGATCGCCGAGACGGGCCGCGCCGCCCTCACCGACATGCGGCGCCTGCTCGGCGTGCTCCGGGGCGGCGCCGACGCCTCCCCCGCCACGGGCTCGATCCCGGCCGTGCCCGGGCCGGGCGGCCTCAGCCACGGGACCGCGCAGGGCTTCTCGCCGCAGCCCGCCGAGTCCGACGTCGGCGCCCTCGTCGACCAGGTGCGGGCCAGCGGGCTGCGCGCGTCGCTGGTCCGGCTGGGCGAGCCCCGGACCCTGCCCCCGGGCGCGGGCCTCACGGTCTACCGGATCGCGCAGGAGGCGCTGACCAACGTCATGAAGCACGCGGGCCCGGACCCGGTGGTCACGGTGCTCGTGCAGTGGCTCCCCGACGCCATCGTCGTCGAGGTCAGCGACGACGGTCGTGGCGCCTCGGCGGACTCCGACGGCCTCGGGCAGGGGCTGCTCGGGATGCGCGAGCGGGCGACCATGTTCGGGGGCACGGTCACGGCCGGCCCGCGGCCCGGCGGTGGCTTCCGCGTCCGCGCCCAGCTGCCCACCCCGGGCGACCACACGACCCCACCCGAGAGGACGACACCCGTGCCCACCAGCCAGGACGAGGCCGCCCGATGACCGACGACCGCATCCGCGTCGCCCTGGTCGACGACCAGCAGCTGGTCCGCGCCGGCTTCCGCATGGTGATCGACTCGCAGGCCGACCTCGAGGTCGTGCTCGAGGCAGGCGACGGCGCCCAGGCCGTGCGCGCGCTCGACCCGGCGGCCCTGACGGTCACCGGCCCGGTCGACGTCGTGCTCATGGACGTCCGCATGCCGACGATGGACGGGCTGACGGCGACCGCGCAGATCACCGCGCGCGCGACCGACGCGGCCCCGGCGCCGCGCGTGATCGTCCTGACCACGTTCGACCTCGACGAGTACGTGCTCGCGGCCATCCGCGCGGGCGCCAGCGGCTTCCTGCTCAAGGACGCGCCGCCGGAGGAGATGCTCGGGGCGATCCGCACGGTGCACCGCGGCGACGCCGTGATCGCCCCGTCGAGCACCAAGCGGCTGCTCGAGCACCTGGTGACCGCGCTGCCCCCCGACGAGCCGGGAGCGCCCACCGACCCGGCGCGGCTCGCCGTCGCCGACCTCACCGACCGCGAGCGCGAGGTGCTCGTGCTCATGGCGCGGGGTCGCTCGAACACAGAGATCGGCTCCGACCTCTTCGTCGCCGAGGCCACCGTCAAGACGCACGTCGGGCGCATCCTGGCCAAGCTGCACGCGCGCGACCGGGTGCAGGCCGTGGTCGTCGCCTACGAGACCGGTCTGGTGCGCCCGGGCTCCTGATCGGCCCACGGGATGACGGACGACCAGCCCCCGGCCTGATGCGGCCCCGGCGCGAGGCTCCGTAGCGTCGGGAGCGTCATCACCGCCCTCGAAGGAGCCCTGTCGTGGACACCACCGTCTTCCGCCCGCTCGACGCCGACCCGCCGCACACGCCCACCGTCGCGGTGAGCGCGCGGTCGCTGACCAAGGTCTACGGGCAGGGCGCCGCCGAGGTGCGGGCGCTCGACGGCGTCGACGTCGACTTCGCGGCCGGCGCCTTCACGGCGATCATGGGCCCGTCCGGCTCGGGCAAGTCGACGCTCATGCACGTGCTGGCGGGCCTCGACCAGGCGACGTCGGGCACCGCCCGGCTGGGCGCGACCGAGATCACGTCGCTCGACGACGGCGCGCTGACCCGGCTGCGTCGCGACCGCGTCGGGTTCGTGTTCCAGAGCTTCAACCTGCTGCCGATGTTCACGGCCGAGCAGAACATCCTGCTGCCGCTCGAGCTGGCCGGCACCGCCGTCGACCGCGAGTGGCTCGACACCCTCGTCACCACCCTCGGCCTCGGGCAGCGCCTGACGCACCGGCCGTCGGAGCTGTCCGGCGGCCAGCAGCAGCGCGTGGCGATCGCCCGCGCGCTCATCGCGAAGCCGGAGGTCGTGTTCGCCGACGAGCCGACGGGGAACCTGGACTCCCGCTCGGGCGCCGAGGTGCTGAGCTTCCTGCGCCGCTCGGTGCGCGAGCTGGGCCGCACGATCATCATGGTCACGCACGACCCGACGGCCGCGGCGTACGCGGACCGGGTCGTCCTGCTCGCCGACGGCCGGATCGCCGGGGACATCGCCGACCCGACGCCCGAGTCGGTGCTCACCGGCCTGGAGGCCCTCCGCACGCTCGACCAGGCGGCGATCTGATGCTGCGCCTGACCCTGGCGCAGATGCGCCGCAGCCTCGGCCGGCTCACGGCGGCCGCCGTCGCCATCGCGATCGGCACCGCGTTCCTGGCCACCACCCTGCTCGCCGGCAACATCATGACCCGGACCGGGTACGACGCCGTGACGGCGACCTACGCCGACGCCGACGTCGTCGTGCAGGGCGACCTGAGCGACGCCCAGCTCGAGGACCTGCGCGCGCTCCCGGACGTGCAGGCCGCCGAGGTGCTCGCCCCGACCGGCATCGAGGTCCGCGAGGGCGGCCAGAGCCGGTACCAGCTGATGCTCCCGACGTCGACCGACCCGCGCCTCAGCTCGCTGGTCGTCGACGACGGCGTGGCACCCACCGAGAGTGGCGAGATCGCGTTGCCGACGGCGACGGCGGAGGCGCTCGGGGTGGGCGTGGGCGACCACGTGCAGGTCCGCTACACGGTCTCCGAGCCCGCGGAGCCGTCCGGCGACGCCACGGCCGGGACGGACGTCACCGAGGAGGTGTGGCGCTCGGTCGACCAGGACGTCGTCGTGACCGGCATCGCGACCGACCCGGGCAACGCCTGGTCGCAGTCCGGCGGCGCCGGACTGGTCACCCCGCAGGACGCGCTGCTCTGGAGCGGCGTCGACTCGGTCACCGAGCTGGGCTCGGACACGCTGGTCGCCGCCCGCCCGGGCGTCAGCCCCGAGGCCCTCCGCGACCAGGTCAGCCCCGTCGTGCCCGGTGCGGAGGCGCTGACCAAGGACGAGGCCGCCGCGCAGGCGGTCGAGCAGTTCTCCGACGGCGGCAACGTGCTGGTCACGGTCGTGCTCGGGTTCGCGGCGATCGCGCTCTTGGTCGCCGCGCTCGTCATCGCCAACACCTTCCAGGTCCTCGTCGCCCAGCGCACCCGCATGCTCGCGCTGCTGCGCTGCGTCGGCGCAGGCAAGGGACAGCTGCGGCGCTCGGTGCTGCTCGAGGCCGCCATCCTCGGGTTCGTGGCCTCCGTGGTCGGGCTCGTGGCCGGCGCGCTGCTCGCGCAGGTCTCGCTCGTGGTGCTCGGCCGCCTCGACCTGGGCGTCCCGCTGCCGGACACCATCGACGTGACCCTCGCGGTCGTCCTGGTGCCGCTCCTCGTCGGGACCCTGGTCACCGTGCTCGCGTCGCTCGTGCCGGCGCGCGAGGCCACCCGCGTCTCACCGATCGCGGCGCTGCGACCCGCGGACGCCCCGGCCGTCGGCGCCCGCGGCAGCCGGGCCCGCCTGGTGATCGCGCTCGTCCTCATGCTCGGCGGGTTCGCCGTCATGATGCTCGCCACGGTCCTGGCCCGCACGGGTCGCGGCGACGCGACGCTGCTGCTCGGCGTCGGCGCGCTCGCCGGGGGCCTGTCGTTCGTCGGCGTGCTCGTCGGTGCAGTGTTCTGGGTGCCGAAGGTCGTCTCGCTGCTCGGGCGGGCGCTCGCACGAACCGGGACCAGTGCCCGGCTCGCCGCCGCGAACACGGTGCGCAACCCGCGCCGGACGGCCGCGACCAGCGCCGCGCTGCTCATCGGCGTCACGCTCGTGGCGATGATGACCACGGGCGCCGCCAGCGCGCGCGTGTCCCTCGCGCAGGAGCTCGACGAGCACTACCCCGTCGACCTGACCGTCGACGGCAGCGTCGTCGGTGACGGGGCGGCCCTCGCCCCGGACGTCGCCGGCACGGTCGCCGAGGTACCGGGCGTCGACACGGTGCTGCCGATGCGGACGGCGCCCGTCAAGGTGGGCGACACCTGGATCACGGTCGCGGCGCCCGCCGACGGCTCGGTGACCGAGGTGCTGCGCGACGGAGGGACCGTGGACGCGCTCGCCGACGGCGTCCTGCTGCTCCCGAAGATCTCCGCCGACGACGCGAGCGACACCGCAATGCCGACGACGGCGTACGCCACCGCCTGGGACGACTCGGTGCCCGCGACGGGCGGGACGTCGGTGCCGCTGCGGCTCGTGGCCTCCGAGCTCGGCGGCGTCACCGGCCTGGTGACGCCCTCCACCATGGACGCCCTCGACCCGCAGGCTCCTGTCTCGACCCTCTGGGTCAGCCTCGAGCCCGGCGCGGACGCCGCGCTGGTGCTGCAGGACGTCCGGGCGGCGCTGCCGGACACGCCGGCGGACGTCAGCAGTGCGGGCGCCGAGCGGGCGACCAACGAGCGCGTCATCAACACGCTGCTGGCCGTCGTGCTGGGGCTCCTGGGGGTCGCCGTGGTGATCGCGCTCATCGGCGTGGCCAACACGCTGTCGCTCTCCGTCCTCGAGCGGCGCCGGGAGTCCGCGACCCTGCGAGCCATCGGGCTCTCGCGACGCCAGCTCCGCTGGATGCTCGCCGTCGAGGGCATGCTCATCGCGGGCGTCGGGGCGATCCTCGGCGCGGGGCTCGGCCTGTTCTACGGATGGGCGGGCGCGGTCGTCGTGTTCGGAGAGATCGGCGACGTGGTCCTCGTGGTGCCGTGGACCGAGCTCGCCCTCGTCCTGGTCGTCGCGCTCGCGGCCGGGCTGCTGGCCTCCGTGCTGCCGGGCCGGGCGGCCGCACGCACCTCCCCGGTGGCCGCGCTCGCGGTCGACTGACCCGTCCCGCAGGCCCGCCGGACCGCCCGGCGGGCCCGCGGGCGACCGGCTCGCAGTCGGTCGCCTCGTCCGCGT
>NZ_JBFUIK010000057.1:0-14329 GCF_056401915.1 Cellulomonas sp. P4_D11 | reverse complement strand
CGCCGGCGCCGCTGTCGGCGGGCCCGTGGGCGGAGGCGGTCGCCCCCGCGCCGGGCGCGCTGTCCGTGCAGGGGCCCGACGCCCCGTCCACGGAGCTCGAGACCTTCGCGCCGGAGCTCGCGGAGGTGCAGGGCGAGATAGTGACGGACGCGCTCGACCAGGTGCCCGACGGTCCGGTGCGGATCGTGCTCGCGCTCGGCGCGAACCTCGGACCGGCGCAGGAGACGCTGCGCCAGGCGGTCACGGACCTGGCGGGGACTCCCGGGATCGAGGTGGCGGAGGTCTCGCCGCTGGCGCGCACGGCCGCGGTCGGCGGGCCGGAGCAGTCCGACTACCTCAACGCCGTGGTGCTGGGCACCACCACGCTGGCGGCGCGGGACCTGCTGCGCGCCACGCAGGGCATCGAGCACGCGCACGGACGCGAGCGCCAGGAGCACTGGGGCCCGCGGACGCTCGACATCGACATCGTGCTGTACGGGTCGGTGCTCGCCGTGACCGACGACCTCGAGCTGCCGCACCCGCGCGCCCACGAGCGGGCGTTCGTGCTGCAGCCGTGGGCGCAGCTGGACCCGGACGCGGTGCTCCCCGGGCTCGGCGGGGGACCGGTCGGCGCGCTCGCCGCCACGGCACCCGACCGGGACGGCGTCCGCTGGCTCGCCCTCGACTGGCTGACCGCTCCCATCCCGGCGGCCGGCAACGACACGGGTGCCGTCCCGACCGGGGGCCCCGGCCCGGAGGCGCTGGACGCGTGATGCACCGCACCCGTTGGCAGACGTTGCTGCTGGTCACCGTCGCGGTCGCCGCCGTGACGTGGATCGTGCTGCGCGCCGTCGTCGGCCGGGGCGGGATGCTGCCGTCCGTCCCGTGGCTCGTGGTCGCCGTCGAGCTGCTCATCGCCGGCGTCGTGTTCTCCATGGGCTGGGCGGTGCGGCAGTTCCTGCGCGGCAAGCGGCCGACCCTCGACCCCATCCGCGCCGCTCGCACGGCGGTGCTGGCCAAGGCGTCCTGCTACACGGGCGCGCTGCTGGCCGGCTGGTACGGCGGTCAGGTGCTGGCCCAGGTCAGCGACCTGTCCGTCCCGGGCAGCGGGGGACGCGCCGCCGCGGCGGGCATCGCGGCGGCCGGCGCCGTGGTCCTCGCGGTCGTCGGTCTGGTGGTCGAGTGGTTCTGCCGGGTCCCGCCCCCCGAGGAGGGCGCCGAGGTCACCCGCGAGCGGCCGGCGCCCGATCCCAGCGGCACGTGACAGTGGTCCAGCGGGTGGAAGGATGAGTGCCATGACCTCCGACCCCGTCCCCGGCACGAGCGAGCCGTTCGACCCCGCCGACGTCACCTGGACGCCGGTGTCGCGGCGCCTGATCGGCGCGCGGCTGACCGTGACGGCCATCGTCCTGACGCCGGTCCTCGTCCTGGTCGTGCTGCTCGCGGTGCTCGTCGGCGAGGCGTGGCTGTGGGTGTTCCCGGCCGTGGTCGTCCTGCTCGTCCTGTGGATCGTCTGGCTGGTGCCGCGGCAGGTCGGGGCGCTGGCCTACGCGGAGCGCGCCGACGACCTCCTGGTGCGGCGCGGCATCATGTTCCGCTCGCTCGTCGTGGTGCCGTACGGCCGCATGCAGTACGTCGACGTCAACGCCGGCCCGCTGGCGCGCAAGTTCGGCATCGCCTCCGTGCAGCTGCACACGGCCTCGCCGGCGACGAGCGCCTCCATCGACGGCCTGCCGCCCCACGAGGCCGCGCGCCTGCGCGACCGGATGGCATCGCGGGGCGAGGCGCGGCTGGCGGGGCTGTGACCAGCGCACCGGACGTCGACACCGCGAGCGACGAGGACATCACCGGCTGGCGCCGGATGCACCCCGTCACCCCGGCGCTCAAGGGCTGGAAGGTGCTCGTCGCGGTCCTGGCCATCGGCTGGTTCCAGATCGGCGAGAACCTCAAGCAGGCGATCGACCTCATGCACGGGACCGCGTTCCTGGCGCTCATCGGGTCGATCATCCTGGTCGGGCTCATCGGGTTCGCGTACTCGGCGGTCGCGTGGCGGGTGACCCGGTTCGCGGTCACCGACGAGGCCGTGCACCTGCGCACCGGCATCCTCTTCCGCCAGCAGCGCCAGGCCCGGCTGGACCGGCTGCAGGCGGTCGACGTCGTGCAGCCCCTGCTCGCCCGGCTCGTCGGCCTCGCGGAGCTCAAGCTGGAGGTCGCCGGCGGCAGCGGTTCGGCCGTCTCGCTCGCCTTCCTGCGCGAGGCCGAGGCCGAGGCCCTGCGCGCGGAGCTGCTCGCGCTCGCCGCGGGCCTGCGGCGTCCCGCGGCCGCGGTCGCCCCGGTTGTCGACGACGCTGCGGCAGCCGCCCTGCCGACCGACGTCCCGCCGGCCGTCCCCGTGCTGCCCCAGCCCTTCGAGGTCGCGCCCGAGCGGCAGGTCTACGAGCTGCCGATGGGCCGGCTGGTCGCGGCCACGCTGCGGTCCGGCGTCGTGCCCGTGCTCCTCCTCCTGGTCGCCGGCGCGATCGCGCTGGGCATCGCGTCACGGGACATCAGCGCCGCGTTCGTGCTGATCGCGCCCCTGTTCGGTGGCGTGACGTTCGTGTGGAGCCGGATCAACCAGGGCGCCAACTTCCGCGCGGCGATCTCGCCCGACGGCATCCGTCTGCGGCACGGGCTCACCGAGGCCCGGGCCCAGACGGTGCCGCCCGGGCGCGTGCAGGCGATCCGGCTGCGGCAGGGACCCCTGTGGCGCGGCCCGGACTGGTGGCGCGTCGAGATCAACGTGGCCGGCTACGGGCAGGGCGACCAGCAGCAGCGGGACACCGTCCTGCACCCGGTGGCGACGCGCGGCGAGGCCATGACGGCCCTGTGGCTCGTGCTCCCCGACCTGGGTGTCCCGGACCCGGCGGCGCTCATCGACGCGGCCCTGTCCGGCAAGGACACCGACGGCGGTTTCACGGCCGCGCCTCGCCGCGCACGCTGGGTCGACCCGGTCGGCTGGCGTCGGCACGGCGTGCGGGTCACCGAGCGCGCCCTGGTCACCCGGTCCGGCCGGTTCTGGCGCTCCGTCGACGTGGTGCCGCACGAGCGCACGCAGTCGCTCGGCATCGCGCAGGGCCCGGTCCAGCGCAAGCTCGGGCTGGCGTCGTTCGTGCTGCACTCCACGCCCGGACCTGTCGCGCCGCGGGTGGACCACCTCGACGCCGGCGTGGCCGCGGCGCTGATCGACGAGCAGGCGGAGCGCGCCCGCAACGCCCGCGCGACCGCGACGCCGGAGCAGTGGATGCGGGCGGTCGGCGCCCCGACGGGGGAGACGCCTGAGCCGGCGACGTCGACGACCCCAGCGCCCGGCGTGCCCCCGGCACACCCCGCCCCGTCCGCCCAGCCGCCTGCGGGATCGGGCTCGTGACCCCACCGGACCCGGCGACCCGCCCGGGTCGGCTCGGCGTCGGTGTCATCGGCACGGGCCGCGTCGGCGCGGTGCTGGGCAGCGCCCTGCGGGCCGCGGGGCACCCGGTGGTGGCGGTCTCGGCGATCTCCGAGGCCTCCCGGGAGCGGGCGGCCTCGCTGCTGCCCGGCGTGCCCGTGCTGGACATCCCCGAGGTGGTCCGCCGCGCCGAGCTGGTGCTGCTCACGGTGCCCGACGACGCGCTGCCCGACCTGGTGCGCGGCCTCGCCGACCTGGGCGCGTGGCAGGTCGGCCAGATCGTCGTGCACACGTCGGGCCGGTTCGGCGTGGAGGTCCTCGCGCCGGCCCGGGCGGCCGGGGTCATCCCGCTGGCGCTGCACCCGGCGATGACGTTCACGGGCACCTCGCTCGACCTGGCCCGGCTGGTCGGCTGCTCGTTCGCGGTGACCGCGCCGGCGCCGGTCCTGCCCATCGGCCAGGCGCTCGTCGTCGAGGTCGGCGGCGAGCCGGTCGTGCTGGCGGAGGAGGCGCGCGGGCTGTACCACGCGGCGCTCGCGCACGGCGCGAACCACCTCGTGGTGCTCGTGGCCCAGGCCGCGCAGGCGCTCGCCGCCGCCGGCGTCGCGGATCCCGGTCGGATGCTCACGCCCCTGCTCGAGGCCGCGCTGGACGGTGCGCTGCGCGCCGAGCACGCCGGCGGGTCCGGGGCGATCGCGGCGCTCACCGGCCCGGTGCGCCGTGGCGACGCGGGGACGGTCCGCGAGCACGGTGTGGCCCTCGCCACGTTCGCCGCCGCCACGGGGGCGGTCGACGTCGTCGCGGGATACCGTGCCCTGGCGCGCTCGGCGACGGGTCGCGCGCTCGCCGCGGGCCTGATCAGCCCCGCGGCGGCGCAGGAGCTGCTGGACGGCATCAACGAGGACGCCGGGACGTTGCACGTGGAGGACGGGCCGAGCCCGCAGGAGGACGACGGATGACCACGCAGACGACGACGCCCACGCTCGTGCACACGCGCGGGGCGCTGGCCGCCGCGCTCGCGGTGCAGGACGTGCAGGCGGTGCCGCGCACGGAGAGCAGCGCGGGCACGGTGGGCACCGCCCACACCGCGCGCCCGTACCGGCGCGCGGTCGTCATGACCATGGGCGCGCTGCACGCCGGGCACCTGTCGCTGGTCTCGCGGGCGCGCGAGCTGGCGGACGCGGTCGTCGTGACGATCTTCGTGAACCCGCTGCAGTTCTCGCCGTCGGAGGACCTGGCGCGGTACCCGCGAGACCTGGACCGCGACCTCGCCCTGCTGTCCGGCCCGGGCCTGCTCGGCCCCGACGACATCGTGTTCGCCCCCGGTCCGGACGTCGTGTACCCCGACGGCGACCCGATCGTGCGCGTGAGCGCGGGTGCGATCGGCGACGTGCTGGAGGGCGCCAGCCGCCCGGGTCACCTCGACGGCGTCCTCACGGTCGTCCTCAAGCTCATGCACCTCACGCGGCCCGAGGTCGCCCTGTTCGGCGCCAAGGACGCGCAGCAGCTGGCCGCGGTGCGCCGCATGGTCCGCGACCTCGACGTGCCGGTGACGGTGGAGGCGGCGCCGATCGTGCGCGACGACGACGGCATCGCGCTCTCCAGCCGCAACGCGTACCTGACCGACGACGAGCGCCGCCGCGCCCTCGGGCTGTCCCGCGCGGTGCGGGCGACCGGGACCGCCGACGAGATCCGCGGGTCGGCCCGTCGGGCCCTCGCGGAGGTCGACGTCGACTACGTCGCGCTGGTGGACCCCGAGACGTTCGCGGAGGTGCCGACGGGCTTCGTCGGCGACGCCCTGCTCCTCGTCGCCGCGACCGTGGGCTCGACGAGGCTCATCGACAACGCCCTCGTGGAGGTGCGCCCGTGACGGCACCGACGAGCACGCTGACCCGCACGATGATGACCGGCAAGATCCACCGCGCGACGGTCACGCAGGCCGACCTGCACTACGTCGGGTCCATCACGGTCGACCAGGACCTGCTCGCGGCCGCGGACATCCTGCCCGGGCAGCAGGTCGACGTCGTCGACGTCACCAACGGCGCGCGGCTGACCACCTACGCGATCGCCGGACGGCCCGGGTCGGGCGAGGTCTGCATCAACGGAGCCGCGGCGCACCTGGTGCACCCCGGCGACGTCGTCATCCTCATCGCGTACGGGCAGCTGGCCGACGCCGAGGCCCGCACCTACCTGCCCCGCGTCGTCCTGGTCGACGCCGACAACCGCATCGCCGACCTGGGCGACGATCCCGGGCAGGTGCCCGACGGCTGGCCCGGGCTCGCGCCGAGCGGCATCCCCCTGGCGACGGCCCGCCGGTGACGGCGGTCGCGAGCGCGCCCCCGACCACCGCCACGCGCCTGGCCACCCGTCTCGCCGCGCCCGAGCCCGGCTGGATCGTCGAGGCCGACGCGGTCGTCGTCGGGTCCGGCATCGCGGGGCTGACGGCGGCGCTCGAGCTGCGCACCCGGGTGCCGCGCGTCCTGCTCGTCACCAAGGACACCCTCGCGTCGGGGTCGACCGTGTGGGCGCAGGGCGGCATCGCCGCGGCGCTCGACCCGTCCGACTCGCCCGCCGCGCACCTCCAGGACACGCTGGTCGCCGGCGCCGGGCTGTGCGACCCCCGCGCGGTCGAGGTCCTGGTCACCGAGGGTCCGGCACGCGTGCGTGAGCTCGTCGCCCGCGGCGCGGTGTTCGACACCGCGCCCGACGGGTCCATCTCCCTGACGCGCGAGGGCGGCCACCACGCCGACCGGATCGCGCACGCGGGCGGCGACGCCACAGGCGCGGAGATCTCCCGCGCGCTGGTCGCCCAGATCGAGGCCGTCCGCGACGACCCGGGCATCGAGGTCATCGAGCACGCGCTGGTCCTCGACGTGCTCACCGGTCCGCCGGGACCGGACGGTCGCCCCGGCCGCGCGTGCGGCGTGACGCTCCACGTGATCGGCGAGGGGCAGCGCGATGGCGTCGGCGCCGCGCTCGGCCGCGCGGTCGTGCTGGCGACCGGCGGCATCGGCCAGGTCTTCCGGTCCTCCACCAACCCGGCGCAGGCCACCGGCGACGGGATCGCCGCGGCACTGCGCGCGGGCGCGCGGCTGGGCGACGTCGAGTTCGTGCAGTTCCACCCGACCGTGCTGTGGCTCGGCGCGGGCGTGAAGGGCCAGCTGACGCTCGTGTCGGAGGCGGTCCGGGGCGAGGGCGCGCTGCTGCTGGACACGGACGGCGTGCGGTTCATGCCCGACGTGCACCCGATGGCGGAGCTGGCGCCGCGGGACGTCGTCGCGCACGCGATCGTCCGCCGGATGGCCGAGACGGGCTCGGACCACGTCTGGCTCGACGCGCGGCACCTGGGCGCCGAGTTCCTGCGTCGCCGCTTCCCGACGATCAACGAGCGGCTGCTCGAGCACGGCATCGACATGACCACGGATCTGGTCCCGGTCGCGCCCGCGCAGCACTACCACTCGGGCGGCGTGATCACGGACCTGGTCGGGCGCACCAGCCTGGCCGGCCTGTACGCGGTGGGCGAGGTGGCCTGCACCGGGGTGCACGGGGCCAACCGGCTCGCGTCGAACTCGCTGCTCGAGGGCCTGGTCTTCGCCACGCGCGCCGCACGGCACATCGCCGCGCAGGTCAAGGCCGGGACGCTCACCCCGCTCGCGCCCGTGACCCGCCCGGGGGACGAGGCGCTCGTCGCTGCCGCCTCGCGGGCCCGCGTGCAGCGCATCGCGTCGGACGGCCCGGGTCCCTTGAGGTCGGGCGACGGGCTGCGCCGCGCGGTGACCGCGCTCGCGGCGGTGCCGACGGACGCCCACCTGCGGACCGACGAGGGCCGGCGGCTCGCCGCACCGCAGGTGGCCGAGTGGGAGACCACCAACGTGCACCAGGTGGCGACGGCGCTGACCGCCGCGGCGCTCGAGCGGGAGGAGAGCCGCGGGGGTCACGCGCGCAGCGACTTCCCCCGGACGGAGCCGTCGTGGCGCGTGCGCCTGGAGCTGTCGCTCGACGCCGACGGCGTGCTCGTCAGCCGGCGCGCTCGGCTGACCTGACGGACGCGCAGGTAGCGTGACGCCGTGATCGCGCACCCCACGTCCACCCCGTCCGGCCTCGACCCCGCGTGGCTCGCGCGCACCGTGGCGACCGCCCTCGACGAGGACCTCGGGCCGGCCCCCGGCCGGGACGTGACCACGCAGTCGACCATCCCGCCCGACGCGCTCGGCGCCGCCGACCTGGTCGCCCGGCAGGAGGGCGTCGTCGCCGGTCTGGTCGTGGTGCCGGAGGTCGTCGGCCAGGTCGCGGCGAGGCTCGGCCTGCCGGTGCCGTCGGTGGACCAGCGGGTTCCCGACGGCTCCCGCGTGGCGCGCGGCGACGTGCTCGCGGTGCTGCGCGGACCGGTCCAGGTGCTGCTCGTCGCCGAGCGCACGCTGCTCAACCTCGCCTCGCGGGCGTCGGGCGTCGCCACCCACACGCGGCGCTGGGCCGACGCCCTGGACGGCACGGGCGCCCAGGTGCTCGACACCCGCAAGACCACGCCGGGGCTGCGCGCGCTCGAGAAGTACGCGGTGCGCTGCGGCGGCGGCACGAACAAGCGCATGGGGCTGTACGACGTCGCGATGGTCAAGGACAACCACGTGGTCGCGGCGGGCTCGGTGTCGGCGGCGGTGCAGGCGGTGCGGGCGCGGTTCCCCGACGTGACCATCCAGGTCGAGGCCGACACCCTCGACCAGGCGCTGGAGGCCGTCGCGGCAGGCGCCCGGTTCCTGCTGCTGGACAACATGCCGACCCCGCTGCTGGCCGAGGTGGTCGCCGCCGTCCGCGCCGCGCAGGACGGCGTCGAGCTCGAGGCCACCGGCAACCTCACGCTGGACCGCGCACGGGAGGTCGCCGCGACCGGCGTCGACTACCTGTCGGTGGGTGGGCTCACGCACTCGTCGCCGATCCTCGACCTGGCGCTGGACCTGGAGCCGCTGCGGCCGGCGTGACGCAGGAGGCACGAGGGGCACAGGTACGCGCCGGTAAGATCGACCGGTGACCGACGCGCCCGAGAACACCCCCTCCACCGACGACGCCCCCGAGCAGATCCGGGTCCGCCGCGAGAAGCGGGAGCGGCTGCTCGCCGCCGGCGTCGAGGCCTACCCGGTCGGCGTGCCGCGCACCCACTCGATCGCGCAGGTCCGCGCGGAGCACCCGGACCTCGAGGCGGGCCAGGAGACGGACGACGAGGTCGGCGTCGCCGGCCGGGTGGTGTTCGTCCGCATCGGCGGGAAGCTCTGCTTCGCCACGCTGCAGGACGGCGAGGGCAACCGGCTGCAGGCGATGTTCAGCCTCGACGCGGTCGGCCCGGAACGGCTCGCGGCGTTCAAGACGGACGTCGACCTGGGCGACCACCTCTTCGTGCACGGCCGCGTGATCAGCTCGCGCCGCGGCGAGCTCTCGGTGTACGCCGACGACTGGCGGATCGCGGCCAAGTCGCTGCGCCCGCTGCCCAACCTGTTCGACGGCGCCGAGCTGTCCGAGGAGGCGCGGGTCCGGCAGCGGTACGTCGACCTGATCGTCCGGCCGGCGGCCCGCGAGACGGCCCGGCAGCGCCCGGCGCTGCTGCGGTCGCTGCGGGACAACTTCCACCGCCGCGACTTCATCGAGATCGAGACGCCCATGCTGCAGACGCAGCCCGGTGGCGCCGCGGCCCGGCCGTTCATCACGCACATGAACGCCTTCGACATCGACCTGTACATGCGGATCGCGCCGGAGCTGTTCCTCAAGCGCGCGCTGGTGGGCGGCATCGAGCGCGTCTTCGAGATCAACCGGAACTTCCGCAACGAGGGCGCCGACTCCACGCACTCCCCGGAGTTCGCCATGCTCGAGGCGTACGAGTCCTACGGCGACTACGACACCATGGCCGCCCTCACCCAGGACCTCGTGCAGACCGCCGCCAAGGACGTGCTGGGCACCACGGTCGTCGTGCTGCCGGACGGCGAGGAGTACGACCTCGGCGGCGACTGGGCCGAGCTGACCATGTACGGCTCGCTGTCGGAGTCGCTGGGCGAGCCGATCACGCCCGAGACGTCACTGGACGCGCTCACGGCGCTCGCCACCCGCCTCGGGGTCGAGTACGACGCGAAGCGCGCGAGCCACGGAAAGCTGGTCGAGCTGCTCTGGGAGCACCGCGTCGGGGACCAGTTGTTCGAGCCGACATTCGTGCGCGATTTCCCGGTCGAGACGAGCCCGCTCACGCGTGATCACCGCAGCATCCCGGGCGTCGTCGAGAAGTGGGACCTCTATGTGCGTGGCTTCGAGCTGGCGACGGCCTATTCCGAGCTGGTGGATCCCGTGATCCAGCGGAAGCGCTTCGAGGCGCAGGCGTTGCTCGCGGCAGCGGGTGACGACGAGGCGATGCGCGTGGATGAGGATTTTCTCACCGCCGTCGAGTACGCCTTGCCGCCGGCCGGCGGACTGGGTCTCGGGATCGACCGACTTCTCATGGCGCTCACGGGACTGGGTATCCGCGAGACGATCCTGTTCCCGCTCGTGAAGCCGCTGAGCTCATGAACCCCCTGTTCACGGCGCTCGCCGCGCTCCTGCCGTCCATCGGCGTCGGTCTGTTGTTCTGGTTCGCCATCCGCGCGCTGGTCAATGCCGACCGCACCGAGCGGCAGGCAATGGCCAGAATGGACGCCGAGGAACGCGCCGCGGAAGTCGCCGCCGCCCGCAAGAACAATGGGGAATCCACGCCGTCCGTTTGACGGCTTATTGTGCCGATGCGATAGTGAACGCGACAAGCATTCATTCATCTGCCATACGGAGCGAGCAATGGCACAGAAGGTCCAGGTCCTGCTGGTCGACGACATCGACGGCGGAACTGCTGATGAGACCGTCACATTCGGTCTGGACGGCGTCACCTATGAGATCGACCTGACGTCCTCGCATGCGGGTGAGCTGCGCGACGCATTTGCGCAGTGGGTGGGTCACGCGCGCAAGGTCGGCGGACGGACGGCGACGAAGTCGGCCGCTCCGCGCGGGCGGCGTTCGTCGTCCGGCGACGCGCAGGCGATCCGGGAGTGGGCCAAGGAGCACGGGCACCACGTGTCCGAGCGCGGCCGCATCTCGGCGGAGGTCAAGACGGCGTACGACGCCGCGCACTGACCCCTCGTACGCAACGAGAGCCCGGCACCCCCGTGCCGGGCTCTCGTCATGCGCGGCGCCGGCTCAGGCCGGGCGGACCCCCGTGAGCTCACGGACCGCGGCGTACTGCTCCCGGACCAGCGGCACGGGGTCGCCGGTGAACACCGTGGCCTCCGACGCGGAGCTCCAGGCCGGCGGGGTCGCGGCGCCCGACAGCACCCACGCAGCCTGCCGGGCGGCGCCGTCCGCGACGTACTCGCCGGGCGTGGGGACGCGCACGTCGAGGCCCAGCACGGACGGCGCGATGGCGCGGACGGCGGCCGACTGCGCGCCGCCGCCGATGAGGAACAGCCGCTCGACGGCGACTCCCTGGTCGCGCAGCGCGTCGATGCCGTCGGCGAGCGCGCAGAGCATGCCCTCGACCGACGCACGGGCCAGGTGCGCCGGGGTGGTGTTGGCCAGCCGCAGGCCGTGCAGGGCGCCCGTGGCGTCGGGCTTGTTGGGGGTCCGCTCGCCCTCGAGGTAGGGCACCAGCACGAGCCCGTCGGCGCCGGCCGGCGCGGACAGGGCCAGCGCCGACAGGCCCGAGTGGTCGACGCCGAGCAGGCGGGCCGCCGCGTCGAGCACGCGGGAGGCGTTCAGGGTGCACGCGAGGGGCAGGAACGCGCCCGTGGCGTCGGCGAACCCCGTCACCAGGCCCGAGCCGTCGGCCGTCGCCGTGGCCGCGATGGCGGAGACGACGCCGGACGTGCCGATGGAGACGGCGACGTCGCCGGGCTGGAGGTTTAGGGCGAGCGCGGCGGCGGCGTTGTCGCCGGCGCCGGGACCGAGCACGGCACCGGAGCTGGTCGTCGGCCCCGCCTGCGACGGGCCGAGCACGCGCGGGACGACCGCGTCGTGGCCCAGGGCCAGCCGCAGGAGGTCGGGCCGGTAGTCCTCGGTCGCAGGGGACCAGTAGCCCGTGCCGGAGGCGTCGGACCGGTCGGTGACCAGGGCGTCGATGTTCGTCGCGCCCGCCAGGCGCCACGTGAGCCAGTCGTGGGGGAGGGCGACGGCCGCGACGCGTGCGGCGTTCTCCGGTTCGGCGTCGCGAAGCCAGCGCAGCTTCGTCACCGTCAGGGAGGCGACGGGCACGCTGCCGACGGCGTCGGCCCACGCCTGCCGGCCGCCCAGCTCCTCGATGAGGTCGAGCGCGGCAGGCGCCGAGCGGGTGTCGTTCCAGAGCAGCGCGTCGCGGACGACCTCGCCGCGCGAGTCGAGCGCGACCATGCCGTGCTGCTGGCCGCCGACGGAGATCGCGGCCACGTCGTCGAGCCCGCCGGCGCCGACGATCGCGCTCTGCAGCGCGTCCCACCAGTACCAGGGAGCCACCTCGGTGCCGTCCGGGTGCGACGCCCGTCCGGAGCGCACGAGGGCCCCGGTCTCGGCGTCGCGCACGACGACCTTGCAGGACTGCGTGGACGAGTCGATACCGGCCACGAGAGCCATGAGCTACCTCCGCGAGAGTCCGCAGCGTCCGCACTCGGTCGGGGTGGAACCCGACGGAGTGCGGACGCAACGGGAGGGGTGAGGCGCAACGTCCGCACTCGTGAGGGTCAGGACCCCATCGAGTGCGGACGTTGCGGGGTGGCGCCGACGGGTCAGCGGGCGCCGAGGGCGTGCTCGAGGGCCAGCTGGTTGAGGCGCACGAAGCCGAAGCCCCGCTCGGCCACGGCGTCGACGTCGAGGTCCTCGAAGGCGGAGCGGTCGGCGATCAGGTCGGCCAGGGTCTCGCCCTCGGCCAGCGTCGGCTGCGAGAGCTCGAGCACGCCCGACTCCTCGAACGCCGCCTGCACCTCGGGGTCGGCGCGGAACGCCTGCGCCCGCTCCTTGAGCAGCAGGTACGTCGCCATGTTGGCGGCGGCGGAGTCCCACACGCCCTGGAAGTCCTCGGTGCGCGACGGCTTGTAGTCGAAGTGGCGCGGACCGTCGTAGGTCGGGCCGCCCGACGGGAAGCCGTTCTCGAGCAGGTCGACGGTGGCGAACGCGGAGAACAGGTCGCCGTGCCCGAAGACCAGGTCCTGGTCGTACTTGATCGACTTCTGGCCGTTGAGGTCGATGTGGAAGAGCTTGCCCGCCCACAGCGCGAGGGCGATGCCCTGCGTGTAGTTGAGGCCGGCCATCTGCTCGTGCCCGACCTCGGGGTTGAGCCCGACGATGTCGGCGTGCTCCAGGCGGTCGATGAGCGCGATCGCGTGGCCGATGGTCGGCAGCAGGATGTCGCCGCGGGGCTCGTTGGGCTTGGGCTCGAGCGCGATGCGCAGCTTGTAGCCCTTCTCCTTGATGTACGCGGCGACCGTGTCGATGCCCTCGGCGTAGCGGTCGTGCGCGGCGTTGAGGTCCTTGGCGGAGTCGTACTCCGCGCCCTCGCGGCCGCCCCACATGACGAAGGTGTCGGCGCCGAGCTCGGCGGCCAGGTCGACGTTGCGGACCACCTTGCGCAGGCCGTAGCGGCGGACGCGGCGGTCGTTGGACGTGAACGCGCCGTCCTTGAAGATCGGGTGGCTGAACGTGTTGGTGGTGACCATCTCGACCGTGATGCCGGTCTCGTCGAGGGCGCCCTTGAAGCGGGCCAGGATGCGGTCGCGCTCGGCGGCGTCGGAGCCGAAGGGGACCACGTCGTCGTCGTGGAACGTCACGTGCGCCGCGCCGAGCTCGGCGAGCTTGTGGACCGACTCGACCGGGTCCAGCCACGGGCGCGAGGCCGAGCCGAACTGGTCCTGGGCGTTCCAGCCGACCGTCCAGAGGCCGAACGAGAACTTGTCTGCACGGGTGGGCTGCGCTGCCATCACGCGTCTCCTCATCGAGTTCCTGCGAGTTTAGTTTGCCGGATGAATTTATCTCGTCCAGCCGGTAGGGTCAAGCCATGCCGACGCCCGAACCTCGCGACCCCTCGCGGGTCGCCCGGCAGGCGCAGATGCGCGACCAGAACCTCGGGGTCGCGCTGCGAGGGATCGTCGAGGCCGCCGAGCCGGTGTCGCGCGCGCAGCTGGCCGCGTCCGAGGGCCTCGCCCGCGCGACCGTGTCCGGGCTGGTCGACCACCTGATCGAGGCGCGCCTGGTGCGCGAGCTGGAGCCGACCCCGACGCAGCGCGCGGGGCGCCCCGCGGTGCCCCTGGCGCCGGCGCGGGGGACCGTCGCCGGCGTGGGCATGGAGGTCAACGTCGACTACCTCGGCGTCCGCGCGATCGACCTGGCGGGCGACGTGCTGGCCGAGCACGTCGAGCTCGACGACCTGCGGGGTGCCGACGCCGCGACCGTGCTCGATCGCCTCGCGGTGCTCGCGGAACCCGTGGTCGACCAGCTGCGGTCGGCGGGCATGCGCGTCGCCGGCACGGCCCTCGCGCTGCCCGGCCTGGTGGACCGCGTCACGGGCCCGCTGCGCGTCGCGCCGAACCTGGGCTGGCGCGACGTCGACGTCGTCGCCCTCGTGTCCGCGCACCCCGCGCTGGCCGCGTTCCCGCCGCGCGTGGCCAACGAGGCCAACCTCGCCGCCCGCGCGGAAGCGCACGCGCGCCGGGGGTCCCCGAGCTTCGCGTACGTGTCCGGCGAGGTGGGCATCGGTGGCGCGATCGTCCTGGACGGCGAGATCTTCCCCGGCCGGCACGGCTGGAGCGGCGAGATCGGGCACGTCGTGGTCGACGCCTTCCGCGGCCCGCGCGCGTCCGACGGCAGCCTCGAGGCCCTCGCCGGCCAGGACGCGATGCTGCGCGCCGCCGGCCTGCCGCCGACCGCCCGGCTCGATGCCCTGCTCGACGCGCTCGTCGCCGA
>NZ_JBFUIK010000056.1:0-15526 GCF_056401915.1 Cellulomonas sp. P4_D11 | reverse complement strand
CGACCTGGGCCGCGCTCGCAGCGCGTACCGACCAGCTGGCCCGCGGCCTGGCGGCGAGCGGGGTGCGGCCGGGCGACCGGGTCGCGCTCCTGGTCCCGCCGGGCGTCGACCTCACGTCGGTGCTGTACGCGTGCCTGCGCCTCGGTGCGGTCGTCGTCGTCGCCGACGCCGGGCTCGGCGTCCACGGGCTGACCCGTGCGGTCCGGGCCGCCGAGCCGACCGTCGTAATCGGCATCGAGCGCGCGCTCGTCGCGGCGCGGTGGCTGCAGTGGGCGCCGACGCTGGTCAGCGCCGGACCCCTGCGCGCGGGCGTGCGTCGGGCGCTCGGCGTCAGCTGGTCCCTCGACGAGCTCGCCGCCCTCGGGCGCGCCTCGACCGAGGACCTGCCGTGGCCCGACGCCGACGCCGACGCCGCGGTGCTCTTCACCTCGGGCTCGACCGGTCCCGCCAAGGGCGTCGCGTACACGCACCGCCGCCTCGCGGCCATGCGCGACGTGGTCGCCCGCACCTACGGCATCGGGCCRGACAGCCCGCTGGTCGCGGCGTTCGCGCCGTTCGTGCTCCTCGGCCCCGCGCTCGGCGCGACCAGCGCCAGCCCGGACATGGACGTCACCGCGCCCGGCACGCTCACCGCGCAGGCGCTCGCGCAGGCCGTGCGCGCCATCGACGCCGCGGTGGTCTTCGCCTCGCCGGCGGCGCTGCGGTCGGTGGTCCGCACCGCCGACGGCTCGGAGCGGGCGGCCCTCGCCCAGGTGCGGCTGTTCCTCTCGGCGGGCGCCCCGGTGAGCCGCGAGCTGCTGGAGGCGGCGGCGGACCTGATGCCGGGAGCCGAGGCCCACACGCCGTACGGGATGACCGAGGCGCTCGTCGTCGCCGACGTGTCGCTCGCGGAGCTGCGCGCGACCGACGACGGGAACGGCGTCTGCGTCGGGCGTCCGGTGGCGGGCGTCCGGGTGGCGATCAGCGCGCTCGGCGCGGACGGTGACGCCACGGGTGCGCCGGACCGGACCCCGGGCGTCACTGGCGAGGTGCTCGTCGCCGCGCCGCACGTGAAGGAGCGATACGACGCCCTCTGGCTCACCGAGCAGGCGGCCGCGCGGGACGCCGGCTGGCACCGGACCGGTGACGTCGGGCACCTCGACGACGACGGCCGGCTCTGGATCGAGGGGCGGCTCGCGCACGTGCTGGTGACGCCGGCCGGCGTCCGCACGCCGGTCGGGCTGGAGCAGCGGGTGCAGGCCGTCCCCGGCGTGGTCGCGGCGGCCGTCGTCGGGGTCGGGCCGCGGGGCGCCCAGCAGGTCGTGGTCGTCGTGCAGCCGGAGGTCTTCTCGCACGGCCCGGTGGTCGCGGAGCCGGCCCTGGCGGCGACCGTGCGGGCCGCCCTCGACGGCACCGAGGTCGCCGCCGTGCTGGTGGTGGAGCTGCTGCCCACGGACGTCCGGCACAGCTCCAAGGTCGACCGGACCCGCGTCGCGGCGTGGGCCGAGGGCGTGCTGGCAGGGGAGCGGGCGAGACTGTGACCCGCGTCCTGGTCACCGGCGCGAGCGGCATGCTCGGGCGGGCTGTCGCCGAGCGCCTGGTCGCGGACGGGCACCACGTCCGCGCGCTCCAGCGCAGCCCGTCCCGCGTCGACGGCGCGGACGACGTCGCGGGCTCGGTCACCGACCCGGACGTGGTGCGCGCCGCGCTCGACGGCCGGGAGGCGGTGGTCCACCTGGCGGCCAAGGTGACGATCACCGGGCCGTACGCCGAGTTCGAGGCCGTGAACGTCGGGGGCACCCGCCTCCTGCTCGACGAGGCCGCCGTTGCCGGCGTCGGGCGGTTCGTGCACGTCTCGTCGCCGTCCGTGGCGCACCTGGGCCGGTCGCTGGCCGGTGCGGGAGCCGGCCCGGCCGACCCCGTGCACGCCCGCGGCCACTACGCCCGGACGAAGGCCGCGGCCGAGCTCCTCGCGCTCGCGGCGCACGACCCGGGCGGCCTGCGCGTGATCGTCGTCCGGCCACACGTCGTCTGGGGGCCGGGGGACACCCAGCTGGTCGGGCGGATCGTGGACCGGGCGCGCGCGGGCCGGCTGCCCCTGCTCGGCCAGGGTGCCGCCCTCATCGACACCACCTACGTGGACAACGCCGTCGACGCCCTGGTGGCGGCGCTGCACGCGGGCGCGGCCGCCTACGGGGAGCCCTACGTCGTCACCAACGGCGAGCCGCGGCCGGTCGTCGAGCTGCTCGCGGGCATCTGCACGGCGTGCGGGGTGCCGGTGCCCCGTCGTCGTGTCCCCGCGTCCGTGGCGCGCGGGGCCGGCTCGGTGCTGGACGCGGCGTGGCGGACGCTGCCCCTGCCGGGTGAGCCGCCGCTGACGCGGTTCGTGGCCGAGCAGCTGTCCACCGCGCACTGGTTCGACCAGCGGCGCACGCGGGAGGCTCTCGGCTGGGCGCCCGCCGTCAGCCTCGACGAGGGCCTCGCCCGTCTGGCGGACTGGACGGCGCGGCAGGCGTCGCCCGTCGCTCCCTAGACTCGGCACGTGACTGCTGATCTCCTGCGCGGCGCGCTACCGCTGCGTCCCGACCTCGTCGGCCTCGAGCCGTACGGCGCCCCCCAGCTGGACGTGCCGCACCTGCTCAACGTCAACGAGAACCCGTACGCGCCCGCGCCCGACGTGGTGGCTGACATCGCCGCCGCCGTGGCCGAGGCGGCGCACGGCCTGAACCGCTACCCGGACCGCGACTTCGACGCCCTGCGCAGCGACCTGGCCGGGTACCTGCTGGTCGAGTCCGGGGTCGCGCTCGCCACCGAGCAGGTCTGGGCGGCCAACGGGTCGAACGAGATCATGCTGCACGTGCTGCAGGCGTTCGGCGGCCCGGGCCGCACGGTCCTGTCGTTCGCGCCGACGTACTCGATGTACCCGGAGTACGCGCGCGACACGTTCACCGACTGGGTCGCCGGTCGACGCGAGGAGGACTTCGGGCTCGACCCCGACGTCGCGCGCGCGACGATCGCCGAGCACGCACCGTCCGTCGTGCTCCTGGCCAGCCCGAACAACCCGACCGGCACGGCCCTGCCGGCCCGGACGGTGCTCGCGGTGCTCGACGCCGCGGCGGCCGTGCCGGGCGGCTGCGTGGTCGTCGTCGACGAGGCCTACGGCGAGTTCCGCCGCGCGGGCACCCCGTCGGCCCTCGAGCTGCTGGCCGACCACCCGCACCTGGCGGTCAGCCGGACCATGTCCAAGGCGTTCGGCCTCGCCGGCGCCCGGGTCGGCTACCTCGCCGCCGCGCCCGCCCTGGTCGACGCCCTGCGCGTGGTCCGCCTGCCGTACCACCTGTCGGCCGTGACGCAGGCGGTCGCCCGCGCCGCGCTGCGCCACGCGCCCGCGCTGATGGCGCAGGTGGGCTCGCTGCGCGGCGAGCGCGACGACCTGGTCGGGTGGCTGCGCGGGCGCGGGCTGACCGTCGCGGACTCCGACGCGAACTTCGTGCTGTTCGGGATGTTCGACGACCGGCACGCGATCTGGCAGGGTCTGCTCGACCGGGGCGTGCTGATCCGCGAGGTCGGTCCAGACGGATGGCTGCGGGTGTCGGTCGGCACCCCGGACGACATGGTGGCGTTCAAGGACGCCCTGGTGGAGGTGGCTGGACTGTGAGTGCTCGCCAGGCCCGGACCGCGCGCATCGAGCGCGCGACCAGCGAGTCGAGCGTGCTCGTCGAGCTCGACCTCGACGGCACCGGCCGCACCGACATCTCGACGACCGTGCCCTTCTACGACCACATGCTCACGGCCCTGGGCAAGCACTCCCTGATCGACCTCACGGTCAAGGCCACGGGCGACACGGACATCGACGCGCACCACACGGTCGAGGACGTCGCCATCACGATCGGCGAGGCGCTGCGGCAGGCGCTGGGCGACAAGCGCGGGATCTCGCGGTTCGGCGACGCGACCGTGCCCCTCGACGAGGCCCTGGCCCAGGCCGTCGTCGACGTGTCCGGCCGGCCCTACCTCGTGCACACGGGCGAGCCTCCCGGCCAGGAGTACCACCTGATCGGCGGCCACTTCACGGGGTCGCTGACCCGGCACGTCCTCGAGTCGATCGCGCACCACGCCGCGTTCAGCATCCACGTCCGCGTGCTGGCCGGCCGCGACCCGCACCACATCGTCGAGGCGCAGTTCAAGGCCCTCGCGCGAGCGCTGCGCTTCGCCGTCGCGCTCGACCCGCGGGTGGACGGGATCCCGTCGACGAAGGGCGCGCTGTGATGGCGGACGACCTGCCCGACGACTTCGAGGTCCCCGACGACCTCTCCTCGCTCCTGGACGGCCCCGACGAGGAGCCGTCGGTCGCCCTGGTGATCACGCAGGTCGCGGTGCCCGCGCCGCTCGCGGCCGCGTGCGCGATCTCCAAGGTCGGCGTCGACGTGGTGCCGACGGAGATCGGCGCGATCGCGGTCCTGCGCGACCCGCGCGCCGCGGCCGAGGGCGCCGGCGCGATCTCGAAGCTTCTCCGGACGCTGCCGGTCGTGCTGCTCGAGCGGCGCGAGGGTCAGATCACGGCGACCCGCTGGACCGCGGGGGAGCGCGGCGACAAGCTCCCCGCCGGTCTGGTCCTGTCCGACGCGCCCGCCGTGCTCGAGGACCTGCTGCTCGGCTCCGTCCAGGCGGGGGACCTCGACGGCGTCGTCACGAGCGTCGGGATGTCGCGCTGGCAGGCGATGCGCACGATCGCGAGCTCGGCCAAGAAGAAGTAGCCCAGATCTCAGCTGCCGGACGAGAGCGTGCACGTCTTGCCGCCGAGGTCGGACAGTGCGTCCGCAAGCGTCGCCCCCTTCGCCGTCGCGTCTGCGCCGGCGGGTGTCTCGTTGAGTGACCGGATCTCGTCGAGAGTGAGCTCGTCGCCGTATGTCGCCACCTGCGGTGTGACCGATGCCAGCGCTGCGACCGTCGCGGTGGCCGCGTCGACGACGGCATCGCGCTGCGCCACGAGGCGCGGCGGTGCATCGACGGCTTGCAGCCGTTGGCTCTGGCGCGCGATCGCCTCGCCCTGGGCGTCGAGCAACGCCGTGATCGCGGTCGCGGCGTAGACCGGGCCGCCCGGGCCCAGCTCCGGCAGAGGCAGGGTGGCGCTCGCGGTGATCTGGCTGCAGGCACTCTGCGCCAGAGCGCGATACTCGCCCTCCGCCCTCGCGATGTCCTCGCGCGAGCTCACCTGCCACCAGATGAAGGCGAGGACGACCGCCAGCACGACGCCGCCGCTGATGACGAACGTCTTGGCGTGCACTCCGTTGTCGACGCGGTTGTCGATCTTTCGGGCACGCACGTGCTCCTGGTTGATGCGCGTCGTGTTGTGCGAGGACTCGGCTCTCGTCCGCGCGTCGACCTGCTCGCTGATCTTCGGTTCCGGTAGCCCGTTCTCGGGCGTCAGTGGAGTGCCCATGCGCAGGAGGAGTGCGCGGCGCCACCCCTGATACGGCCCCGGTCGGGCTCTCCCGAGCGACGAGGTTTCGCGGTACAGAACGGAAACGTTTAGCCGCTCGCCGGGATGCCGGCGCCGGTGCTTGCATGACGGGCACCGGACGCCCCCGTCCGTCCCGCCGCCCGCGTCGACGCCGACGCGGCGCGCCGTGACCGGCGGGTGGGGGAGTCCTCCGTCTCCGGGGAGCTCTCATGACACGCACTCGACGCAGCCTGCTCGGCCGCCTGCTCGGCGTCCTCGCGGTCGTCGCCCTCGCCGTCGGCACGGTCGTGGCGACCACGCAGAGCAGCGCGGTCGCGGCGGCGAACGGCACCGGGTCCGGCTACCTCAGCACGCGGGGCAACCAGATCGTCGACGCCACGGGCGCGACCGTCCGCCTCACCGGCATCAACTGGTTCGGCATGGAGACGGACAACAAGACGTTCCACGGCCTGTGGGCGAGCGTCACGTGGCGGTCGATGATCGACCACATGGCCCAGCTGGGCTACAACACGATCCGGGTGCCGTACGCCGGCGACGCGCTCAAGGCGGGCGCCGTCGCGACGAGCGTGAACACGAACACCAACCCGGACCTCGTCGGCCTGTCGCCCCTGCAGATCCTCGACAAGGTCGTCGACTACGCCGGCTCGCTCGGCATGCGCGTGATCCTGGACCGGCACCGCCCGAGCTCCGCCGGCCAGACCGCGCTCTGGTACACGCCCGCGGTCTCCGAGGCGAGCATGATCGCCGACTGGCAGCTGCTGGCCCGGCGCTACGCGGGCAACACGACCGTGGTCGGCGCCGACCTGTTCAACGAGCCCCACGCCGAGGGCACGTACCCCCACGGCACCGGCTCCTGCTGGGGCTGCGGCGACACCGCGCGCGACTGGCGGCTGGCCGCCGAGCGCATCGGCAATGCGGTGCACGCGGCCAACCCGAGCTGGCTCGTGCTGGTCGAGGGCGTCAGCTGCCTGGACGGCAGCAACGCGAACGTGTGGGACTCGATCCCCGACGACCCCGACGCGTGCAGCTGGTGGGGCGGGAACCTGTCGGGCGTCGCGACGAACCCCGTGCGTCTGACGGTGCCGAACAAGCTGGTGTACTCCGCGCACGACTACGGGATCTCCGTGTACGACCACCAGGACTGGTTCGACACCGCCAAGCACCCCGACTTCCCGGCCAACCTGCCGGCGGTCTGGGACCGCTACTGGGGGTTCATCTCGAAGCAGAGCATCGCGCCCGTGCTGGTCGGCGAGTTCGGCAGCACCCTGCGCGACCCGCGGGACGTGCAGTGGATGACGGCGCTCGTCAGCTACCTGCGCACCAACGGCATGTCCTTCACGTACTGGTCGTGGAACCCGGACTCGGGCGACACGGGCGGCATCGTGCAGGACGACTGGGTCACGGTGAACACGAACAAGCAGTCCATCCTCCAGCCCGCCCTGGTGCCACCGGTCGGGCCGGGCACGACGCCGACCGGCTCCCCGACGGGCAGCACGACGCCGACCCCCACTCCCTCCCCGACACCGACGACCTCGACCGGCAGCTGCACCGCGACCGTGACGATCTCGAACGCGTGGCCCACGGGCTACCAGGCCGCCGTCACGGCCAAGAACACCGGCAGCGGGTCGGTGAGCCCGTGGATGCTCTCGTTCACGGTCCCCGCCGGCGTCACGATCGGCAGCGGCTGGAACGGCACGTTCACCCAGTCGGGCACGACGGTCACCGTCACGGCGCCCACGTACAACGCCGCGCTCGCGGCGGGCGCGACGGCGAGCGTCGGGTTCACGGCCAACGGCACGTCCACCCCGGCGCCCAGCGCCGTCCGGCTCAACGGAGCCACCTGCTCCTGAGCGCAACGGCCGGGTCCCGTGCGACGGGACCCGGCCGGCAGGTCCGTGTCCGCACCGTCTGAAGGAGAGTCATGCCCCGTCGTCGCGTCCTCGCGCTGATCGCCCTGCTCGGTACGTTGCTCGGGATGTCGGGGGTCGCCGCCGCCCAGCTGGCGACCGCCGCACCCGTGCTCTGCGACCAGTACGCCAGCACGCCCATCCAGGGCGGCCGGTACATCGTCATGAACAACCGCTGGGGCACCAGCGCCACGCAGTGCATCGACGTGTCGGGCACCGGCTTCACGGTGACGCAGGCCGACGGCTCGGTCGCCACGAACGGAGCACCGAAGTCGTACCCGGCCGTGTTCTACGGCTGCCACTACTCCAGCTGCACCACCAGCGGCAACATCCTCAGCCCGAACGGCCTGCAGGCGTCCGACCCGCGGTTCGCGTCGATCTCGACCAGCGTGAGCATGACCTACCCCGGCAGCGGGACCTACGACGCGGCGTACGACATCTGGTTCAACAAGAGCCGTCCGAGCACCACCACGCAGCAGAACGACGGCGCCGAGCTCATGGTCTGGCTGAACCACACCGGGCCGATCCAGCCCATCGGCTCCAAGATCGGCACGGCCACCGTCGCCGGGGCGACCTGGGACGTGTGGTCGGGCAACACCGGCTGGAACGTCATCTCGTACGTGCGCCAGACGCCGACGTCGTCCGCCACCTTCCTGGTGAACGACTTCTGGAAGGACGTCGTCAACCGCGGCCTGGGGTCGACCAGCTGGTACCTCACGAGCATCCAGGCGGGCTTCGAGCCGTGGGTCGGCGGCGCCGGCCTGGCCGTGAACAGCTTCTCCGTGACCACGGACGGCACGCAGCCCACGCAGACCCCGACACCGACACCGACGCCGACCGGCAACCCGACCACCGGCCCGGCGGCCTGCACGGCGACCGCGGCGATCACCGGATCGTGGGGAGGCGGGTTCCAGGCGGCGGTCACGGTGAAGAACACCGGCTCGGCGACCCTGAGCCACTGGTCCGTCCGGTGGGCGTTCCCCGGCGGCCAGTCGATCAACAACCTCTGGAACGGGGTCGCCTCCCAGTCCGGCTCGACCGTCACGGTGGCGAACGCCCCGTACAACGGGCTGCTGAGCGGCGGCGCGTCGACGTCCTTCGGGTTCGTAGGCAACGGGTCCGCTCCGGGGTCGCTGGCGCTCACCTGCACCGGTTCCTGACCCGCGACCCCTGACCTGCGCCGGTCCGTCTCGCGGACCGGCGCAGGTCCGGGCGGCCCGACGGCCGCGGGTACCGTGGTCCGGTGCCCGCCCTGCCCCTCGTCGTCGTCCTCGACCACGGTCCCGACGACCACGCCCCGCTGGCCGAGGCCCTGACCCGCGCGGGCGCCCACGTCGAGATCACGGCGGACAAGCGCACGGCGCTCGCCGCCGACGGGCTGGTCGTCGCGGGGAGCAGGTCGTTCGCCGACGTCATGGCCGGCGTGCTCGCCGTGGGCGGCGACCAGGTCGTGGACCGCCGGCTCGCGGGCGGCCGCGCCGTGCTCGCGATCGGCGTCGGGATGCACGTGATGTTCGCGGCGGGTCCGGGCGCCGAGGGCCTGGGGGAGTGGCCGGGTGTCGTCGAGCCCGTGGAGCCCGCCGGCGCTGCGCCGGTCGAGGTCGCGGACGGGTCGAGGCTGTTCGCCGACCTCGACGAGGCCGAGTTCCACTTCGCGCACGCCCACGCCGCCCGGACGTTCCCGCTGCTCGACGACTGGCCCGCGGACACGCGGCTCGTCGTCCCGGTCGTCACCTGGTCGGTAGGCCCCGACCGGTACGTCGCCGCCGTCGAGAACGGCCCCCTCACCGCCCTCCAGCTGCGCCCGGAGCACTCCGGCGACGCCGGCTCCGAGGTCCTGGCCCGCTGGGTCGCGTCCCTGCCCGCCCCCGACACCCACGGAGACCACGCATGACCGACCGCCTCGAGCTGCTGCCCGCCGTCGACGTCGCCGACGGCCAGGCCGTCCGCCTGACCCAGGGCGCCGCCGGCACCGAGACCGGGTACGGCGACCCGCTGTCGGCCGCCCTCGACTGGTACGCGGGCGGTGCCGAGTGGATCCACCTGGTCGACCTCGACGCGGCCTTCGGGCGTGGCTCCAACGCGGCGCTGCTGGCGGAGGTCACGGCCGAGCTCGTCGCCAAGGGCGTCAAGGTCGAGCTCTCGGGCGGCATCCGCGACGACGCGTCGGTCGAGCGCGCGCTCGGCACCGGCGCCACGCGGGTCAACCTCGGCACGGCCGCCCTGGAGAACCCGGAATGGACCGCCCGCGTCATCGGGTCGTTCGGGGAGCAGATCGCGGTCGGCCTGGACGTGCGCGGCACCACGCTGGCCGCCCGCGGGTGGACGCAGGAGGGTGGGGACCTCTGGGAGGTGCTCGCGCGGCTCGAGGACGCCGGCTGCGCCCGGTACGTGGTGACCGACGTGAACAAGGACGGGATGCTCAACGGCCCGAACGTCGACCTCCTGCGCCAGATGTGCGAGCGGACCGACGCCCCCGTCATCGCCTCCGGCGGCGTGTCCAGCCTGGAGGACCTGCGCGTGCTGCGGACGCTCGTGCCCCTGGGGGTGGAGGGCTCGATCGTCGGCAAGGCGCTGTACGCCGGTGCGTTCACGCTGCCCGAGGCGCTGGACGTCGCCGGCCGCCCGTGACCGGTCGCGAGCTCCCGCCGTCGTCGCCCTTCGCGGGTGACGACGGCACGGCCGACGCCGCCGTCGCCGCAGCGCTCGCGGCGCTGGAGGCCGGCGCCGGCACGGTCGCGGCCGTGGTCGACGCGCTCGCGGGCACGCGCGTGCTGGTCCCCGTCCTGGCCGAGCTCGAGGTCGAGGACGTCGTCGTGCACGACGGCCACGAGCACACGGTGGACAAGGAGGCGTCCGCGGGCATCGTCGCGCTGCGGGCACCGGACGGCCGCACCGCGCTGCCGGTCTTCACCTCGGTGGCGACGATGGCGGCGTGGCGCCCGGACGCCCGGCCCGTGCCGTCGGACGTCGCGCGCGCCGCGCTGTCCGCGGTCACGGAGGGCTGGGAGGTGCTGGTGGTCGACCCCGGCGGCCCGACGACCGTGCTGGTCCCGCGGCCCGCCGTGTGGGCACTGGCCCAGCAGGAGCGGTGGCACCCCGCGGTGACGTCGGACGGGGTGGACCCCGACCTGCGCGCGGCCGTCGTCGCGGCGGTGTCGCCGGTCGTCGGCGTCGTGTCCGTCGACGCTGTGCCCGGGTCGCGCGCCGAGGTCGCCGTCGTCGTCGACCTCGTCGCGGGCCTGGACCGCGCAGGTCTCGACGCGGTGCTCACGCAGGTCAACGCCGCGGTGGCCGGCGTCGAGCTGGTGGCGACGCGCGTCGACTCGCTCGAGCTGCGGCCGCGCGCGGCGCGCTAGCGGCGGCGCTTGACCGCCCACGCGAGGGCGACCGTGCTGAGCACGAACGCGGCCACCAGCTGACCGCCCAGGATCACGCGGTTGAGGTCGAGGGCAGGCTGCCAGCGGGCGCCCGTCTCGTCGACGACGAACACGCCGACGGCCTTGACGTGCACGCCGTACCCACCGCCGCCGCCGTGCCCGACCTGGGCGCCGGCCGGCGTGTCCTCGGACTCGTGCGCGCCCGTGGCACCACGCGGTCCCACCTCGCCGGAGCCGGAGCCGGAGCCCGTACCGCCCCAGATCTTCGCGACCGGGATCACCAGGGTCCCCTCGCGCTCGTACGCGTCGCCGAACACGCGGCGGACGGTCAAGGTGTCGTTCACGGCCCGCGTGACGTCGGCGGGGTCGAAGTGCGGGATGGCCATGGGAACCTCCGGGAGCTCAGCCGGTGCAGGGTGCCGAGGGCGTGAACGACGCCCCGTCGTCCAGCATGGACCGCAGCGTGCTCACGGGCACCACAAAGCTGTGCCCGTTCGAGTCCTTGGCGTACACGACCCCGACCACGCGGCCGTCCGCGTCCAGCACGGCCGACCCCGAGCTGCCGTGCTCGACGGGGGCGTCGGTGACCAGGACCGCGCCGAGGTTCTCGTTCAGCGGGTCGGTCTCGCTGGACAGCACGTGCCCGGTGGTCACGGTGAGGGCCTGCCCGAGCGGGTAGCCGACGACGGTCACGGCGTCGCCGATGGCCGGGTCGGCGGCCGCCAGCTCCGGGAACGCCGGGAGGGCGT
Organism: Cellulomonas sp. P4_D11; assembly: GCF_056401915.1. NCBI lineage: Bacteria > Bacillati > Actinomycetota > Actinomycetes > Micrococcales > Cellulomonadaceae > Cellulomonas > Cellulomonas sp. P4_D11. Next base: position 4,050 of record NZ_JBFUIK010000056.1, on the reverse strand, counting down.
CCTGGGTGTGCACGATCGCGAGGTCGGCGACGTTCGCCGTGCTGGCGGCCTCGGCGGTGAGGTCCCGGCCGTCGTACGTGGAGATCTGGAGCGTCGAGGAGTCCTTCACCACGTGCCGGTTGGTGACCAGCGTGTGGTCGTCGAGCGCGAACCCCGAACCCGTCGAGAGCGTGCCGCACCCGATGTTGCGGATGCGCACCGCCATCCGCTGCGCGGCGTCGAAGCCGTCGGGCGAGAGGTTGCCGCTGGAGGTGGGCGTGGGCCGGGGCAGGTCGGTGGGGACGACGCTGGTGGGCACGGGTGCGGGCATCGCCGGGAGCATGCCGCAGCCGGCGGTCAGGACCAGGACGGCGCCCACGAGCACGGCGCTTCGCCTCATCGCTGGAGCTCGCGCTGCAGCGCCGCGTTGGCCTCGGTCGCCCGCGCGCACACCGTCTGGACGTCCGACGTGAAGCGGTCGAGGTCCGCCTGGTCGTACTGGGCGGAGTTCTGGAGGTAGCCGATGAGCCGCTGCTGGCCGTCGACGCAGGCGGCCAGCGCGGTGGCCACCTGGCCCGCCGCCTGCGACACCCGCGACTGGTAGTCCGCGAGCTGCTGCTGCGACGCGCTCGTGTCGCCCAGCCGCGCCTTCTCGTCGGCCAGCTGCGTGATCCGCTCCTGCGCGGTCGCCAGCTGCGCGCGCGTGGCGTCGAGCTCGGCCTGGTTCGCCGCGAGGTCGGCCTGCGACGTGGCGAGCTCGGTGCCGGTCGAGCGCGCGAGCGTCTCCCAGTCCTGCGCCGAGGCCTGCCACGCGTCGTTCGTCGTCAGCATGTGCGCCAGCAGCAGCCCGCCGGCGACGAGGGTGCCGACGAGAAGGACCGCGAGCACCACGGTCGTCGCGGTCGGCCGGCGCCGCCGCGGCGCCGGCTGCACCACCAGGTCTGGCCCCGCGGGGGACCAGGCCGGGGGAGCCGGGGTGATCTCCGTCACGGGCTGCTGCGCCGCCGGGGGCGGGTAGGCGCTCGCGCGGGGGTCGTCGGACTGCATCGCCCCAGGATAGGAGGCCTTCCTGGGTCGGCCGGCCCGTCGACGAGGCCCGGTGTGCCCGGGCGCGGGCGAAAAACACGGCGGGAGCGCCGACGCCCAGCGGTGACAATCATCGGATGCCCTCGACGACCTACGGAGCCGTGCTGCGCCTGCCCGGCGTCGCGCGCCTCTTCGTCGTCTCCTTCGTCGCCCGCATCCCGGCGGCGATGGTCGGGGTCGTCCTCACGCTCCACGTCGTCTCGGCGCTCGACCGCGGCTACGCCCAGGCCGGGGTCGTGGTGGGCGCCGCGACGGTCGGCATGGCCCTCGGTGCGCCCTGGCGCGGCCGCCTCGTGGACAAGCTCGGGCTGCGCCGGGCGATCGCCCCGTCGGTCGCCGTCGAGTCCGCCGTCTGGCTCGCGGCACCGCACCTGACGTTCGAGCTGCTCATCGGCGCCGCGTTCGTCGCCGGGCTGTTCCTCGTGCCCGTGTTCTCCGTGAGCCGGCAGTCCCTCGCGGTCCTCGTCCCGATCCAGCACCAGCGGGCGGCGTTCGCGCTCGACTCGGTCGCCGTCGAGCTGACGTTCATGCTCTCGCCGGTGGTCGGCGTCCTGCTGGCCACGCAGGCGTCCACCTCGCTCGCGCTCACCGTGGTCGGCGCGCTGACCGTGGGCGCCGGGGTGCTCCTCATGTGGGCGAACCCCCCGACGCGCAGCCTGCTTCCCGCCGGACCCGCCCCCGAGCTCCCGAAGGGCCGGCTGCTCACGCCCGCGCTCGTCGTGGTCCTGCTCGCGGCAGTCGCCGCGGCCTTCGTGCTCGTCGGCACGGACGTCTCGCTCGTCGCCACGCTCAACGACTCGGGCCGCTCGGCGGACATCGGCTGGATGATCGCCCTGTGGGCCGCCGGCTCGGTGGTCGGGGGCCTGGTCCACGGGGCCACGCACCGCAACCCGTCGCCGCTCGTGCTCGTCGCGATCCTGGCCCTGGCCACCGTGCCCGCCGCCCTCGCGACCGGTCAGGTGTGGCTGGCCGTCGCGGTCGTCGTCGCCGGCCTGCCGTGCGCGCCCGCGCTGTCGTCCATCAACGCGACGCTCGTGCGCCTCGCGCCCGAGCACCGCCGCGGCGAGGTCATGGGCTGGAGCGGCACGATGTCGACGGTCGGCAACGCGCTCGGCGCACCCCTGTGCGGCGCCGTGATCGACCGCGCGACGCCCGGTGCCGGGTTCCTCACCGCCGCGGTCGTCGGCGGGGGACTGGCCGTGGGCGGGCTCGCGGTGCTGGCCGTCGTCCGTCGTCGTGGCGCCGCCGACGAGGTGCCGCCCGACGAGCGGCCCGTCCCGCGGCACGTCCCGTCCGCGCGGCGTCGCGTGCGACTGGTGCGGCGCCGCGGTGCGGGAGCGCCCCGGCGCGCGCGGGTCAGACGACCGAGCCGGTGAACTTCTCCCCGGGCCCCTCGCCGGGCGCGTCGGGGAAGGGGGACGCCTCGCGGAACGCCAGCTGGAGCGAGCGCAGGCCGTCGCGCAGCGATCGGGCGTGCTGGTTGCCGATGTCGGGTGCCGAGGCCGTGACCAGCGCGGCGAGCGCGGTGATGAGCTTGCGGGCCTCGTCCAGGTCCAGGAAGTCGGCGCCCGCCCCGGTCGGGCCGTCCTCGGCGAGGCCGCACTTCACTGCGGCGGCGCTCATGAGGTGGACAGCGGCGGTCGTGATGACCTCGACGGCGGCGACGTCCGCGATGTCGCGGGTGGCTGCGGTCGTGGGGTCGGTGCTCTCGCTCATGTGCCCGATCCTCTCATCGGCCGTTCACCGGTCGTGCCCGCCCTCCCCGGCGCCGGTTCGGGTGCACCGTCCTTCTCTGGTAGTCTTGGCAGTCGACTGACCTGGGCTGTGGCCCGCTGCCTTCACGGAGAGATCCGGGAGGACGGCGGACGACGGACCAGGCGCACAAGTGGAGCTTCTCCCACCTGGGCCTCGACCGTTCGGTGCGTTGGATGCGCATCGACGACAGAGACCGGGTCACAGTCCGCACCGGACGGCGCCAGCCGATCCCGGTGACGTGTTCCTGGCCACGGCCGAGGCACGTCGCGGACCTCGAGGCCTCCTCCTGTGCTCAGGACGGGGGCCTTCCTCGTTCCTGACGGTCCGCCACGACGAACCTGAGGAGCACCACATCAGCGAGCCCCGCATCAACGATCGGATCCGCGTCGCCGAGGTCCGCCTGGTCGGCCCCAACGGCGAGCAGGTCGGCATCGTCCGCGTGGAGGACGCACTGCGCCTGGCCCAGGACGCTGACCTCGACCTTGTCGAGGTCGCCCCTGACGCTCGTCCGCCCGTCTGCAAGATCATGGACTACGGCAAGTTCAAGTACGAAGCAGACATGAAGGCCCGCGAGGCCCGGCGGAACCAGACCAACACGGTCCTCAAGGAGATCCGCTTCCGGCTGAAGATCGACCCGCACGACTACGGCACCAAGAAGGGCCACGTCGAGCGGTTCCTCACGGCCGGCGACAAGGTCAAGGTCATGATCATGTTCCGCGGCCGCGAGCAGTCGCGCCCCGAGATGGGTGTGCGCCTGCTGCAGCGGCTGGCCGACGACGTGTCGGAGCTCGGCTTCATCGAGAGCATGCCCAAGCAGGACGGGCGCAACATGATCATGGTGCTCGGCCCGAACAAGAAGAAGGCCGACCAGAAGCAGGAGCAGCGCCGTGCGGCGCAGGCTGCTGCTGCCCGTGAGCAGAACGCTGCGGCGGCCGCTGCTGCCGCTGCCGCGGCGGCGAACCCCGACGCGGCCCAGCCGGTCGTCGAGGCGCCCGCCCCGGTCGAGGCGCCGGCCGTCGTCGAGACGCCCGCTGTCGAGACCCCGGCCGCCGTCGAGTCGCCGGCTGTCGACGAGGCCGCCGTCGAGACGCCCGCGGTCGACGAGGCCGTCGTCGAGGCGCCTGCCGCTGTGGAGGCGCCCGCCGAGGTCAAGGCCGCGCCGGCCGCTGCTCGACCCGCCGCGGCCCCGCGCCCGGCGACCACGCGTCCTGCTGCACCGCGACCGACGCC
>NZ_JBFUIK010000055.1:0-15618 GCF_056401915.1 Cellulomonas sp. P4_D11 | reverse complement strand
GCCCTGCTCGACGCGCTCGTCGCCGACGAGCCGCGCGCCACCGCCGCCGTCGCCCAGGCCGCTCGCGCCCTCGGCGTCGCGCTGGCGTCCGTGGCCAACGTGGTCGACGTCGGCGAGGTGGTGCTCGGCGGCAGCTTCGGCCAGCTGTTCGGCTACGTGCACGACGAGGTGTCCGCCCGCCTCGACGAGCTCGTGATCTTCGCGCCCTGGTCCCCGCTGCGCGTCTCGCCCGCCCGCGCCGGCCAGTACCCGGCGATGACCGGCGGCGCGCTCGCGGTCCTGGCCACGGTCCTGGCCGACCCGGCGGAATGGCTCCGCACCCAGCCGTAGCCGACCAAGTCCTCGGACGTCCGGGAGGAGTGCCGCGGGGTCGTCGTAGGCTCCCTCACCGTGAGCGCGCAGCAGACCCCCCTCTGGATCGGCACCTACCCCGTCGCGGGAGCGGGGACGCCCGTCGGGCAGGGGGAGGGGATCTGGCGGGTCGACCTCGACCCGCGGACCGGAGCACTGAGCGGCGCGCGGCAGGTGGCCGAGACGCCGTCGCCCAGCTTCCTCGCGCTGCACCCGAGCGGCCGGGTCCTGTACGCCGCGAACGAGCAGGCGGACGGCACGGTGAGCGCGTTCGACGTCGTCGGCGACGCCCTGGTGCACCGCGCGACGGTCCCGTCGGGAGGCGAGGACCCCTGCCACCTGCTGGTCGACGTGGACGCCGGCGCGCTGCTCGTCGCGAACTACTCCTCGGGCGCGCTCAGCGTGCTGCCGCTGGACGCCGACGGCGGGTTCGCCGCGGGCGGCCCCGACCAGGTCCACGGGCACGCGGGATCGGGTCCCGACGAGGACCGGCAGACCGCACCGCACGCGCACTTCGTGGCCCACGCCCCGGGGGGCGCGTTCGTGCTGGTGGTCGACCTGGGCACCGACCAGATCCGCCGCTACCGACGCGACGCCGACCGGCTGGTCCAGGACGGCATCGCCGCGACGCTCCCGGCCGGCACGGGTCCGCGCCACCTGGTGTTCAGCGCCGACGGGCGGTTCGCGTACGTGGTGGGCGAGCTCGACGTCACGGTCCGCGTGCTGGCCTGGGACGCGGAGTCGGGCACGGGCTCGCTGGTGCAGACCCTGCCCGCGACGGCGGCGCCGGCGCGGGAGGCCGGGCGCCGCCGGCTGCCGTCGCACATCGTCCGGGACGGTGCCCGCGTGCTCGTCGGGACCCGCACGTCGGACGTGCTCGCGCGGTTCGCCGTCCGGCCCGACGGCCTGCTCGATCCGGTCGCCGACGACGCCCTCCCGGGCGCCTGGCCGCGGCACTTCGAGGTGGTCGACGGCTGGACCGTGGTGGCCGAGCAGGTCTCGGGCGACCTGGCGGTGCTGGCGGCGGACGGCTCCGTCGTGACCACACTCGCGCTGCCGGCGGCCGCCTGCGTGCTGCCGGCGTGACGCCGGGAACACCCGAAAAGCCCGTTATCGAATCGTGATCTTCTCGACTTACCGCCCAGTAAGTGATTGTGATTGTCTGGCGAGAGCCGCACGGGTGGGCGGGGCAACGAGGCTCTGAGCGCCCGGCTGCGGCAGCGGCCGTGCAACGGGGCCCGGCCGTGTCACAGGGGAGTGACCGTGCGCCGTGCTGACCGCCTGACCCATCTGCCCGCGAGCCTCGCCGCCCTGGCCCTCGTCGTCCCCCTCGCGCTCGTGGGCATCGCCACACCGGCGTCCGCGGCGCCGGGCGACCTCGCGCGGACCGGCACCGCGACCGCGGACCGGTTCCAGTCCGACGGCGACGGCACGTTCCCCCCGGACGCGGCGATCGACGGCGACCCGACCACCCGCTGGGCGAGCGGCAACGGACCGGACGAGGACGTTCCGTACACCGCCTGGGTCCAGGTGGACCTCGGCGCGACGGCCTCGGTCGACCACGTGGTGCTGGCGTGGGAGGCGGCGTTCGCGGCCGGCTACGACGTGCAGGTGGCGACGACGGCGCCCGACGACCCGGCGTCGTGGACCACGGTGCACGCCGAGGCGGCCGGTGACGGCGGGACCGACGACGTCACGTTCGGCGCGACCGACGCGCGCTACGTCCGCGTCCAGATGAACCAGCGCACCAGCTTCACGTGGGACCCCGCCCGCCTGCACTGGTACGGGTACTCGCTGTTCTCGCTCGAGGTCTACGGGACCCCGACGCAGGTCGCCGCCGCCTTCGCGGCCGGCAGCACGACCGTCCCCGCCGGCTCCGACGCGACCGTCCCGGTGATCCTGGCGACGGGGGCGGCCACCGACACGACCGTCCGCGTGCAGTCGACGGGCGGCACGGGCGTGGCCGGCACGGACTACACCGCGGTCGACCAGGTGGTGACGTTCCCCGCCGGGAGCACGGAGGCGACCGTCACCGTGCCGACCGTCGACCACGGCCCCCTCGGCCAGGTGCGCACGGTCGAGCTGACCCTCTCGGAGCCGTCCGCGGGCCTGGTCCTCGGCGGCCGCACGACCAGCACGGTCACCATCACCCCGCACGGCGACCTGCCTGACGTCGGCGCCGTCACGGTGCTCGACGACTACGAGTCCGGCGTCCCCGCCGGGTACAGCACGTGGGGGATCAGTGCCCCGGTGACCCCGGTGCTCTCCACCGCGCCGGTGGACCGCGGGGGCAGCGGCCTCGTCGCCACCGTCTCCGGGGCCCCGGCGCCGGGCGACTGGTTCGGCTTCACGCACGACATCGCGGCCACCGACTGGTCCGCGCACGACGGCTTCACGTTCTGGTTCCTGGGCACCGGCGGCGGTGGGCTCCTGCGCTACGAGCTCAAGAGCAACGGCCAGCTGTTCGAGCGGAGCGTCACCGACGACACCGCCGGCTGGCGCCAGGTCAACGTCGCGTTCTCCCAGCTGCGGCTCAAGGGCAACCCGGCCTCCGACGCGCGCTTCGACCCGTCCGCCAGCACCGGTTTCGCGGTCACGCTGACCGACCTCGGCGCGGGCGCGTGGACGTTCGACGACCTCGGCCTGTACGACCGCGTGACGACGATCGAGGACGCGGAGGGCGAGGTACCGATCGCGGCCCCGGGCAGCACGGTCGGCATCTTCACGTGGGGCTCGGCGCCCGACCTCGTCAGCCTGGCCGTCACCGAGCAGGACCGCGACGGCGCGCCCGCCGGCAACCACGTGCTGTCGGGTGACTACCTCATCCCGTCCGGCGGCTGGGGAGGGTTCAGCGAGAACCTCGCGGCCGGCCAGGACTGGAGCTCGTTCCGCGGCATCCGGCTGGCCTGGTACGCCTCGCAGCCGACGCGCCCCGCCAGCCCGACCGCGGGCGGCGACATCAAGGTCGAGCTCAAGGACGGCGGCCCCGACGGCGAGCACTCCGAGCTGTGGGCGGCCACCTTCAAGGACAACTGGTCCAGCGACGGCAGCCGGTGGAACATCGTCGACCTGCCGTTCTCGGCCTTCACGCTGAGCGGCTACCAGCCCGGCGACGCCGCGACCCGCAACGGGACGCTCGACCTCACGAGCGCGTGGGGCTACGCGATCACCATGGTGCCCGGCACGGCCGAGTCGGTCGGGTGGGCCGTCGACGACGTGCAGCTCTACGGCTCGGCGGTGCCCGCACCGACGGCGACGGTGACCGCAGGGAGCGACGTCGTGCTCGTCGATCCCGGCGAGACCGCCCAGGTCCCGGTCGTGCTCACCACGACCGACGGCCAGCCCCTGACGGGCGACGTCACCGTGGCCTACGCGAACGGCGCCGGCACCGCGGTCGCCGGCACGCACTACGACGCCTTCGCGGGCACGCTGACGTTCCCCGCAGGTACGGCCTCGGGCAGCACGCAGACGATCGACGTGGTCACGCACGCGACGGCCGCGGTCGACGACGCCCGCACGGTCGGCGTCGACCTGACCGCCACGGGAGCGGTCGTCGGCACCAGCCCGAAGGTCGTCCTCAACGCCGTCGGCGCCGCCTACCTCGACCCGACGAAGACCACGGCGGAGCGCGTCGACGACCTGCTGGGCCGCATGACGCTCGCCGAGAAGATCGGCCAGATGACCCAGGCGGAGCGGCTGGGCCTGCAGTCGCCGTCGCAGATCGCCGACCTCGGGCTCGGCTCGGTGCTGTCCGGCGGCGGCTCGGTGCCGGCGCAGAACACGCCCGCCGGCTGGGCGGACATGGTCGACGGGTTCCAGCGCCAGGCGCTGTCCACCCGGCTGCAGATCCCACTCGTCTACGGCGTCGACGCCGTGCACGGCCACAACAACGTGGTGGGCGCGACGATCTTCCCGCACAACGAGGGCCTCGGCGCCGCGCGCGACGCGGACCTGGTCGAGCAGGTGGAACGGACCACCGCCCAGGAGGTGCGGGCCACCGGCGTGCCCTGGGCGTTCGCGCCCTGCCTGTGCGTGACGCGCGACGAGCGCTGGGGCCGCAGCTACGAGTCGTTCGGCGAGGACCCGGCCCTGGTGACCGCGATGGCGGGCGCCTCGATCGTCGGCCTCCAGGGTGCTGACCAGGCCGACCTCTCCGGTCCGGACAAGGTCCTGGCGACCGCCAAGCACTGGGTGGGCGACGGCGGCACCACCTACGACCCGGCGCTCGCGGGCTCGGGCTACCCGATCGACCAGGGCATCACGCACGTCGACAGCCTCGACCAGCTCCGGCGGCTGTACGTCGACCCGTACGTACCCGCGATCGAGGCGGGCGTCGGCTCGATCATGCCGTCGTACTCGGCCGTCTCGATCGCCGGGGGTGCCCCGGTCCGCATGCACGAGGACGCCGCGCTGAACACCGACCTGCTCAAGGGCGAGCTCGGGTTCGACGGCTTCCTCATCAGCGACTGGGAGGGCATCGACAAGCTGCCCGGCGGCACGTACGCCGACAAGGCCGCACGCGCCGTGAACGCGGGCCTCGACATGGCCATGGCGCCGTACAACTTCGGCGCGTTCATCACCGGGATCACCGACAAGGTGGGCTCCGGCGAGGTCGCGCAGTCGCGCGTCGACGACGCGGTCCGGCGGATCCTCACGCAGAAGTTCGCGCTCGGGCTGTTCGACGCCCCGTTCGCCGACCGCACGCTCGCGGCGGACGTGGGTTCCGACGCCCACCGCGCCGTGGCCCGCGAGGCGGCCGCCAAGTCGCAGGTGCTGCTGAAGAACGCCGACGACCTGCTGCCGCTCGCGCCGGACACCAAGGTGTACGTGGCCGGTTCCAACGCCGACGACCTGGGCAACCAGGCGGGCGGCTGGACGATCTCGTGGCAGGGCGGGTCCGGCGACATCACGCCCGGCACGTCGATCCTCGAGGGCATCCAGGCGGCCGACGCCTCGGTGACGTACTCGAAGGACGCCTCGGCGCCGGTCGGGGACGCGCAGGTCGGCGTCGTCGTCGTCGGCGAGACGCCGTACGCGGAGGGGCAGGGCGACGTCGGCAACAACGCCAAGTCCCTGTCGTTGTCCGCCGCGGACCGGGCCGCGATCGACACCGTCTGCGGCGCGCTGCCGTGCGCGGTGCTCGTCGTGTCGGGCCGCCCGCAGCTGGTGACGGACAAGCTCGGCGCCATCGACGCGCTGGTGGCCTCGTGGCTGCCGGGCACCGAGGGCGCGGGCGTGGCCGACGTGCTGTTCGGCAGCCGGCCGTTCACCGGCCGCCTCCCGGTGACCTGGCCGGCGACGGCCGACCAGGTGCCGGTCAACGTCGGCGACGACACCTACGCGCCGATGTACCCGTACGGCTGGGGGCTGCGGACCGACGCGCAGCGCGACCGGCTCACGGCCCTCGTCGCGACCCTGCCCGCCGGCGCGGCGAAGGACGCCGTCCAGGCCGTGCTCGACGCCCCGGTGTGGGTCGGGGACGCGCTCGACCCCGCGGCGACGGGCGAGGCCGTCCGCCTGCTCGCCCGCGCGGCCGAGACGCTCGACGGCACCGACCGCGAGACAGCCGCCGCGGCCGGCACCGTCGTCTCGCTCGTGCGTGACCTGGCGCAGGACGCGTCGGGTCCCGACGACGCGGGCGCGACCGCCGACGCCGAGCACGCGCTCATGTCCGGCGACGCGAGCGGCGCGGTCGACCTGCTGGCGGGCGTCATCGGTGTCTCGACCGCCGAGCCCGTCGCCTCGACCACCGGCCTGTCTCTCTCGTCGTCGATCACGGCCTTCGGCCACGCGTCGACGGCCCGCGTGACCGTCCGGGCGCCGGGCGGGACTGTCTCCGGGTCGGTGCAGGTGCTCGTCGACGGCAGCGCGGTGGCCACCGCCCCGCTCGCCGCGGACGGGACCGCGCGGGTCCCGCTCCCCGCGGCCCTGGCGACCGGCCGGCACGCCGTCACCGCGGTCTACGGCGGAGCCCCGGCGGCCGACCCGCCGGTCCTGGGCTCGACGTCGGCGGCGGCCACCCTGACCGTGACCAAGGCCTTGCCCGCGGTCACCACCAACGGCACCGACTGGTCCGTCCGGCGCGCCGACGTCAAGCAGGTGCACGTGCAGGTGACGGGCGTCGCCGGGGTGGCGCCCACCGGCACCGTCGACGTGTGGGTCAACGGCGCCCGCAAGGGTTCGGCGACGCTCGACTCCCGCGGCACCGCCGTCGTGACCCTGCCCGTGGGTACGCGGACGTCGCTCGTCCTGGTCACCTACGGGGGTGACCGCACGTACCTGCCGTGGATCGCGGCGCCGCACCTGCTGGTCGTGCGGTGACGCCTTACGGGTGACATCCGGTGAAAGGACTCCAGGACCTGCGCAAACGTGCCGATCCCCCTCTCGTCGACGACGAACAGGGAGGTTCCGCGTGCGCAACGGATTCGACATCTACCGGCAAGGTCCGGACCGGAACCACCAGGAGCCGGCCAGCCCCTGGGGCTGGACGCCGCGACGCGGTGAGTACCCGACGGGCGAGACCGTCGTGCAGGAGCACGACCACACGCTCACGTACACGGGCAACGACCCCCAGCTGGCCGCCGCGTTCGCGCGCGGTGCCCGGCTCAAGGAGATCGTCACCATGTGGCCGGAGCTCGTCTTCTACCCGTCGACGGCGGGTGGCTTCCTGCCCGACGGCAACATCTTCCCGATCCGCGGCGACTACAAGCCGCCGAGCGGGCTCAGCGCGCTGAAGGGCCGGTTCGCCCGTCGCCCGGCCGGCGCGCACGCCGCGGAGGCTCCCGCACAGTCGTGAGGTGACACGGGCTCCCGTGCGCGAGAATGGGTGCAGACCCGTCCGTGAACAGGAGCACCCGTGACACTCGAGCACGCCCCGCGCGTCGCCATGCTGTCGGTGCACACGTCGCCCCTGGACCAGCCCGGCACCGGCGACGCCGGCGGCATGAACGTGTACGTGCTCGAGCTGTCGCGCGCGCTGGCGGCCCGGGGTGCGCGCGTCGAGATCTTCACGCGCGCCACCTCGTCGGACCAGGCCGAGACCGTGCTCCTGCCCGGCACGGACGCGGGCGGTCGTCCCCTCGTCGGCGACGACGCCCGCGCCGTCCTGCTCGCCGAGGACGTCGAGCCGGGCGTGACGCCGCCGATCCTGGTCCACCACGTGCCGGCCGGGCCGTTCGAGCGGCTGGACAAGAACGACCTGCCCGGCGTCCTGTGCGGCATGGCCGCGGGCGTCCTGCGCTGGGAGGCCGCGCGCCGGCCCGGCTGGTACGACGTGGTGCACTCCCACTACTGGCTGTCCGGGCAGGTGGGCTGGATCGCGGCGGACCGCTGGGAGGTGCCGCTCGTGCACACCGCCCACACGCTCGCGCGCGTGAAGAACGCGTCGCTGGCGCCCGGCGACACCGCCGAACCGAGCCAGCGGGTGGTCGGCGAGGAGCAGGTGGTCGCCGAGGCCGACGCGCTGGTGGCCAGCACGCCGGTCGAGGCCGAGGAGCTGGTCGAGCTCTACGGCGCCGACCCCGACCGCGTGCACGTCGTCGAGCCCGGCGTGGACCTCGACCGCTTCGTGCCCGGCGACCGCGCGTCGGCCCGGCGCGAGCTCGGCCTGCCCGAGGACCGGCAGATCGTGCTCTTCGCCGGCCGGGTCCAGGCCCTCAAGGCGCCGGACGTGCTGGTCAGCGCCCTGGGCGTGCTGCGCGCGACAGGCAGGCCCGTCCCGCTGCTCGTCGTGCTGGGGGGTCCGTCGGGCCGCTCCAGCGCCGTCCGCGAGCTGGAGGCGCTCGCGACGATGACCGGCGTCGCCGACGACGTCGTCGTGCACCCGCCCGCCGACCGCGACACCCTTGCGCGCTGGTACCACGCGGCCGACGTGGTGGCGATGCCGTCGCGCAGCGAGTCGTTCGGGCTGGTCGCCGCCGAGGCGCAGGCCAGCGGTGTCCCGGTGATCGCCGCCTGCGTGGGCGGGCTGCGCACCATCGTCGACCACGACGTGTCCGGCCGGCTGGTCCGCGGCCACGACCCGGAGGTGTGGGCGGACGTCATCGCGGACGTGCTCGGTTCCTCCGACGACCGCGCGCGGTACGCCGTCGGCGCCCGGCAGGTGGCCGAGCGGTTCGGCTGGGACACCACCGCCGACCAGATGCTCAAGGTGTACTCGGTGGCCGGCGAGGTGCGGGCGTCGCGAGCGTGACCGTGGGACGGACGTCCCTGCGACGGACCCCTGTCCCTGCGGCAGGATGAGCCCATGACCTACACCCTCGTGCTGCTCCGCCACGGCGAGAGCGAGTGGAATGCCAAGAACCTGTTCACCGGCTGGGTCGACGTGCCGCTGTCGGAGAAGGGCGTCGCGGAGGCGGTGCGCGGCGGGACGCTGCTCACGGACGCGGGAGTGCTGCCCGACGTCGTGCACACGTCGCTGCTGCGCCGCGCGATCACCACGGCCAACCTGGCCCTCGACGCCGCCGACCGCCACTGGATCCCGGTCAAGCGCTCCTGGCGCCTGAACGAGCGGCACTACGGCGCGCTGCAGGGCAAGGACAAGAAGCAGACGCTCGAGGAGTACGGCGAGGAGCAGTTCATGCTCTGGCGCCGCTCGTACGACGTCCCGCCGCCGGACATCGAGCTGGGCTCGGAGTTCTCGCAGGACAGCGACGCGCGCTACGCCGGCGAGCCGATCCCGCGCGCCGAGGCGCTGTCCAACGTCCTCGAGCGCGCGCTGCCCTACTGGGAGTCGGACATCATCCCCGACCTGCAGTCCGGCAAGACGGTGCTCGTCGCCGCGCACGGCAACTCGATCCGCGCCCTGGTCAAGCACCTGGACGACGTGGACAGCAGTACCATCGCCGGCATCAACATCCCGACCGGCATCCCGCTGCTCTACACGCTCGACGAGGCGACGCTGAAGCCCACCATCCCGGGCGGCACCTACCTCGACCCCGAGGCGGCGGCAGAGGCCATCAAGGCGGTCGCGAACCAGGGCCGCTGACCCCAGCCCCTCCCGCAACGTCCGAGCAGATGCAGCCCCTGGGCCCCATCTGCTCGGACGTTGCTGTCTCTGCACCGGTTGCGTCCGAGCGGGCGCAGGTCCTGGGCTGCATCTGCTCGGACGTTGTCGGCCCGCCTTCAGGTGCTGGGGGGCGTGCGTCTGATTCCCCCGTAAACCCCCGCAGCGTCCGCACTCGAGCGGGCTCCCACCCGCACGAGTGCGGACGTTGCCGGCTGGTGCGTCCGCAGAAGCGAGCGCCGCGGCGACCGGATGTGCGGAGGTTGTCGGTTGGGGATGGCGGCGTGGGGTCAGGGGCGGGTGGCGTCGAAGGCGGTCAGGGCCTTCTTCGATGCCGAGCGGCGCCAGGCCTCCTCGACCAGCTCGGCCAGCGCGTCCCAGTCGGGGTCGTGCGCGGCGTCCAGGTGCGCGCCGACCCAGCCGAACCGGCCCAGGTACGGGGCGACGAAGTAGCGGCCGGGGTCGCGGGCGACGATCGCCTGCTGCTCGTGCCGGTCGGCCTTGCACCACAGGGCCAGCCGGCCGTCGGCGTGGTGGTCGGGCAAGATCCACGCGAACCGCGTCCCGCGCGTGAAGAACCCGGTGTTGCCGTACTCGTCGACCTCGGCCGTCGTCTCGGGCAGCTGCGCGACGACGGCGCCGAGCCGCTCCCGGGCCACGGCGACGTCGTCGTCCCCCCACCCGAGCACCCGTTCCGCCATGCGAGCCACGCTACCGACGACGACCAGCCGCAGCAGCCGGGGCGGCGTCGGCCCGGAGCTACTGCGGAGGCCGCTGCCGGGGGAACGCAAAAACGGCGCAGGCGCCTGAACGAGAACGTGGGTTCGGCACGAGGACGTGGATGCGAACCCACGCTCCTGTGCCGAACCCACGTTCTCGGTGCGCCCGGGCGGTCGGAGGCAGGCGCTGATGGCCGCCGGGCTCAGCCGACGGTGCGGTCGAGCTCCCCGCGGGCGGCGCCGGTGACCAGGTACTGCACGCGCCGCGCGACGCTGACGCCGTGGTCGCCGAACCGCTCGTAGTAGCGGCCGAGCAGGGTGACGTCGATCGTCTCCTGCGTCGTGCCGGCCCAGGAGCCGCCGAGCAGGGCCGCGAAGGTGTCCTCGTGCAGCTCGTCGAGGAGGTCGTCGTCCTGCTCGATGCTCTCGGCCAGCAGCACCTCGCGGCTGTTCAGCAGCGTCGTGGTGCGCCGGGCCACGCGGACGGCAGCGTCGTGCATCTCGGCGAACGTGCCCGAGAGCGCGTGCGGGATGGCGTGCCGCGGGTACCGACCGCGGGCGACCTGGGCGACGTGCCGGGCGAGGTCGCCCATGCGCTCGAGCGAGGCGCTCATCCGGAGCGCGGAGACGACGATCCGGAGGTCGGTGGCGACGGGCTGCTGCTGCGCGAGCAGCAGGACGCAGCGCTCGTCGAGGTCGCGCTCGATGGCGTCGATGGCCAGGTCGTCGGCGATCACGGACTCCGCGAGGGCGAGGTCGGCCGTGAGCAGCGCGATGCCGGCGTTCGTGATGGCGTGCTCGACCCGACCGCTCATCGCCGCCAGGTCCTCGCCCAGCTGGTGCAGCTCGGCGTCGAAGATGTCCCGCATGTGCTCCCTCTCGTGCCGGCGGCAGGTGCCGCGCGCAGGTCAGGCTGACATTTTCAGGTGAACGGTGGGGCGCCCCCAGGTGAACGGACGACGGCCGTTGCGTACCTCTGTCGACGATACGCGTGGCGATTCGCCCGATATGGCCCGCTCCGGACCCGTAGCCTGCGACGAGACGGGCCGTCGGCGCTCGCGGGCGGCGCGTCCGTGCGGAGATCGTCTCTGTCCCGCTGCAGGTCATCGGGGCCAAGATGATCGGCGACGGCACCACGGGGCGGTGAGCCCCGTCGACACGAGGAGAGGCACAGATGGCACAGAAGGTGACGGCCTGGGTCGGCTGGGTGTGGTTCGCGGCGTTCGCGATCCTGGTGGCCGGGTTCATCAACATCGTCTCGGGGCTCGTGGCGGTGTTCTCCCCGAAGACCGTGGTGTCGTGGACGAACGACGGGATCGCCGTCGTGGACGTGTCGACCTGGGGCTGGGTGCATCTGATCACCGGTGCGCTGCTGGTGCTCGTAGGCTTCGCGCTCTTCGGGGGCAGCGGGTGGGCACGGCTGGTGGCGATCGTGCTGGTGGTGGTGAACCTCGTCGCCCAGTTCGTGTCGCTGCCCATCACACCCTGGTGGTCGCTCGTCGCGATCGCCCTGGACGTGGTGATCCTGTGGGCGTTGACGGTGCATGGCGGTGAGGTCGAGCGTGCGGCACGGTAGGGACAGGACGACGACGGAGCGAGAGGGACGACGATGACGACGTTCACGGCATGGAAGTTCGAGACGGCCGACGGGGCGCAGAAGGCAGTCGACGCGCTCAAGGGCGCGCAGAGCGACGGGTTGGTGAAGATCGTCGACCACGCGGTGATCAGCTGGCCCGAGGGCGGTGCGCGCCCGGAGATGCATCACTCGAACGAGGACAAGTGGCGCGGCACGGGCTGGGGCGCGTTCTGGGGCATCCTGTTCGGCGGGCTGTTCTTCGTCCCCCTGCTGGGCGCGGCCGTCGGCGCGGCGGCCGGCGCGATCACCAAGGCGGTGTCGGCGGTCGGGATCTCGGAGGACCAGCTGGACAACATCCGGGCCCAGATCACGCCCGGCACCTCCCTCCTGTGCGCCGTCACGGAGAACGCGAACATGGACCGCCTCGGGGAGCGCCTGCACGGGCTGCACAGCACGCTGGTGGCCACCAACCTCACCGACGCCGAGAAGTCGCTGCTGCTCGAGACGTTCGGCTGAGAACGACCCGGCCCGAGATGTCGTCGAGCGTCCGCCACCCGATGAACGGGCGGTGAACGCTCGACGGCGGCGGGGTCGCGGGCGGCACCATCGGCGTGTCGCACCCCTCGGCGCGTCCTAGGGTGAGTGCCGTGAACGGTGTCAACGGGCTGCTGCTGCTCCTCGCCGGCGGCCTCGGGCTGCTGGTGGGGGTCTGGGCGACGCTCGCCTTCCGCTGGAGCGAGCGCGAGCAGCGCACGCTGCCCCCGCTCATCGAGCCCGAGCTCGACGAGGGCCTGGTGCGCACGCTGGCGGTGCTCCGCTCCGCGGCGGTGGTGCTCGACGACGGCGACCGCGTCCTGCGGGCCAGCGCGCCGGCGCACGCGCTCGGCATCGTGCGCGACGGCCGGATCGCCCCGGCGGCGATCCGGGACCTCATCGCGCAGGTCCGGCGCGACGGCGTCATCCGCGACGAGGTGCTCGAGGTGCCGCGGGGCCCGGTCGGCCCGGGCGTGCTGCTGGTCCAGGTGCGCGTCGCGCAGGTGAGCGCCGAGCACCTGGTCGTCCTGGCGGAGGACCTCACGCAGGCACGGCGTCTCGAGGCCATCCGCCGCGACTTCGTCGTCAACATCTCGCACGAGCTGAAGACCCCGGTCGGGGCGCTGGCGCTCCTGGCCGAGACGGTCCAGGACGCGGCCGACGACCCCGAGGCGGTGCGCAGGTTCGCCGGCCGGATGCAGACCGAGGCCACGCGACTGTCCGCCCTGGTGCACGAGATCATCGAGCTGTCGCGGCTGCAGGTGGCGGGCGCGCTCGGGCAGCTCGGTCTCGTCGACGTGGACCTGGTGCTGACCGAGGCCGTCGACCGGGCCCGCACCACCGCCGACGCCAAGAAGGTGCGGCTGGACATCGGCGGCGAGCAGGGCACGCGCGTGTTCGGCCAGCACGAGCTGCTGGTCACCGCCGTCCGCAACCTGCTGGACAACGCGGTCGCGTACTCGGGGGAGGCATCGCACGTCGGCGTCGGGGTGCGCACCGAGGGAGACCTCGTGGAGATCGCGGTGGTCGACGAGGGCATCGGGATCTCGGTCGCCGAGCAGGAGCGGGTGTTCGAGCGGTTCTACCGGGTGGATCCCGCCCGCTCGCGCGACACGGGCGGCACCGGCCTGGGACTGTCCATCGTCAAGCACGTCGCGGCGGACCACGGCGGCGACGTGACGGTCTGGTCGCAGCCCGGGCGCGGGTCCACGTTCACGCTGCGCCTGCCGCGCGCGGAGGAGCCGGCGACGGGCGGCGTCAGTACGCTGCCCAGCGCCAAGACCAGCATCGAGAGCATCCCCGACACCACCCCCGCCGACATCGAAGGAGCGCACGTGCGCCGGAGCGCGTCATGACCCGGATCCTGCTCGTCGAGGACGAGGAGTCCTACCGGGACCCGCTGACGTACCAGCTGGAGCGCGAGGGCTTCGACGTCGTCACCGCCGCGACCGGCCCGGAGGCGTTGCTCAGGTTCGAGGAGCTCGGCGCGGACCTCGTGCTCCTGGACCTCATGCTGCCCGGGCTGCCGGGCACCGAGGTGTGCCGCCGCCTGCGGCTGGTCAGCGACGTCCCGGTCATCATGCTCACGGCCAAGGACGACGAGATCGACAAGGTGGTCGGCCTCGAGCTGGGCGCCGACGACTACGTCACCAAGCCGTACTCGTCGCGGGAGCTGCTGGCGCGCGTCCGGGCCGTGCTGCGCCGGCGGGAGTCGGTCGTGGTCGCCGCGGGGGCGCCGGCCTCGCTGGCCGACGACGAGGACGACGAGCTGCTCGCCGCCGGCCCGGTCCGGATGGACGTCGAGCGGCACACGGTCCGGGTGCGCGACGAGATCGTCGCGTTCCCGCTCAAGGAGTTCGAGCTGCTCGAGCTGCTGCTGCGCAACGCGGGCCGCGTGCTGACGCGGGGGCAGCTGATCGACCGGATCTGGGGCTCGGACTACGTCGGCGACACCAAGACGCTCGACGTCCACGTCAAGCGGGTCCGCGCCAAGATCGAGGTCGACCCCGGCAACCCGACGCTCCTGCTCACGGTGCGCGGTCTCGGCTACAAGCTGACCGACGACGGCGAGTAGCGCCCGCCCGAGCAGGCGGACCGCCCCGCACGCCCCGAGGTGTGCGGGGCGTCGTGCTGCCCGGCCGAAGGACCAGCGCGGTCCGGACGCGCGTCCGACTCGTCGGCCACCGTTCACCTGGGGTTCACCCGATGCCGGTGAGCAGGTCACGTGCGGTTCCTACGGTCAGCATCGCCGTGCACACATCAGTGCGCACACGATCGACAGGACGGACCACAGTGAAGCTTCCCCTCCACGGCCGCATCGGGGCGGTTGCCCTCGTCGGCGCACTCGCCCTCACCCTTGCGGCCTGCGGATCGGACAACCCCACCGGCGATGCGTCCGGTGGCGCCTCGGACGCCCCCGCGTCGACGCTGAGCGGCACCTTGAACGGTGGCGGCTCGAGCGCGCAGGAGAAGGCCCAGCAGGCCTGGGTCGCCGGCTTCCAGACGGCGAACCCCGACGTCACCGTCAACTACACGACCACGGACTCGGGTGCAGGCCGCAAGGGCTTCCTCGACGCCTCGCTCGACTACGCCGGCTCGGACAGCGCGCTGAACGAGGAGGAGCTCGCCTCCGCCGCGGACCGCTGCTACGGCGGCGCGGGCATCGACCTGCCGGTCTACGTCAGCCCCATCGCCGTCGCGTTCAACATCGACGGGGTCTCCGAGCTCAACCTGAGCGCGGACGTCGTCGCGAAGATCTTCGCCGGCGCGATCACCACCTGGGACGACCCGGCGATCACGGCCCTGAACCCGGACGCGACGCTGTCGGGCCCGATCACGGTCGTGCACCGCTCCGACGACTCGGGCACGTCGAAGAACTTCCAGGACTACCTGTCCAAGACGGCCCCCGACGTGTGGACCTACGAGGTCACGAACACGTGGCCCGTGGCCGTCGGCCAGGGCGCCAACGGCACCTCCGGCGTCGTCCAGACGATCCAGTCCGCGCCCGGCACCATCGGCTACGCCGACGCGTCGGCCGTCGGTGACCTCGGCAAGGTCTCGCTCGGGGTCGGCACGGAGTTCGTCGCCCCGACGGCGGACGCCGCCGCCAAGACCGTGGACGTCTCGCCGCGCGACGACACGCGCGCCGAGGGTGACATCGTCATCAAGGTCGACCGCACCACGACCGAGTCCGGCGCCTACCCGGCGATCCTCGTGTCCTACCTGGTCGTGTGCAACACCTACGACACCCAGGACAAGGTCGACCTGATCAAGGGCTACGCGACCTACGCCACCAGCGCGGACGGCCAGTCGAGCGCCGCGACTGCGGCGGGTTCCGCGCCGATCTCGGACGCGCTCCGCACGGACGTCGTCGCCTCGATCGACGCGATCACCGTCAAGAAGTAGCAGCTGCAGAACACGCTCCGCCCAGTCGT
>NZ_JBFUIK010000054.1:0-15840 GCF_056401915.1 Cellulomonas sp. P4_D11 | reverse complement strand
CCGGTGCGCCGCGCGCTCGCGGGGGTCGCCGCGCGCGTGGACGCCGTCCTGGTGGCGGCGCCGGTCGAGGAGCCGGCGCGCGCCTGACGGCGGCGGCGAGCACCTGCGGCACACTGGCGGGGTGCGCATCTACCTCCCGGCCTCGCTCGACCAGCTCGACCCCGCCGCAGGGCCGTTCGCGGCGCGGCGGGCGCACGCGGTGACCTCCGCGCTGCGGGCGCTGTTCCCGGACGAGGACGACGAAGGGCTCGAGTTCGCGGCACAGCTCGCCGCCGCCGACGACTCGCTCGAGCACCTGGCGACCCACCCCGACGCCCCGCAGCTCCGGCTGGTCGTCTCGGTGGACGTCCCCGACGCGGACGTCCACCCGGTCGTGGACGACGAGGACGTGCCCAGCGCGGTCGAGCTCGTGAGCCCGGTCGAGCAGGACGACGTGATCTGCGTGCACGTCGACGAGCCCGGCGCGGCGCCCGACGTCGTCCTGGCGGCGGGTGGGGACGAGGCCGCCGTCGACCGTCTCGACGAGCGTGACCTGCTCTGGTACGACGCCTCGGAGCTGGCGAGCATCCCTCGCTGAGCGCGCGGGCGCGTGGCCTTCGTCACGAACGCCCGTCCAGCGCGGAGCCAGTTGGACCCCGCCCCGGCGCTCGGGTAGTGTTCACCGCCGGTACGACGTCCGGATGCGCGTGTGTCCGCCCCGCCAGGCGGCTCTCGGGCTCCGGGCGTTATACCCCCATGGGGTATGGTGTAATTGGCAGCACGACTGATTCTGGTTCAGTTAGTCTAGGTTCGAGTCCTGGTACCCCAGCGCGAGCACCGCTGGTCCGACCTCCTCGGAGGATCGGGTAGAGTGTTCACTCGCAAGCGAGGCCCACGGGTCACGCAGCGTATAGGCCCCCGTTGTGTAGCGGCCTAGCACGCCGCCCTCTCACGGCGGTAGCGCCGGTTCGAATCCGGTCGGGGGTACGTACACGAAGGCCCGGTCACCACGGTGACCGGGCCTTCTGCGTGCGTGGAGAGCCTTCTGCGCGCGCGGAGAGCGGGCCAAGCTGTCAGTGCTGGCCGGGCGGGCCGTGGGATGACGTCGGCAGCAGGGCGACGACGATCGCGCCGACGACGGCCACCAGCGCGCCGATGAACGCGCCGGTCAGCACGGCGTCGCCGGCGCCACCCCCGCCGAGCACGGCGAGGACCGCGCCCACGACGAAGCCGGCGACGAACCCGATGACGGCGACGCGGTTGCGCAGCCGGCGTCGGCTGGCCGCGGCACCCCGCACGGCCATCAGTCGGCCGTTCGGCGCAGCACCTCGGTCAGCCGGTTGGCCGCCGAGACGACCGCGGCGGCGTGCAGGCGACCCGGCTGCCGGGAGAGGCGCTCGAGCGGTCCGGAGACGGACACGGCGGCGACGATCCGCCCCGACGGACCACGCACGGGAGCGGACACGGACGCGACGCCGACCTCGCGCTCGGACACCGACTGCGCCCAGCCGCGGCGGCGGACGCCCGACAGGATCGTGGCGGTGAACTTGGCGCCCTGCAGGCCGCGGTGCAGGCGGTCCGGCTCCTCCCACGCGAGCAGGATCTGCGCCGCGGAACCCGCGTGCATGGTGAGGGTGGCGCCGACCGGGATCGAGTCGCGCAGGCCGATCGGGCGCTCGGCGGCGGCGACGCAGATCCGCTGGTCACCCTGCCGGCGGTAGAGCTGCGCGCTCTCGCCCGTGTGGTCGCGCAGGGCGGCCAGCACGGGACCGGCGGCGGCGAGCAGGCGGTCCTCGCCGGCGGCCGTCGCCAGCTCGGAGAGGCGCGGTCCGAGCACGAACCGACCCTGCATGTCGCGCGCCACCAGGCGGTGGTGCTCGAGCGCCACGGCCAGCCGGTGGGCCGTCGGGCGAGCAAGATGGGTGGCGGTGACGAGCTGCGCGAGCGTCGCAGGGCCGGCCTCGAGGGCGCTGAGAACGGATGCGGCCTTGTCCAGCACGCCGACTCCGCTAGAGTTGTCCATAGGTCGATATTGGCGTCTCGAAGGCTGAGATGCAAGTACGACGGCAGGCGAGCCGGGAAAACCACACTCCCGGACGAGAGAAACACACGAGAGAACGGACCGAGAACATGGCCGGCACGTTGGCGGAGAAGGTCTGGGACGCGCACGTCGTGCGACGGGGCACCGACGGCGCCCCCGACCTCCTCTACATCGACCTCCACCTCGTGCACGAGGTGACGAGCCCGCAGGCGTTCGAGGGCCTGCGCCTCGCGGGTCGCCCGGTCCGCCGCCCGGACCTGACGCTGGCGACGGAGGACCACAACACCCCCACGCTCGACATCGACCGGCCGATCGCCGACGAGACGAGCCGCACGCAGATCCAGACCCTGCGCAACAACGCCGCGGAGTTCGGCGTCCGCATCCACTCCCTCGGCGACGCGGACCAGGGGATCGTCCACCAGGTCGGACCGCAGCTGGGCCTCACACAGCCGGGCCTCACGGTCGTCTGCGGCGACTCGCACACGTCCACGCACGGCGCGTTCGGCGCCCTCGCGTTCGGCATCGGCACCAGCGAGGTCGAGCACGTGCTGGCCACGCAGACCCTGCCGCTCGCGCCGTTCAAGACCATGGCGATCACGGTCGACGGCGAGCTGCCCCCGGGCGCCACCAGCAAGGACATCATCCTGGCGATCATCGCCAAGATCGGGACCGGCGGCGGCCAGGGCTACGTGCTCGAGTACCGCGGCGAGGCCATCCGTGCGCTGTCGATGGAGGCGCGCATGACGGTCTGCAACATGTCGATCGAGGCCGGCGCCCGCGCGGGCATGATCGCGCCCGACCAGACCACGTTCGACTACCTCCAGGGCCGTCCGCACGCGCCCGAGGGCGCCGACTGGGACGCCGCGGTGGCGTACTGGAGCACGCTGAAGACCGACGACGACGCCGAGTTCGACGTCGAGGTCGTGCTCAAGGCGGAGGACCTCGAGCCGTTCGTGACATGGGGCACCAACCCCGGCCAGGGCCTGCCGCTGTCGGGCTCCGTGCCGGTGCCGGAGGAGATCGCCGACGCCGACGAGCGCGGCGCCGCCGAGCGGGCTATCGAGTACATGGGCTTGACGCCGGGGCAGCCGCTGCGCGAGATCAAGGTCGACACGGTCTTCATCGGCTCGTGCACCAACGGCCGCATCGAGGACCTGCGTTCCGTCGCCAAGGTCGTCCAGGGCAAGCACAAGGCCGAGGACGTCCGCGTCCTGGTGGTGCCGGCGTCGGCCCGCGTGCGCCTGCAGGCCGAGGCCGAGGGGCTCGACAAGATCTTCCTCGACTTCGGTGCGGAGTGGCGCAACGCCGGCTGCTCCATGTGTCTGGGCATGAACCCCGACCAGCTCGCCCCGGGGGAGCGCTCGGCGTCGACGTCGAACCGCAACTTCGAGGGCCGGCAGGGCAAGGGCGGCCGCACGCACCTGGTCTCCCCGCTCGTCGCCGCCGCGACCGCCATCCGCGGCACGCTCTCGTCGTACGCCGACCTCGCCACGGGCGCCCCGACGCCCGACGGCAGCCCCCTCACCGACCTCCAGACGGTCTGACCAGGAAGCGAGAAGACTCATGGAGAAGTTCAGCCAGCACACCGGCGTCGGCGTCCCGCTGCGGCGCAGCAACGTGGACACCGACCAGATCATCCCGGCCGTCTACCTCAAGCGCGTGACGCGCACGGGGTTCGAGGACGCGCTGTTCGCCGCCTGGCGCGGGGACCCGGCGTTCATCCTCAACCAGGACGCCTACAAGGCCGGCTCGGTGCTCGTCGCCGGTCCCGACTTCGGCACCGGCTCGTCGCGCGAGCACGCCGTCTGGGCGCTCAAGGACTACGGCTTCAAGGTCGTCATCTCGAACCGCTTCGCGGACATCTTCCGCGGCAACTCCGGCAAGCAGGGGCTGCTCGCGGCCCAGGCGTCGCAGGAGGACATCGAGCTGATCTGGAAGATCCTCGAGACCCGTCCGGGCACCGAGGTCACGGTGGACCTCGAGTCGAAGACCATCACGTGCGACGACGTCGTGGTGCCGTTCCAGGTCGACGACTACACGCGCTGGCGCCTGATGGAGGGTCTCGACGACATCGGGCTCACGCTCGAGCACGCCGACGAGATCTCGGCGTTCGAGGCCCGTCGCGAGCCGTGGCGCCCGGCCACCCTGCCGGCCAAGCACCTGCCGCCCGTCGAGATCGTGGCCGCCCGGCCGGCCGGCGTGCCGGTCGAGATCGGTCGGCGACCCTGACGCGCGTCCGGCGGGTCCCCGCGTAGGAGACGCGCCGGACCCCCGCAGTCGATAGCGTGTCTGCGGGCCACGGCGCTCGGAGCGTCGGCCGAGGGAGGACGACCATGCCGGGCAAGTCGCAGATCGCTGACCGGATCGCTGCTCGGGGGGCGACGAAGGCCGCGGCGCTCGCCGCCGTCGAGGCGGTGCTCGACGAGATCACGTCGGCACTGGCCGCCGGGGAGCGAGTGACGCTCACCGGGTTCGGCACGTTCGAGGCGGCCGGTCGCGCGGCTCGCACGGCCCGCAACCCCCGCACGGGGGAGTCCCTGGAGGTCGCGGCGACGACCGTCGCGCGCTTCCACCCCGGCGCGGGCCTTCGGGCCCGGGTCGCCGCCGGAGCCGGTGAGCCGCTCGGGGGCGTCGCGGACCTGGGCTCGCTGCAGGGGCTCGTCGCGCCGGAGCCGACGCCGCAGCCGGTCGCGGTCGCGAAGGCCTCCCCGGTGGTCACGGCGGCGCCGAAGACCAAGGCGGCCGCGAAGGCGTCAGCCACGCCGAAGGCCAAGGCGAAGGCCGAGGCGAAGAAGGCCGACGTCAAGAAGCGGGCCGACGCCGCGAAGAAGGCCGAGGCGAAGAAGCGGGCCGACGCCAAGAAGGCGCAGGCGAAGGCCAAGAAGAAGTCCGGCAAGGGCCACACCAAGAAGAAGTAATCCGCGAGCCCGACCGTGTGAAGGTTCGGCGCGGACCCCGGCGCGCCGCGGTGCGGACGGTCGGGAGCACCCTCGCGCGTGGGAGACGATGGTTCGATGACCGACCTTTCCATGACGGATCTGCTGTACGTCAACGGTGGCAACCCGCTCTCGGGCGAGATCACCGTCCGCGGTGCCAAGAACTTCGTCTCCAAGGCGATGGTCGCGGCCCTGCTGGGCGAGACGCCGAGCGTCCTGCGCAACGTCCCGCAGATCCGCGACGTGGCGGTCGTCACCGGTCTGCTCGAGCTGCACGGCGTCAAGGTCGACGCCGACGCCGAGGCGGGCGTGCTGCACCTCGACCCGACCGACGTCGAGTCGGCGCACGTCGCGGACATCGACACCCACGCGGGGTCGAGCCGGATCCCGATCCTGTTCTGCGGCCCCCTGCTGCACCGGCTGGGCGAGGCGTTCATCCCGGACCTGGGCGGCTGCCGGATCGGCGACCGGCCGATCAACTACCACCTCGACATCCTGCGCCAGTTCGGCGCGGTGGTGGACAAGACCGACAACGGCATCCACATCCGCGCGCCGCGGCGCCTGCAGGGCACCAAGATCGCGCTGCCGTACCCGAGCGTCGGGGCCACGGAGCAGCTGCTGCTCACGGCCGTGCGCGCCGAGGGCGTCACGGAGCTGTCCAACGCGGCGATCGAGCCCGAGATCATGGACCTCATCAACGTGCTGCAGAAGATGGGCGCGATCATCTCCGTCGACACCGACCGGGTCATCCGGATCGAGGGCGTCGACCGGCTCGTCGGATTCCGGCACACGGCCCTGTCCGACCGCATCGAGGCGGCGTCGTGGGCGTCGGCCGCGCTGGCGACCGGCGGCGACATCTTCGTGCGCGGCGCCACGCAGCCGGAGATGACGACGTTCCTCAACACGTTCCGCAAGGTCGGCGGCGAGTTCGCGATCGACGACGACGGCATCCGGTTCTTCCACCCCGGCGGCGACCTGCGCTCGATCACGCTCGAGACGGACGTGCACCCGGGCTTCATGACGGACTGGCAGCAGCCGCTCGTCGTCGCGCTCACGCAGGCCAAGGGGCTGTCGATCGTGCACGAGACGGTGTACGAGAACCGCTTCGGCTTCGCCGACGCCCTGGTGGGCATGGGGGCGACCATCCAGGTCTACAAGGAGTGCCTGGGCGGGCGCCCGTGCCGGTTCGGGCAGCGCAACTTCTACCACTCCGCGGTCATCTCCGGCCCGACGCCGCTGTCGGCCGCGGACATCGAGGTGCCGGACCTGCGCGGCGGGTTCAGCCACCTCATCGCCGCGCTGACGGCCAAGGGGACCTCGTCGGTGCGGGGCATCAGCCTCATCGACCGCGGGTACGAGCGGTTCACGGAGAAGCTCGAGGCGCTCGGCGCCGAGTTCAGCCGGGAGCTCCCCAGGGCGTGACGGGCCGGCGCACGCCAGGCACCCACGAGCGCCCGGTAGCATCGGCTCCCGTGCAGCCGCCGGTCAGATCCAATCGCGCCTACCGCAACGTCGCGCGCATCGTGCGTCCCCCGATGCTCGCCATGACGCGCCGTGACTGGCGCGGCACGGAGAACCTCCCCACCGAGGGCGGCTTCATCGTGGCGTCGAACCACATGACGAACATCGACCCGCTGACGTTCGCGCACTT
Organism: Cellulomonas sp. P4_D11; assembly: GCF_056401915.1. Lineage (NCBI taxonomy): Bacteria > Bacillati > Actinomycetota > Actinomycetes > Micrococcales > Cellulomonadaceae > Cellulomonas > Cellulomonas sp. P4_D11. Next base: position 9,233 of record NZ_JBFUIK010000054.1, on the reverse strand, counting down.
CCTGTGGGACAACGGGTTCGCGCCGAAGATCCTGGCGAAGGCCCCCCTGTTCAAGGTGCCGGTGCTGGGCGGCGTGCTCCGCGCGACCGGGCAGATCCCCGTGTTCCGCAACACCTCCTCGGCCGGCGACTCGCTCACGGCGGGGATCGCGGCGATCGAGGCGGGCGACGCGGTCGCGGTGTTCCCCGAGGGCACCCTGACGCGCGACCCCGACCTGTGGCCGATGGTCGGCAAGACCGGTATCGCCCGCCTCGCGCTCAGCACGAAGGCACCCGTGATCCCGGTGGCCCAGTGGGGCGCCCAGGACCTCCTCGCGCGCTACGGCAAGCTGCTCAAGCCGATCCCGCGCAAGCTGGTCACGGTCGTGGCAGGCCCGCCGGTCGTCCTCGACGACCTGTACGACCGGCCGCAGGACACCAAGACGCTGCGCGAGGCCACGGAGCGCGTGATGACCGCGATCACCGGCCTCCTGCAGGAGATCCGCGGCGAGGAGCCCCCGGCCGTCCGGTACGACATGCGCAAGCCGCTCGCGCAGGGCGAGAAGAGGGTCGGCGGCGACCACGCGACCCACCCGGAGCTGCCGTGACGGCGGACCAGGTGGCCGAGGAGCGGCCCGACGTCCCCGGCGCTCCCCGGCTGCGTGCCGCGGTGCTGGGCGCCGGGGCGTGGGGCACCACGTTCGCGGCCGTCATGGCCGACGCCGGCTGCGACGTGGCCGTCTGGGGTCGCGACGAGAAGGTCTGCCGCCAGATCACCGACGAGCGCCGCAACGAGGCGTACCTGCCGGGCGTCACGCTGCCCGCACGGGTCCGCGCGTCCACCGACGCGCGCGCCGTCCTCGCGGGCGCGGACGTGGTCGCCATCGCGATCCCGTCGCAGAGCGCGCGGGCGACCCTGGTGCCGCTGGCCGACGCCGTCCCGGCGCACGCCGTCGCCGTCTCCCTCATGAAGGGCGTCGAGCTGTCGACGGACCGTCGGATGAGCGAGGTCGTGTCCGAGGCCCTGGGCATCCCCGCCGACCGCGTCGCCGTGGTGTCCGGGCCCAACCTGGCGCTCGAGATCGCGCACCGGCAGCCGACCGCGACCGTCGTCGCGTCGACCGACGAGGCGACGGCGCAGCTGGTGGCGCGCGCGTGCGCGTCGTCCTACTTCCGCCCGTACACCAACGACGACGTCGTCGGGGTCGAGCTGTGCGGCGCCGTGAAGAACGTCATCGCGCTCGCGGTGGGCATCTCCCAGGGCCGCGGCCTCGGTTTCAACACCATGGCCACGGTCATCACCCGCGGCCTGGTCGAGATCACGCGCCTGGGGCTCGCGCTCGGCGCGGACGCCGACACGTTCCCCGGCCTCGCCGGCCTGGGGGACCTCATGGCGACCTGCGCCTCCCCGGACTCGCGCAACCACACGCTCGGCGGCCACATCGGCCGCGGCATGACACTGGACGAGGCGATCTCCGCCACGGGCGGCACGGCCGAGGGCGTGAAGTCGTGCCGGTCCGTCCTGGAGCTGGCGACGACGCTGGGCGTGGAGATGCCGATCACGTCGGCCGTGGTCCGGGTGCTGCACGAGGGGCTACCGGTCGACCAGCTGGCCTCGCTGCTCCTCGCCCGGCCGCACAAGGCCGAAGGGGCCTAGAACGAGCGCAGGGCCTTGTCGAGGTCGTGCCAGAGGTCCTCGACGTCTTCGATGCCGACGGACAACCGCAGCAGGTCCTCGGGCACGGTGGGCGACTCGGTGGCGAACCGCCGGCGGCGCTCCAGGGTCGACTCCACCCCGCCGAGGCTCGTCGCGGGCACCCAGAGCTGCAGCGCGGCGACGACCGCGTCCGCTGCCTGCGGGCCGCCGAGCGGGCGCAGGCCGATGATCGACCCGAAGCCGTCCATGAGGCGCGCGGCGCGGTCGTGGCCGGGGTCCGACGGCAGGCTCGGGTGCCGGACCTCGGCGATGTTGGGGTGCTCGCTGAGGCGCCGCGCGAGCTCGGCGGCGTTGGCCTGGGCGCGCTCGACCCGCAGCGCGAGCGTGCGCAGGCCGCGCAGCGCGAGCCAGACCTCGAACGGTCCGGCGATCGAGCCGTGCAGCGTCCGGTACGCGTGCAGCCGGGCGTGCAGGGCGTCGTCGTCGGCCAGGGCGGCGCCCAGCACCACGTCCGTGTGCCCGGCGAGGTACTTGGTCACCGAGTGCACGACGACGTCGGCGCCGTGCTCGAAGGGCCGCTGCACCAGCGGCGTCGCGAAGGTGTTGTCGACGCCCACCAGCGCGCCGACCGCGTGCGCGGCCTCGATCAGCACCGGCAGGTCGGCGACCTCGAGCATCGGGTTGGTCGGCGTCTCTACCCAGAGCATCGACGCCGGCCGCGGGTCGCTCAGGGCCGCGACCACGGCGTCGGTGTCGTCGATGTCCACCAGCGCGACCTCGACCCCGAGCCGCTCCTCCAGGTCGCGGGCGTAGCCGAGCGTCACCTGGTAGGAGTGCCGCGGCAGGACGAGCCGGCCGCCGGGCGGCACGAACGACAGAGCGGCGGCGATGGCCGCCATCCCCGAGCCGAACACCAGAGCCGGGTGCGCCGAGCCCTCGAGCGTGCCGAGGGCCTGCTCGAACGGGTGCCAGGTGCCGGCGTCGATCCGGCCGTACAGCGGCTCGCCGTCCGCGGGCACGCCACTCGAGACGAAGGTCGAGGAGAGCACCAGCGGTGGGTTCACCGGCGCGCCCTGGGTGCGGTCGGGCCGGCCCGCGGCCACGACCACCGTCGCGGGGGAGAGGTCGTCCGATCGCTGCGAGGTCACCACCGCAGGTTACCGGGCGGGGTCCGCCCGACCGGTAGGGTCGGGCGCGATGGACGCCACCGCACAGCCCTCGGGCCACGACCAGACCCCCGCACCGAACCCTCGGCGCCCCCGCGTGATGGTCCTGTTCGGCGGCCGCTCCGGCGAGCACGCGATCAGCTGCGCGACGGCCGGCGGCGTGCTGCGGGCGATCGACCGCGACCGCTACGACGTGCTGGCCGTCGGCATCACGCCCGCGGGCCGCTGGGTCCTGGCCGACGACGACCCCGACCACTGGGCCATCGTCGACGGTCGGCTGCCGCAGGTCGAGGACACGGCCGCGCACGTGCTGCTGCCCCAGGCGGTGGACGACCGCGACGTGCAGGTGCTCGAGGCCGGGCGGCTGCCGCGGGTGCTGGGCGAGGTCGACGTGGTGTTCCCCCTGCTGCACGGACCGTTCGGCGAGGACGGCACGCTCCAGGGCCTGCTCGAGCTGGCCGACGTGCGCTACGTGGGCGCCGGCGTGCTCGCCTCGGCGGTCGGCATGGACAAGCACATGATGAAGCTGGTGCTCGCGGGGCACGGGCTGCCGGTCGGGCCGTTCCGGGTGGTCCTGCCCGGCGAGCTCGACCGCGACCCCGAGGGCGTGACCGCCCGAGTCGCGGAGCTCGGGCTGCCGCTCTTCGTCAAGCCCGCCCGCGCCGGCTCGAGCCTCGGCATCTCCCGCGTGACGGACCTGGCGGACCTGCCGGCCGCGATCCGCGCGGCGGCGGAGCACGACCCGAAGGTCATCGTCGAGGCGGCGATCGTCGGCCGGGAGATCGAGTGCGGCGTGCTCGGCGGACACGACGGCGACCGAGCGCGGGCCTCTCTGCCGGGGGAGATCCTGGTCACCGACACGCGGCACGCGTTCTACGACTTCGAGGCCAAGTACCTCGACGAGGCCGGCGTGACCCTGGCGTGCCCCGCGGACCTCCCCGAGGGCGTCGTCGGGGCCGTGCAGGACGTCGCCGTGCGCACGTTCGAGGCTGTCGGCTGCGAGGGGCTGGCCCGCGTCGACGTGTTCGTCACCCCGGACGACGAGGTCGTCGTGAACGAGATCAACACCATGCCGGGGTTCACGCCGTACTCGATGTACCCCCGGATGTGGGAGGCGTCGGGCGTCGGCTACGCGGACCTCGTCGACCAGCTGCTGCGCCTCGCCCTCGCGCGGCCCACGGGACTGCGTTGACCGTCCCCGCCGCCCGATGTACGCCGGGCGTCGGCCTCGTCGTACGCCCAAATGCGCGCGGGCGGGCTACCCTCAGGGCACTCGTGGTGGACCCCGGCCGACAACGACGCCGTCCGGGGTGGTCGTCCCCCATCACTGTCGGGACGCTCCGCGCCCCTCCGCACCCTCCGGCCGGAGGTGCGCCGCACGTCCGGCACGCAACGCCGGCCGCCGTAGATCGATGGTGAACGTCATGCTCGTCTCGCAGGCACAGTCGACCCGCGAGGCGAGGGCATGAGCGCCATCGTGTCGCCCGGGGCACCTATTCCGGCACGAGCGGCCACGACGCAGGACTACTCGGCGCTCGCCGCGTACGTCCGCGAGTCCGGGCTGCTGCGCCGTCGCTACGTCTATTACTGGACGCGCCTGGTCGCCGTGGTGCTGGCCTTCGCGTCGGTCTGGGTGGCCGTGGTCCTCGTCGGCAACTCGTGGTGGCAGCTGGCCGTCGCCGCCGGGTTCGCCGTCGTGCTCACGCAGATCGCGTTCCTCGGTCACGACAGCGCGCACCGTCAGATCTTCAACTCCGGGTCGTGGAACGACTGGACGTCCCGCATCCTCGCGGGCGGCTTCGTGGGGCTGAGCCACACCTGGTGGCGCAACAAGCACAACCGGCACCACGCGTCGCCGAACCAGGTCGACGCGGACCCGGACATCGCGCCGGGCGTCGTCGTCTGGACGCAGGACGCGCTGGAGACCCGCAGCGGCTGGCGCGCGTGGTTCGGCCGCCACCAGGGCTGGTTCTTCTTCCCGCTCCTGACGCTCGAGGGCCTGAGCCTGCACGTGTCGAGCGTCCGGCTGTTGCTCACGAAGGGCACGGTGCCCCACCGCTGGGTCGAGGCGCCCATCGTGATCACGCGGCTCGCGGTCTACGTCGGCCTGCTGTTCTGGCTGCTCCCGCCCAGCAAGGCCATCGCGTTCATGGGCGTGCAGATGGCCCTGTTCGGCGTGCTGCTCGGCGGGTCGTTCGCGCCCAACCACAAGGGCATGCCGATCATCCCCGCGGGCCTCAAGGTCGACTTCCTGCGCCGGCAGGTGCTGACGTCCCGGAACATCAAGGGCGGGACGGCCGTCGACTTCATGATGGGCGGGCTCAACTACCAGGTGGAGCACCACCTCTTCCCGAGCATGCCGCGACCGAACCTCAAGCACGTGCAGCCGGTCGTGCGCGACTACTGCGAGCAGCTCGGGGTGAAGTACACGGAGGTCGGGTTCTTCCGGTCCTACAAGATCGTCGTCGACTACCTCAACCGGGTCGGGCTCGCGGACCGCGCGGCGTTCGACTGCCCGGTCGCCGCCCAGTACGGGCGCTGACCTACAGGCAGGACCGGAGGCGCGTCGTCAGGGCGACCGCCGGTCCCAGCTGGTCCACGAACGCCGTCGAGCGGTCCTTCGCGACCGCCGCCGGCACGTGCAGCTCGACCGCCGGCTCGCGGCCGTACGTGGTGAACGTCCAGTCGCCGTCGTCGCCCTCGACGACCACCCAGTCGATGCTCGGGCCGCCGGGCGTCTCCACGGTCTGGCAGTGGTCCGTCGTCGGGCCCAGGGGCTCGACGCCGCACCGCAGCACGAGGGGCGACGCGGGGTCCCCCCAGGCCGTCGTCGCCTGCGCCGTCGTGTCGCGCTGGGGGAGCCCGTCGCCGAGCGAGTCGGGCATCGCCAGGACGACGGACGCGCACACGGGGTCGGTCGCGTGGGGAGCCACCTGCGCCGGGACCGCGCTGGCGCACCCGGCGAGGGCCGCGACGCCTCCCGCCGAGGCCACGGCGAGCAGGCGTCGGCTCAGGGGCTGTCGGGGCACCGGGTCACGGTAACCCGAGCGGCCCGCCGAGCCTCTACCGTGTCCGGGTGACCGGCGACACCCCCACCGACTCCCCGCTCGCCTCGGAGCTGTCCGAGGAGGCGCTGCTCGCCCGCATCTTCCCGCTGCTGTCCGTCGGCGAGGACACGCTCCTCCCACCCGGCGACGACGCGGCCGTGGTGGCCGCACCCGACGGGCGGTTCGTCGTGACCACGGACGTGCTGGTCGAGGACCAGCACTTCCGGCGGTCGTGGTCCTCGGGCGAGGACGTGGGCAGGCGCGCCGCGGTGCAGAACCTGGCCGACGTGGCCGCGATGGGCGCGCGGCCGACCAGCCTGGTGGTCGCGCTGGTGATCCCGGCGGACCTGCCGGCGTCGTGGGTCGAGGGCCTCGCGCGCGGCCTGGCTGCCGAGTGCGCGCCCCTCGGCGTCGGCGTCGTCGGGGGCGACCTGTCGGGTGGTCCGCTCGTGGTCGTCGCCGTGACCGCGCACGGCGACCTCGGCGGCCGGGCACCCGTGCTGCGTTCCGGCGCGCGCGCGGGGGACGTCGTCGCGCACGCCGGCGTGACGGGGCGGTCCGCCGCCGGGCTCGCGCTGCTCGGTGCGGGAGCGGCGGACCCGGACCGCGAGCTGGTCGACGCCTACCTGCGACCGGTGTCCCCGCTGGCGTCCGGACCGGCCGCGGCGGCCGCGGGGGCCACCGCGATGCTCGATGTCTCCGACGGCCTGCTGCGCGACGCCGGCCGGCTCGCCCGGGCCAGCGGCGTCCGGGTCGATCTGGACACCGCGGCGTTCGCGTCGGACGTGGACCGGCTCCAGCACGCCGCGACGGCGCTCGGGGCCAGCGCGCAGCGGTGGGTGCTCGACGGGGGTGAGGACCACGGGCTGCTCGCGACGTTCCCGGCGGGCACCGTGCTGCCGACGCCGTTCCGTGCCGTCGGTCGCGTGCACGCCGTGGCCGCGGGCGAGGCGCCGGGTGTGCGGGTGGACGGCCGTCCTGCGCCGGCGCGGTCCGGGTGGGACCACTTCGGGGGCTGAGAGGGCTGAGGCGTCAGCCGCGCCGGTACCGGACCTCGAGCAGGCTCTGGCCGCCGATGTCGTCGTAGCGCTCCACGCCGTCCGCCTGGAAGCCGTGCCGGCGGTAGAAGTGCCGGGCGCGCTCGTTCTCGGCGAGGACCCACAGCGTGATCGTGGTCTTGTCCCCGACGTCCCCGATGACGGTCCGCATGAGGTCCCGCGCCACCCCGTGCCCCCACGTGCCGGGGTCGAGGTAGATGGAGAAGATCTCGCGGTCGCCGCGCCGGGCGTCCTCGTCGCGGCTGGGACCCACGGTGACGAAACCGACCGGGCGGTCCGCCGCGACCGCGACCCACGTGCGGATCTCCTCGGACGGACCTTCGCGCAGGTACCTGCCCCACTGCGCGGTCCGCTCGTCCGGGTCCAGGGAGGCGAGATAGGCCTCGGGCACGATGCCCGCGTACGCCTCCTGCCACGACCTGACGTGCACCCGGGCGATGCCCGCTGCGTCCCCCTCGGTGGCGACCCGGATCGTCACCTCGTCCAGCTGCTCGACCATGGAGGTCACCATGCCATACCAATCGGACATGACGAAGGCCCGTGAGGTGACAACCTCACGGGCCTTCGTGAACGTTCTGGAACGTCAGATGGCGCGCTGCACCTTGCCGGCCTTGAGGCACGACGTGCACACGTTGAGACGCTTGGGCGTCCCCGCGACGACGGCACGGACGCGCTGGATGTTCGGGTTCCAGCGCCGCTTCGTCTTCCGGTTGGACCGCGAGACGTTGTGCCCGAAGCTCGGGCCCTTGGCGCAGACGTCGCAGTTGGCAGCCACGGTCTTCTCCTGTTGCTCTGTACGGATCATGTGCCGCGTCTGCGGCGAAGTCATGGTTCGGGGCGCACGAGCGACTCCGATTCCACGAGAGGATTCGGGGGCCGCGACGGGGCACCACCAGCGCCCAGCAAGGCCGGGCAACCGGTCAAGACTAGCCCATCGGGCACGTCGACCCAAATGTGGGTGCGATGGGGCAGGGTGGTGCAGCACCCGCGCAGGTCGCTCCGCGTCGCGGCCCGTGCGTGACGGCAGGATGCTGACGGACCAGGGCGGTCGGACGACGGAGGTGCGGTGGATCGGCTCGAGGCGGCGGCGGTGCGTGCGTGGGCCGATGCCGCCCGCACCGCCCTGGAGCAGGCGCGGGACCGGATCGACGCCGTCAACGTCTTCCCCGTCGCGGACTCGGACACGGGCACCAACGTCCTGCTGACGGTCGCGGGGGGCCAGGGGGTCGTCGAGCTCGCCGCGTCGGACGCGACGGCGCCCGAGGTGGCCCGGGCGTTCGCCCGCGGGTCGCTGCTGGCCGCGCGCGGCAACTCCGGCGTCATCGTGAGCCAGTGGCTGACCGGGTTCGCCCGCGCCCTGCCGCCCGCCGCGGGCGCCGACGAKGTCGCCCGGTGCCTGACCATCGCGGCGCGGGCCGCCCGCGAGGCGACCRTCGAGCCGCAGGAGGGCACGGTCCTGACGCTCGCCGACGTCGTCGCGCGTGCCGCCGCGACGGCCGCCGACGCGGGCGCCGACCTGCCGACGATGCTGGCCGAGGCGGTCGCGGAGGCGCTGCGCGGTCTCGGGCGGATGAGCGCGGTGCACCCGGTCCTGCGTGCCGCGCACGTGCTCGACTCCGGGGCGTGCGCGCTGCTCGTCGTGCTCGACGCCCTGGCCCGGGCCGTGGCCGACGAGCGTCCCGTGCGGGTGCCGCTCGACTGGCTTCCGACGGCGGCGGCGCACCACGCGTCCGGCGAGTCCACGGGCGGGGCGTTCGAGGTGATGCTCCTGGTGAGCGACGACCACCCCGTCGTCGACACCGGCGCGGAGCTGCGGCGCCGGATGGGGGCGGTCGGGGACTCCGTGGCGGTCGTCGGCGGCGACGGCTGGTGGCACGTGCACGTCCACACCGACGACCCGGCCGCGGCGATCGCGGGGGCGGCGCTCGGGCGTCGCGAGCAGGTGCTCGTGCGGCTCCTGGCCGGCGCGCACGCCGGCGGCTCGGCACTGCAGGGCGGCCCGGGCGGGCGGGAGCGGTGGGGCGTCGTCGTCTGCACGGCCGCGCCGGGCCTGGCCGCCTGGTACGCGGCCGCGGGCGCGGTGACGGTCGTGCAGTGCCCCGAGGCGCCGGTCCGGCCGGTGCACCTGGAACGGGCGGTGGCGGACTCCGGGGCCGCGCGCGTCGTGCTGCTGCCCGGACCGGCGGGGGCGGTCGGGGCGCTGTCGACGCCCGGAGCGCTCGTGGAGGTGCTCGAGGCGCGCGACGAGGTCCACCTCGCGGTCGGTGCGCTCGCGCTCGCGGGCGCCGGCCCGACGGCGGAGGGCCGCGCCGCAGCCCACGCCGCCC
>NZ_JBFUIK010000053.1:0-16211 GCF_056401915.1 Cellulomonas sp. P4_D11 | reverse complement strand
GACGGCGGGAGGAGTGACGACGGCGGCCGGCGGCGGGCGCAGGGCGACGGCCCGGGCGGCGGCCTCCTCGCGTTCCCGGCGCTGCTGGTCGAGGAAGTCCTGACGCTCGCGCTCGACGGCGGCGCTGGTCTGGCGGGCCGCGGCGAGCGACTCGATGAGGGAGTCGCGCTCGGCGGCGGCGGCGGCCTGCGCGGTGACGGCGTCGGACTGCGCCTGCTCGGCCGCGGCGAGGGCGTCGGCGGACGCGGCCTTGGCGGCCTTGGCCTCGGCGGCGTCGTCGGCGGCGCGGGCCGCGAGCGTGGTCGCGACGAGCTGCGTGGCGCGGTACTGCTGGACAGCCTGGTCGGCCTTGCCGCTGATGCGGTCGAGGGCGGTGGAGCGGCGGGCGACGTCCTGGAACCCGTCGGCCGACAGCAGGGCCTGCAGGAGGTCGTTGGAGCCGCCGGAGCGGGCGACCTCGCGGGCGATGGCGACGAGCTGGCGGCGGGCGTCCTCGGCAGAGGCGTCGGCGGCCTTCGAGCGGGCGACCGAGTCGTCCCAGGCCTGCTGGGCGGCGTCGGCGTCGGACAGCGCCTGCGTGTAGGCCTCGCCCGCCTGCGCCACCTTGAGGTCCGCGGCGTCGGTCTGGGCGCTCAGCTGCGCGAGCCGGACCTCCATCGAGGCGACCGAGCGCTCGGCGCTCTTGACCGCACCCTTGGCCTGGTCGACGTCCTGCTGCGAGGGGGGCGTGGGGTCAGCCAGGGCGCTCGACGCACCGGCGGCGAGCAGGGTGGCGACGAGCGCGCCGGCAACCAGGCCCCGAGAGGCCCTGCGCTTGGTCCCGCTCCAGCTCACTGTGAACGTCCTCCCCGACGTCGATGCACGGCCTCCGGCGGCCGTCCTCGAAGGACGCTACCTGCGGAAACCTCAGAAGAGAACATCTGTCACACCAGTCCCACGAGTCACACGCGTGTGCTTTGGGACGAACCCGACACGTTGGGCGTCGAATCACCCGTTCGCCGATACATCGGCACGGCAGGTCCCGGAGTCGAGGCTTGCGCCCGACGAGCGGAAAGACCGTGATCCCACATGACGAGACAGTCGTATCGCCGGCCGGACGGGTCGACCTACTCTCAGCACATGTCCCGCCGAATGTGTCGCTGACCCAGCGCACGCTCGGCTGTGCCCGCGGGCAGGTCGCCGTCCAGTCCTGACGGCCCTGTGACCCGCCCGAGCCATGGCTCGACCCGTGCGCCCTCGCCCCCCTTCCGCGGGACGGTCGTCGGCTGCCCGAGACGCCCCGCGGATCCTGACCCCCGTCCAGACCGCTGAGGAGCACGACCATGAGCAACGAGAGCTGGAGCTTCGAGACCCGCCAGATCCACGCCGGCCAGGAGCCCGACCCCACCACCGGCGCCCGCGCGCTGCCGATCTACCAGACGACGTCGTTCGTCTTCCCGGACGCCGCCACGGCCGCCAAGCGCTTCGCGCTCGCCGAGCTTGGCCCGATCTACACGCGCATCGGCAACCCCACGCAGGAGGTCGTCGAGAACCGCATCGCCAGCCTCGAGGGCGGCGTCGGCGCCCTGCTCGTCGCGTCCGGCCAGGCCGCCGAGACGCTGTCGATCCTCAACATCGCGGAGGCGGGCGACCACATCGTCGCCAGCCCGTCGCTCTACGGCGGCACGTACAACCTGCTGCACTACACGCTGCCCAAGCTGGGCATCGAGACCACGTTCGTCACCGACCCGCACGACGCGCAGTCGTGGAAGGACGCGGTCCGGCCGAACACCAAGCTGTTCTTCGCGGAGACGATCCCCAACCCGAAGTCCGACATCCTCGACATCGAGCTCGTCGCCGGCGTCGCGCACGAGTCAGGCGTCCCCCTCATCGTCGACAACACGGTGGCCACGCCGTACCTGATCAACCCGCTGCAGTGGGGCGCGGACATCGTGGTGCACTCGGCGACGAAGTACCTGGGCGGCCACGGCTCGGCCATCGGCGGCGTGATCGTCGACGGCGGCACGTTCGACTTCGCGCAGCACCCGGAGCGGTTCCCCAACTACAACACCCCCGACCCGTCGTACAACGGGCTGGTGTTCGCGCGGGACCTCGGCGTCGGCGGGATCTTCGGCGTCAACCTGTCCTTCATCCTCAAGGCGCGCGTGCAGCTACTGCGGGACATCGGCCCGGCGATCTCCCCGTTCAACGCGTTCCTCATCGCGCAGGGCATCGAGACGCTGTCGCTGCGGGTCGAGCGGCACGTCGAGAACGCGGCCAAGGTCGCCGCGTGGCTGGAGGCCCGCGACGACGTGCTGCGGGTGCACTACGCCGGCCTGGAGTCGAGCCCGTGGCACGCCGCCCAGCTGAAGTACGCGCCGCGCGGCGCGGGGGCGGTGCTCGCGTTCGAGCTCGACGGCGGCACCGAGGCCGGTCAGGCGTTCGTCTCCGCGCTCGAGCTGCACTCGAACGTCGCGAACATCGGCGACGTCCGCTCGCTGGTCATCCACCCGGCGTCGACCACCCACAGCCAGCTGACCCCCGAGGAGCAGGCGCTGTCCGGCGTCACGCCCGGCCTGGTCCGCCTGGCGGTGGGCATCGAGCACATCGATGACATCCTGGCCGACCTGGACGCCGGTTTCCGCGCCGCGAAGGGTGCCTGACCGCGCATGAGTACGACGCCGCCGGGACCGTCGGATCGCAGCACGCGCGCCGACGGTCCGGCGGCGCGCCCCGAAGGGAAGTACGTGCCCGACCTCCAGCTCTCTCCCGCCCGCCCGCGCACGCTGGCCACCCGCGCGCCCGAGACCGGTCGCCCGCCGGTGCCGGCGAGCGCCGCGTGGCGCGACGGCGACCCCGTGGGCCGGCGGCAGTTCGCCGACCTCGGGCCGCTGAAGCTCGAGTCGGGCGGGCGGCTGCCGGCGGTGCGGCTCGCCTACGAGACGTGGGGCGAGCTCAACGAGGACGGCTCCAACGCGGTCCTCGTCCTGCACGCGCTGACCGGCGACTCGCACGTCACCGGCGACGCCGGCGAGGGGCACCCGACCGCGGGCTGGTGGCAGTCGATGGTGGGGCCGGGCGCGCCGATCGACACCGACCGCTGGTTCGTCGTCGCACCCAACGTCCTCGGCGGCTGCCAGGGCTCGACGGGCCCGTCGTCCCCCAGCCCCGACGGCCGTGCCTGGGGCGGCCGGTTCCCGCTGCTGACCGTCCGCGACCAGGTCGCCGCGGAGATCCGGCTCGCCGACCTGCTGGGCATCGACTCGTGGTCCCTGGTGATCGGCGCGTCGCTGGGCGGGCTGCGGGTGCTCGAGTGGGCCGCGAGCGCGCCGGAGCGGGTCGAGGCCATCGCCGCCATCGCGACCGCTGCGCAGACGTCGGGCGACCAGATCGCCGGCTTCCACACCCAGCTGGCCGCGGTGCGCGCGGACCCGCACTACCGGGACGGCGACTACTACGACGCCCCCGACGGCGAGGGACCGCACGTCGGCCTCGGCCTGGCCCGGCAGATCGCGCACCAGACGTACCGCAGCCCGCTCGAGCTCGACACGCGGTTCGGCCGCATCCCGCAGGGCGGCGAGGAGCCGCTGGAGGGCGGCCGGTTCGCGGTGCAGTCCTACCTCGACCACCACGGCGACAAGCTCGCCCGCCGGTTCGACGCCAACACCTACGTGATCCTGACGCGCACGATGATCACGCACGACCTCGGCCGCGACCGCGGCGGCGTCGCGGAGGCCCTCGGGTCGATCACCGCCCGCGCGCTCGTGGTGGCGGTCGACTCGGACCGGCTGTTCCCGCCCGCGCAGTCCGAGCGCATCGCCGCCGGGATCCCGGGCGCCGCGCTGCACACGATCCACTCGGACTACGGCCACGACGGCTTCCTCATCGAGGAGGACCTGGTGGGCGCCTACGTCCGCGAGTTCCTGGAGCAGAGCGCCCGGCGGTAGCCCCGTACGGCACGATGGGCGCCATGCCCTCCGGAGACCTCGCCGACGCCCGCACCGCCCTGCACACGCAGTGGGACCTGCTGCGCGGGTGGGTCGAGGCCGTGGTCGACGACGACGTCGCGGACGACCCCTCGGTGCTCGACGGCTGGACCGTGGCGGAGCTGGTCGCGCACCTGGGCCGTGCCATGGAGGCGCTGGCCGTGTGCGTGCCGCTGCCCGACGGCACGGTGCCGCTGTCGCTCGGCGAGTACGTCGGCACGTACGCGGGGCGCGCCGCGGACATCGCGGAGACCACCCGGAACCTGGCCGTCGACATCGCGCACGACCCGCTCGCCGAGGTCGACGCGCGGGCGCGGGCGGCGCTCGACCGGCTCGACGAGCTGGGGCCTGACGACCGGGTGGTGCAGGCGCGCCGCGGGCCGGTCCTGCTCAGCACCATGGCGGTGTCGCGGGTGCTCGAGCTCGTGGTGCACGCCGACGACCTCGCCCGCTCGGTGCCGACCGCGACGGACCCGGTCGACCCGGGCGCTCTGCAGCTCGTCGCGGACGCGCTGCTGGAGATCGTCGTCGCACGCGGCGGCTGGAGCCTCGAGGTCGCCGACGCCCGCACGTGGATGCGCCTGGCTGCGGGCCGGCAGCCGTACGACGTCGACGTGCTGGCTGTGGCGCTGCACCCGCGCTACACGTCCGACGCGGTCCCGGACCTCGGCCGGATGCTGCCGCTGCTGTGACGGCTCACCAGAACCGCGGCTGACCCGGGACGGACTCGAGGTCGGACAGCAGCAGCTCGCGGTCGTCGTCCTCGGCGATCTCGTCGGCGGCGGCCAGCGCCTGCTCGGTCCAGGACCGGGCCTGCTCGGCGTCGCCGGCGACGGCGTGGGCGCGGGCCAGGGACTCGTACGCGTACGCCAGGTCCCAGTCGCCGATGCCGTGCTCCCGGCAGATCTCGAGCCCGCGGCGCGCGTGGTGCAGTGCGGGTTCGGCGCGGCCCAGGACGGAGTACACCCGCGAGACCTGCCACTCGCCGCGGCTCCGGTTCACCGGCGCCCCCACCTGCCCCCAGTGGTACCGCGACGCGTGCGCCATGTGGATCATCCGGTCGTCGTCGTCGGCCGTGCGGTACTCGTTCTCCAGCAGCCGCCAGACCCCGTTGAACAGGTCGACGGCGAGCTGGCGCTCGTCCTGCGTGGTGGCCGGGGTGGTGTCCTGCGCGGTCATGGGTGCTCCGTCCTCGAGAAGGTGGTCGGTCCGGTGGATCTCGCCCCGGACCCGGTCCAGGCGGGCCTGCAGCCGACGCCGGTGCGCGGCCAGCACCTGCGGCACGACGGACTCGTCGGCCAGGCAGGCGCGGACCTGCTCCAGCGGCACGTCGACCGAGCGGAGCACCTGCACCAGGCGCGCGGCGTCGACCTGGTCGGCGCCGTACAGCCGGTACCCGGTGGCCGCGTCCACCGTGGCGGGCGCGAGCAGCCCGATCCGGTCGTAGTGCCGCAGCGCCTTGGCGGTCAGCCCGGCCCGCCGGGCCAGCTGACCGACCGTGAGCAGGCCGTCGTCCATGTCCGTGAACCTAGGACCTTCCCGCGGGGGAACCTCAAACCTCGACCACGGTGAGCAGCTGGCGGCTCACCAGGCCGACCGTCCGCGCGAGCGTGTCCCGCGCCGCGGAGGCGAGGAACGGGACGTCCCTCAGGTGCCACAGCGTCAGCGCCGAGACCCACGCGGCGTCGCGCGCCTTGTCGATCGAGAAGTTCGAGACCAGGTCCGCGAGGGGCGACGCGCCGGCGCCGAGCCGGACGACCTCGTCGTCGAGGAACGACCGGCGGATCGGCCGGACCACCTGCGCCAGGACCGCGTTCACCTTCTCGAAGTCGGCGTGCACCGAGCCCGACTCCGGCGTGGTGCGACGCGCCCGGCAGGTGTCGACGACGGCGAGCGCGAGGTCGTGGTTGATGTGCGCGTTCATGCCGGCGAGCGCGAACTGGATCGGCAGGACGCCCCGCGTCGTCCGGCGCTCGACCAGCGGCTGCCACGCCCTCGACACCCGCCGCTGCGCCGCGACATCCCGGGGCACGTCGAGGAACAGCCCCGCGAAGCGCACGTCGAGGTCCTCGACGAAGTCGTCGTCGGCGAACGTGCGGTCGGTGATCCTCGTCGCGACGAGGGCCGTGACCTGCCGGTACACGTCGAGGAAGACCCCGAGGCCGTCGTGCGGGGGCCAGCCCGCGCGCAGCGATCCATCTCGGCGACGACGTTCTCGACGGCTGCGCTGCCCACGGCCCTCAGCATCACATCACTCGCGCCCGACGGATACGTTGGGCCCGTGATCGCCGCCTACGCCGCCCGGTTCTCGCCCGACGACCCCGCGAGCGGTCTCGAGGTCGGCGAACGGCCGGCGCCGGAGGCGCGCGACAACTGGTCGGTGGTCGACGTCCGCGCCGCCGCGCTCAACCACCACGACGTCTGGACGCTGCGCGGGGTCGGCATCCGCGCCGAGCAGCTGCCCATGATCCTGGGCACCGATGCCGCCGGCATCACGCCGGACGGGCGTGAGGTCGTCGTGCACGGCGTCGTCGGCGGGCCGTCCGGGCACGGCGTGGGTCCCGACGAGCCGCGCAGCCTGCTCTCGGAGCGCTACCCCGGCACGCTGGCCGAGCAGGTGGCGGTGCCCACGTGGAACCTGGTCGACAAGCCGGAGTCGTTGTCGTTCGTCGAGGCGGCGTGCCTGCCGACCGCCTGGCTGACCGCCTACCGGATGCTCTTCCGGTCGGGCGGCGCGACGCCCGGTCAGCGCGTGCTCGTGCAGGGCGCGGGCGGCGGGCTGGCCACGGCGGCGATCCTGCTCGGTTCGGCCGCCGGGCTCGAGGTCGTCGTCACCAGCCGCTCGCCGGAACGGCGTGCGCAGGCCCTGTCGCTCGGGGCCGCCGCGGCCGTCGAGACCGGTGCACGCGTGCCCCGCGTCGACGTCGTGCTCGAGAGCGTCGGGAAGGCCACGTGGTCGCACTCCGTCCGCTCGGTGCGGCCCGGCGGGACGATCGTCGTCGCGGGAGCCACCAGCGGCGACGCCGAGCCGGCCGAGCTCACGCGGATCTTCTTCCAGGAGATCAGCGTGGTGGGTACGACGATGGGCACGCGCGACGACCTGCAGCACCTGCTGGCGTTCCTGGCGCGCACGGGCGTGCGCCCGCTGGTCGACTCGACGTTCGCCCTCGCCGACGCCCGCGACGCCGTGCGACGCCTGGCGGGCGGGGACCAGTTCGGCAAGATCGTGCTCGAGCCTTGACCGGCGACGAGTGGGTGGAGGACGTCCTCGGGCCCGACTACCGCGTCCTGACGCTCGCGCTGCGGCCCGACGACGAGGGCGACGTGGTCGCGAGCCTGGTCCGCTACGCCCCGCCGTCGCCCGAGCCCCTGCGCCCGTCCCGCGCGATCCTCTACGTCCACGGCTGGTCGGACTACTTCTTCCAGACCGGGCTTGCGGAGTACTGGCACGCCCGCGGAGCGGCGTTCTACGCCCTCGACCTGCGCAAGTACGGTCGCAGCCTGCGCCCCGGGCAGACCCCCGGCTACACCGACGACCTCGAGGTGTACGACGAGGAGATCGAGGCCTCGCTCGACGTCGTCCGCGGCGACCTGGGCCTGCGCGCCCGCGTCATGGTGATGGGCCACTCGACCGGCGGGCTGGTCGCCGCGCTGTGGGCCAACCGCCACCCCGGCGAGCTCAGCGGGCTCGTGCTGAACAGCCCCTGGCTCGAGCTGCAGGGGTCGTCCGTGCTGCGGCACATCAGCGCCCCGGCGGTCGCGCGCATCGCCCGGTTCCAGCCCAAGGCACCGCTGCCCAACATCGACCCCGGCTACTACTCGCGCACCCTGAGCAGCGCGAGCGGCGGCGAGTGGACCTACGACACCCGGTGGCGGCCGACGCCGTCGTTCCCCGTCCGGGCCGGCTGGCTGCAGGCGATCATGGCCGGGCACGGGCGCGTGGCCCGCGGGCTGTCCGTCGAGCAGCCGATCCTCATGTGCGCCTCCAGCCGGACCGTCATCAGCCCCCGGTGGAGCGAGGACATGCGGCACGCCGACGTGGTGCTCGACGTCGAGCTCCTGGCGCGCCGGGCCGTGCAGCTGGGCACGCACGTCACGGTCGTGAGGATCCACGGGGGCCTGCACGACCTCACCTTGTCGCCGCCGCCGGTGAGAGCCCGGTTCTATGCGGAGATCGACCGCTGGGCCGCCGCCTACGGCTGGGGCTGACCCGCCGAGCTCAGGGCCGCAGGACGCCCGTGGCCTCGGCCAGCGTCGGGCCGCCCTCGCCCAGCCGCCAGGCGCGCCAGCCGTCGACCGGGTTCTCCGCGGCCACGGCGGCCGACGCCGCGTCGTCCGGGTCGGCGAACAGCTCGCCCGACGGGAGCTCGAGCAGGCCGTCGGTGCGCAGCATCGCGACCAGCCGCTGCCCGCGGCGCGCGCGGACCCACACCAGCGTCGTGATCGCCCGGCGGCTCTTCGCGAGCGTCGCCAGCTCGGGCAGGGCCGCCAGGTCGCCGTCGGGGCGCTCCGGAGGGATCGGGGCGATCGCCTCGGTGGTCTGCGGAGGCGCGGGCGGCACCGCGGGCATGGCCGCCGGGGGCGTCGGGAAGCTGGACGAGACCGGCAGCGGCGCCGAGGGCGGGACGAAGGGGCGGGGGTCGGTGACCGCGTCGGGGTCGCGCGGCGGGGTCCGCGGCACCACCTGGTCGGCGCCGAACCGCAGGCCGACCACCGGGGTCAGGGTGGTCGGCGCCTCGTGGATGCTCGACGTGCTCTGCGGCTTGTCCCCGTCCACGGGCTCGGGCGCGCGCAGCGGCGTCGGGGCCGGCGGGTCGGGCGTCGCGGGCGGCGGAGTGACCGCGCGGAGCTCGCCCGACGCCGGCTTGCGGGCGGGAGTGCCGAGGGTGACGCGGGGCTCGTAGGGCGCGCTCGGGGTCGTGCTGGTCGCGAAGCCCTCGCTCGAGCGGACCAGCCGCAGGGCGGTCGGCTCCACGGACCGGCGCGCGCCCTCGTGCGTGGCCAACGGGGAGACGTCCAGCAGGCGACGGTCGTCGACGCCGCGCACGACGCCGACCTGCAGCACGTCGACGTGCCGCCCGGGTCCGCGCAGGAAGCCCAGGGTGTCACCGGCCTCGGCCGCCACCTCGGAGCACAGGAGCACGAGCCGGACACCCTCGCGCCGGTTGGTCTGGGTGCCGAACGCCGCCTGCTCGCGGAACGCTGCGAAGTCGACCGCGAAGCGGCTGGGGTCCGGGTGGTACGCCCGCGCCAGGTCGGTCGTCGTCATGCGGGACGCCGCGCCGGCGTGCCGCAGGGCCGCGATGACCGCGTCGTCGTCGACCACCTGGACCACGTCGATGACCACCGAGCGGCCGGTCGCGTCCAGCGCGAGCAGCTCGGGCAGGTCCGCGTGGTCCGGCGCACCGGTGCGGGAGCGGACCGCGAAGAGGGGTTCGCCCGCGATGGCGGCGAGGTGGTGGGTGAGCAGTGACGCGCACTCCTGCGCGAACGATCCGGTCAGCGGCTGCATCGGCTGGACGAGGCGTGGTCGGCCCTCGTCGAGCTCGAAGATCGGCATCTGTCCTGGCCTTCCGCGGTCCCGTCGTGCGCCCCGCGCGCCCCGGCCGGCGCGCTCGCGACCACACTGTCCCACAGCGCGCAGAGCCCGTCAGCCCGTCCGCCCGACGTGCCCGCAGGAGATCGGTCACATCACCCGGATGGTCCGAATCCCGACCGCCCGGAACGCCGGATCGGTCGGGTTCGTCACTCGTTCGTGAGCGCCGCCTCGACCCGCTCGACCTTGCCCGTGAGCTCCCCGTCGTGCCCGGGCCGGATGTCGGCCTTGAGCACGAGGCTGACGCGGTTGCCGTGCCGCCCGACCGCCTCGGTGGCCCGCTTGACCACGTCCATCACCTCGTCCCACTCGCCCTCGAGCGTGGTGAACATGGAGTCCGTGCGGTTGGGCAGCCCGGACTCGCGGACGATGCGCACGGCATCGGCGACGGCGGCGGTCACGGACTCGCCCGCACCGAGCGGGGCGACGGAGAAGGCGACGAGCATGCGGCCCAGCCTGGTGCGCGCAGGCCGACGTGTCCATTCCGGCCCCGCGGCGCCTCGCCGCGCCGTACCGTCGGCGTCCTCGACGTCGAGCGGAGGTGGCGCATGGTCCGACGCCTGCTGGGCGCGGCAGTGCTGTGTGCGCTCGTCGCCACCGCGTGCACGGGACCGTCGGGACCGCCGCCGACTCCCCGGCCGTCGCCCGGGTGGGCTGCGCACGCGTCGGACGACTACACCTACGGGCTGACGTCCTCCTGCGGTGAGCGCAACGGGATCGGCCGGTTCACCGTCACCGTCGTCGACGGCGAGATCGCGCAGATCGTCGGCACGGACGCGACCGGCGTGATGGCGGTCGAGGCCACGCCGGACCTGGCGACGATCACGCCGACGATCGACGAGCTGCTCGACCGGATCGAGGCGGCGGGGACAGGGGCGAAGGACGTCACGTACGACGCGGTGACCGGAGTGCCGACCTGGGTCCTGTTCGACCCCGACGCCCGCTCCACGGACGACGAGTCCTGCTACGGGGTGGTGGGCTACACACCGACCTCGTGACGCGCGGCTACCGCGAGCCCCGCAGGCGGAGGAGCGCGCAGACAGCGAACACGGCCGCCCCGGCGGACAGGATCCAGGCGCCCGCGAGCCCGACCATCGGTCCGGTGGTGCACGAGCTCTCGAGGCCCGTGCCCGGTGCCGCGTCCGAGCAGGAGCCCGTCGTGAGTCCGAAGGCGCACAGGACGACGACCGCGGGCACGAGGACGGCGGCGACGAGCCACCATGCGCTACCTCGCGTCCGACCGGCCATGGCGGGGACGCTACCTCCGCCGAGGGCCCGTCGCGCCGAGAACGGTCTGCCGCAGGTCGCCGTCGGCCCGCCTCAGACCGTCGGAGCCCGGACCGGCAGGTGCGCCGCGAGCAGCTCGGCCAGGTGGATCCCCTGGACGCCCGCGAGCTGGTCGGCCTGGGTCCGGCAGGAGAACCCGTCGGCCAGGAAGACGTCGCCGGGGGCGGCGTCGCGCAGGGCCGGGAGCAGCGCGTTCTCGGCGACGGCGACCGAGACGTCGTAGTGCCCCTTCTCCATGCCGAAGTTCCCCGCCAGCCCGCAGCAGCCGGCGAGCGCCGAGAACTGCGCGCCCGCCTCGGTGAGCAGGCGCCGGTCCGCGGTCCACGTCATCACCGAGTGGTGGTGGCAGTGCGGCTGCACGACGGCCGTGACGTCCGACAGGTCGGGGGCCTGCCAGCGGTCCCCGGGGCCGATCGGCGCCGGCGCCGTGAGCAGCTCCGCGAGCGTGCGGGTCTCGCGCGCCACCGCGACCGCGCGGGCGTCGTCGGGGAGCAGGTCCAGGAGGTCGGAGCGGAGCACCGCCGTGCAGGACGGCTCCAGCCCGACGATCGGGATGCCGTTGACCGCGAACGGCCCGAGCACGCCGAGCAGGTGCGTCAGCTGCTTCTTCGCGCCGTCGAGCTGGCCGGTGCTGATCCAGGTGAGCCCGCAGCACGCGTTGTCCTGCGGCACCAGCACCTCGTAGCCGGCGTCCGTGAGCACCGCGACGGCCGCCTGCGCCACGGACGGCGACAGGGTGTCCGAGAACGAGTCGGTCCAGAGGACGACCCGGGGCCGCTTCCCCGCGGTGCTCCCGGTCCCCTTGCCGGCGCGCCCGAGGAACTGGTGGCCGGGCCGCTCGCTCGGGCGGACGTCGCCGTCGTCGCGGCCGGTCAGGGTCACCGCGTCCCGACCCTCGCCGCGGACCCAGGCGCGGAACGGCTGGCGAGCGAACGTGACCATCTGGCGGCGCGTGTCCATCCCGCCGCCGGCGAGGACCACCTTGGCGACAGGCCGGACGCCCAGGACCGTGTTGGTGAGCGCGGCGAGACCGGGGATCCCGGTGATCAGGCGCGCCCAGCGCGGCAGCCAGCCGAGGGCGTAGTGGGAGGTCGGGCGGACCTTCCCGCGGTATGTACGGTGCAGAACCTCCGACTTGTACTGAGCCATGTCGACGCCCGCGGGGCAGTCCGACGAGCACGCCTTGCAGGACAGGCAGAGGTCGAGCGAGTCGTGCACCTCGGGCGAGCCCCAGCCGCCGGTGACCAGCGTGCCGTTGGCCATCTCCTGCAGCACGCGGGCACGGCCGCGGGTCGAGTCCTTCTCGTCCTTGGTCGCCAGGTACGACGGGCACATGAAGCCGCCCGTCGCGGTGCTGTCGGCCCGGCACTTGCCGACGCCGACGCAGCGGTGCAGGGCGGTCGTGAGGTCACCGGCGTCGTGCGCGAACGAGAACCCGTGGCCGTCGGCCAGCAGCGGGCGGGCCCACGGCCGGCGCAGGTCGGCGTCGAGCGGGCGGGGCCGGACGAGCACGCCGGGGTTGAGCAGGTCGCGCGGGTCGAGCAGGTCCTTGAAGGCGCCGAACAGGTCGATGGCCTTCGACGAGTACATGACCGGGAGCAGCTCGGAGCGCGCGCGGCCGTCGCCGTGCTCGCCCGACAGGGATCCGCCGTGGGTCGCGACGAGGGCCGCGGCGTCGGTCATGAACGCGCGCAACGGGTTGCCGGAGCGCTCGAGCGGGATGTCGAGGCGCAGGTGCACGCAGCCGTCGCCGAAGTGCCCGTAGGCCAGGCCGTCGACGCCGTGCGACGCCATGAGCGCCTCGAGCTCGCGCAGGTACGCGCCCAGCCGAGCCGGGGGAACGGCGGAGTCCTCGAACCCCGGCCACGCCTGCTCCCCCGACGGCGTCCGACCTCCGAGGCCCGCGCCGTCCTCGCGGATCCGCCACATCGCGGCGGCCTCCGGCCCGGGCGGGAAGAGACCGACGGCGCTGGTGCCCGCGTCGGCCGCGAGCGCGCGCGCCCGGTCGAGCGCCTCGTCGAGCGTGTCCCCGCCGACCTCCACCATGAGCCAGCCGCCGCCGGTCGGCAGGGGCGGGACGGCGGCGGCACCACGGACGCGGCGGACCACGTCGACCAGCCGCGAGTCCATGCCCTCGATGGCCAGCGGGGCGTGCGCGAGCAGCGCCGGGACGGCGTCGGCCGCCGTCGGCATGTCCGGGTAGCCGAGCACCACGAGGACGGGGGCCGCGGCGATCGGCACCAGCCGGACCGTCGCGCCGAGGAGCGTGCCGACCGTCCCCTCCGTGCCGACCAGCGCCTTGGCCAGGTCGGTGCCCTTCTCGGGCAGCAGGTGCTCGAGCGAGTAGCCGGAGACCTGCCTGCCGAAGCGGCCCAGCTCGGTCCGGAGGATGTCGAGGTTGCCGCGGACGAGGGCGTCGAGACCCGGCACGACGTCGAGCGCGCCCGCACCCGACCGGGCCTCGAACCGGCGACCGGTCCCGTCGACGACCTCGAGCGCGAGCACGTTGTCGGCGGTGCGCCCGTAGGCCACCGCGCGCGGGCCGCAGGCGTTGTTGCCGATCATCCCGCCGAGCGTCGCGCGCGCCTGGGTGCTGGGGTCCGGGCCGAACCGCAGCCCGTGCGGGGCGGCGGCCTTCTGCAGGCTCGCCATGACGACGCCCGGCTCGATGCGCGCCGTCCGGGCTGCCGGGTCGAGGTCGAGGATCCGGTTGACGTGCCTCGAGAAGTCGAGCACCACGCCCGTGCCCACCGCGTTGCCGGCCACCGACGTGCCGCCGCCGCGCGCGGTCAGCGGGACGCCGAGCTCCCGGGTCACCGCGAGCGCGGCGAGCACGTCGTCGGTGTCCCGCGGGAACGCCACGACCTGCGGGACCACCCGGTAGTTCGACGCGTCGGTCGAGTACTCGGCCCGTCGCCGCGTGCTGTCGTCGACCGCCCCGCGCAGCGCGGAGCGCAGCGCCCGCACGACGTCGGCGCTGCTCACGTCCCCTGCCACGGTCTCGGTCACGGCCACCACGGGGGCAGTCTCCCATCGGCGACCCGCTCCCCCGCACACGTCACCGAGGCGTGGTCACGCCCCCCACCGGACGTCTGAGGACGTGAGCGCCAGGTTGCGCGGGGAGCGGCGCCGGCTCCTGGGTTACGCCAGGGAGGCGGTGAGCGTGATGTCCGTGCCCGTCAGCGCCTTGCTCACCGGGCACGTGGCCTTGGCCTGCTCGGCGGCGGCCTGGAAGCCGTCGGCGTCGAGACCCTCGACCTCGCCGCGGACGGTCAGCGCGATGCCCGAGATGCGCAGGCCGCCGGCGGGGTCGGGGCGCAGGGTGACGTCGGCGCTGATCTCGAGGGCGACGGGGGTGCCGCCGGCCGCCGCGATGACGCCCGACAGCTGCATGGCGAAGCACGACGAGTGTGCGGCGGCGATGAGCTCCTCGGGGCTCGTCGTCCCGCCGGCCTCGTCGGCGGTCCGCTTGGGGAACGAGACGTCGAACGTCCCGGCGCCGGAGCTGGTGAGCTCGACCTGGCCCGACCCCTCCTGCAGCGTCCCGTTCCAGGCAGTTCGTGCGGTGCGCGTGGCCATGGTGCTCCCTCGGTGTGGATGTGGCGGGCGACGTCCGCCCGCAGCCCCACGCTAGGCAGCGACGCCGCTCACCGCGCGCGCTCGAGGTGCGCGCTGACGATCTGCGACGGCGCCCCGGCCTGCCGCAGCGCCCACGCGGCGCGCGCGTGCAGGGCACGGCGCTGGTCGGGCTCGAGCCCGTTGTAGAGGGCGCCGCGCACCAGGTCGTGGCCGAACACCAGCCGGTCACCGCGCGCCCGGACCACCCCGGCGGCGAGGCCGTGGCGCAGCGTGCGCCAGCAGTCGGCGACGGGGTCGCCGGACAGCGTCGCCAGGTCCGCCATGACGAACGACGTGCCGAGCACGGACGCCTGACCGAGCAGCGCGAGCACGTCGGAGCCCAGGTACTCGACGCGCCGCCGGACCACCTCGTCGAGGGGCGTCAGCCACCGGACCCCCGCGCAGTCGAGGACGCCGTCGACGGAGACGAGGGCGCCCGCCGACCGCGCGGTGCGCACGACGTCGGCGACGAGCCGAGGGTTGCCGCCGGTCGTCGCCAGGGTGCCGCGCAGGGAGGGACCGACGGGGCCCCCGACGAGGCTCTCGGCCAGCTCGATCGTGGCGCGCGTGCTCAGGGGCCGCAGCTCGAGGTACCGCGCGCCCGCCCGCGTCCACGCGGCGACGACGGCCGCGAGCTCGGGCCGGTAGGGCACCGGCCGCATGGTGAGCACGACGAGCGCGCGCGGCACGGCCCCCTCGTGCGCGAGCTGCAGCAGGACCTCGAGCGAGGGGGCGTCGGCCTCGTGCACGTCCTCGAGCACGAGGGCCCACGGCCGGGAGTCGCCCCGCCGCCGCAACAGGGCCGCGAACAGCTCGGCAGCCCGGGCGTGCCGCGGTACCGAGTGCGCAGGGTCGGCGTGCATCGCCTCGAGCAGGTCGGTCAGCTCGGCCTCGACCTGTCCCCGGTCGGCGCTGCGGCCGGGGTGCAGCAGCAGTGCGTCGGAGAGGAGAGCGAACGGCCAGCCGCGCATCGCCGACGCCCGCGCGCTGCGCAGCTCGACGTCCAGCAGCCGGGCGGAGCCGCGGATGGCGTCGACGAGGCTCGTCTTGCCGACGCCCGCCTCGCCCTCGAGGAGCACCGTCACGCCGACGCCCCCGGCCGCGGTCGACAGGAGGTCGTCGAGGTCGTCGAGCTCGGCGGCACGGCCCACCAGGGGCCAGGTCCGCCCCGGCTCGGCCGAGGTGCTCATGCGCCCGATCGTAGGGCCGCGGCGCGATGTCCGGTTCGCCCTGGCGGGCGAAGATCGGAGCGAGGTCAGCCCGCGTACTCCCAGTGCCACGCCTCGGGCTTGCTGCCACCGCGCTCGGCCCAGGAGGGGTGGACCCACTCCAGACCGGGCGCGTTGGCGTCCATCCACCTGTGCTGGGCGGTGCCGAACGTGTCGATGCCGCCGCCGAGGTCGACCGCGATGCCGCTGCCGTGGTTGGACGTGCCGGGCGTCGCGCACAGGTAGCCCTTGGTGCGCTTGCACAGGACCTGTCCTGCGTAGGACCGGTAGGAGTCGTTCACCTCGAGGTCGGCGCCGAACTGCGCCTTGTAGGCGGTGTTGAGGATCTCGAGCTGCTCGGCGGCGTCGCAGCGCAGCCGCACCGAGGCGTCGAAGCTGACGCCGCAGAGGGCCGAGTCGGGGATCTTGCCGTTCGCGTACCCGAGGAGCGACTGCTTCCACGCGACGCGCTGGGCGGCCTGCGCGGCTGCGGCGGCCTCCGCGGCGGCCTGGGCGGCGGCAGCGTCGGCGGCGGCC
>NZ_JBFUIK010000052.1:0-16888 GCF_056401915.1 Cellulomonas sp. P4_D11 | reverse complement strand
GCCCAGCGACCCGCGCGCGTCCGCGGGGCCGGCGCGGGGCGCACGACGTGGATCACGCCGCCGTCGGCCAGCTGTGCGCCCACGAGCCCGGACAGGTCGAGCTGGCGTCCCGTCGAGTCGAGCACGACGACGCCGGGGAGGTTCACGGGGACGAGCGCGGCCTGCAGCGCGTCCCGCACGACGACGTCTGCCCGCAGGGCTATGTCCCGGCGCTCGCCGCCCAGGTCCACCGCGAGCCGGACCTGCGCCGGGCGCAGCTGCTCGGCGGCCGGTGCTGTCACGACCACCTCCTGCGCGACGCGGGCTGCTGCGGGGCGCGCGGACGGCGCCGCGGACATGCTACGTGGCGCAGCCCGGGCGGGCATGACCGGTTCATGGGCCGTTCGGGGACACGACCACCGGGATGCCGGTTGCTCCGGGTACCGTGGCGGTCGGCATCGCTCGCCCACGCGGGCGGGCGCGCAGGTGGGGCAGAGGACGAGGAGCGAGCAGCGGATGTCGATCGTGGCGCAGCGGGGCAGCAGCGCACCAGCGGTGGCGCAGCAGGGTCCGCCCGCCGTGCCGACCGGTCAGATCGTGCTCCAGCCGCCGCCGGAGATCCAGCCGTCCGACGGCGTCAGCGGCGTCCTGGCCAACGTGATCCCCATGCTCGGCAGCGTCGGCTCGATCGTGTTCGTCGCCGTGTCGTCGCCGGGCCCCAAGGGCATGATCGCCGCCGGCATGTTCCTGGTCGCCTCCCTCGGGTTCGTCGGCGTCAACGGCTGGCGGCAGCGGTCGCAGCACCAGGCCGCCGTCGTCGGCGCCCGCCGCGAGTACCTGGCCTACCTCGCCGACCTGCGCCGCACAGTGCGCCAGGCCGCGCGTGCCCAGCACCGCAGCGCCGAGTGGAACGCGCCCGACCCGCGCGCGCTCGCGTCGGTGGCCGAGGAGCGCTCGCGCGTGTGGGAGCGGACGCCCGACCACGACGACTACCTGTTCGCGCGCGTGGGCGTCGGGAGCCAGCCGCTCTGCCTCGACCTCGAGCCGCCCCAGACGGCGCCCCTGGCCCAGCTCGATCCCGTCGCCGCGTCGGCCGCCCATCGCTTCCTGGTCACCCACCGCGTCCAGCAGGGCATCCCGCTGGCGGTGGACGTGCGGTCCGTCCCCCTGCTGCAGGTGGCGGGCACCGAGCAGAGCGCGCGCGGACTGGCCCGGGCGATCGTCTGCCAGCTGGCGACGTTCCACTCCCCCGACCAGCTGCAGATCGCCGTGCTGGCGGGCGACCGCGCGCTGCCGGCGTGGGACTGGGTCAAGTGGCTGCCGCACGCCCATTCGACGCGCGAGCGCGACGCGGTCGGCGCCGCCCGGATGATCGGCACCACGCTCGCCGAGATCGAGTCGCTGCTGCCCGAGGGGCTCCGCGACCGGCCCCGGTTCGGGCCGACGGCGTCCGAGACGCCGCTGCCGCACGTGCTGGTCGTCGTCGACGGCGGCCACGTCCCGGTCGGCAACGCGATCCTCACCAGCGACGGCGTGCTCGGCATCACGGTCCTCGAGCTGCCGGAGCGGTGGGACGAGCTCGACGACCCGTGGACGCTGCGGTTCCTCGTCGGGAACCCGCAGGCCGACGGCACGGCGCCGGTCGACGTGTTGCGCCTCGGCCTGGAGCCCACGCACCTCACCGGCGACCAGCTGTCGGTCGCGGAGGCCGAGGCGACCGCGCGCCGCCTGCTCCCGCTGCACCGGGACGCCGGCCCGTCGCGCGACGACGCCACCGCGTCATCCGAGCTGGTGGACCTGCTCGGGCTGGGCGACATCCGCGACCTCGACCTCGAGGCGGCCTGGCGGCCGCGCCTGCCGCGCGACCGGCTCCGGGTGCCCATCGGACTGACCCCGCAGGGCCAGCCGGTCTCGCTGGACATCAAGGAGTCGGCGCAGCAGGGCATGGGCCCGCACGGGCTCATCATCGGCGCCACCGGCTCCGGCAAGTCGGAGGTGCTCCGGACGCTCGTGCTGGCGCTCGCCCTCACGCACTCGTCCGAGGACCTCAACTTCGTCCTGGTCGACTTCAAGGGCGGCGCGACGTTCGCGGGCATGGCCGACCTGCCCCACGTCTCGGCGATCATCACCAACCTCGGCGAGGAGCTCACCCTCGTCGACCGCATGCAGGACGCCCTGCAGGGCGAGATGGTGCGCCGCCAGGAGCTGCTGCGCGCGGCCGGCAACTTCGCCAACGTCAGCGACTACGAGAAGGCCCGGCGGTCCGACCGCCCCGACCTCGCACCGCTGCCGGCGCTCCTGATCGTCGCCGACGAGTTCTCCGAGCTCCTGGCCGCCAAGCCGGAGTTCGTCGACCTCTTCGTGGCCATCGGGCGGCTCGGTCGCTCGCTGCAGATGCACCTGCTGCTCTCCTCGCAGCGCCTGGAGGAGGGCCGGCTGCGCGGGCTCGAGTCGCACTTGTCCTACCGGATAGGCCTGCGCACGTTCTCGGCGGCCGAGTCGCGGACGGTGCTCGGCGTGCCGGATGCCTACGAGCTGCCGCCCGTCCCCGGCGTCGGCTACCTCAAGCCCGACCCCACGACGATGGTCCAGTTCCGCGCGTCGTACGTCTCCGGACCGCCCAAGGGCCGCCGGCGCGCCGCCGCCGGTCCCGGCGTGGTCGCCGGGCGCGCGCGGCTCGAGTCGTTCACGGCCGCGCCCGTGCTGGGGACGGTCCGGGAGGAGCCCGAGGAGGTCGTCGCCGACGAGGTCGAGAAGCGCGCGACCTTCGACATCGCGGTCTCGCTGATGGCGGGCCGCGGCCCGGCCGCCCACCAGGTGTGGCTGCCGCCGCTCGTGGTCCCCAGCACCTACGACCACCTCATGCCCGACCTCGTCGTCGACCCTGCGCTCGGGCTCGTCTCGCCGGGCTGGCGGGCCGCCGGCGGCCTGACCATCCCGCTCGGGATCACCGACCGACCGCTCGAGCAGCGCCGCGAGAACCTCACCATCTCGCTGGCCGGGGCCGCGGGGCACCTGGCCGTCGTCGGCGGCCCGCGCTCCGGCAAGAGCACGGTGCTGCGCTCGGTGGTCACGGGTCTGGCGCTCACGCAGACGCCGCTCGAGGTGCAGTTCTACGTCCTCGACTTCGGCGGCGGCACGTTCAGCCCGCTCGCCCGGCTGCCCCACGTCGCCGGCGTCGCGACCCGCAGCGAGCCCGACGTGGTCCGTCGGGTCGTCGCCGAGGTCGAGAGCATCGTCGACGCCCGCGAGCGGTACTTCCGCGCGCAGCAGATCGACTCCATCGAGACCTACCGCGTCCGCCGGCTCGAGGGCCGCGCGGACGACGGGTACGGCGACATCTTCCTCGTCGTGGACGGCTGGAGCACGGTCCGCGCCGAGTTCGACGAGCTCGAGGCGCGGCTCCAGGCGCTCGCCGGCCGCGGCCTCACGTTCGGCGTCCACCTTCTGGCCAGCGCCGCGCGCTGGATGGACTTCCGCACGCAGGTCAAGGACCTGTTCGGCACCCGCATCGAGCTCCGGCTGGGCGACCCGTCCGACTCCGAGCTCGACCGCAAGGTCGCCGTCAACGTGCCCAAGGACCGGCCGGGTCGCGGCCTCGTGGTCTCGAAGCACCACGTGCTCACGGCCCTCCCGCGGATCGACGGCGACGACTCCCCCGCCACGCTGGGCGCCGGCATCGAGCACCTCGTCCGGACGGTGTCGCAGTCCTGGCGCGGCGCCCCCGGGCCCAAGCTGCGCCTGCTGCCCGAGCAGGTCACCCTCGACCAGGTGCGCGCGGCGTCCCCCGCCGACACGCGCGAGCTCCTGCTCGGCGTCGACGAGGCCGCGCTGGCCCCGGTCGGCATCGACATCCGCGAGGAGAACCACCTCTACGCGTTCGGCGACGGCGGCTCGGGCAAGTCCGGCCTGCTGCGCAGCATCGCCGCGGAGGTCCGGCGCACCCACACGCCGGCGCAGGCCCAGATCTTCGCGGTGGACTTCCGCCGCTCGCTGCTGGGCGAGATCCCGGACGAGTACCTGGCCGGCTACCTGACCACGCAGGACCAGGCGACCACCGAGCTCTCGGACCTGGCCGCCTACCTGCGCACCCGCCTGCCCGGCCCGGACGTCACCCCCGACCAGCTCCGGTCACGGTCCTGGTGGACCGGCGCCGAGGTGTTCGTGCTCGTCGACGACTACGACCTCGTGCAGACCACCACCGGCAACCCGGTCGCGGCGCTCGTGCCGCTGCTCGCCCAGGCCGGCGACGTCGGGCTGCACCTCATCCTGACCCGGCGCACCGGTGGCGCCGCGCGCGCGATGTACGAACCCGTCCTGCAGGCCCTGCGCGACCTCGCCGTGCCCGGCCTGGTCCTGTCCGGGAGTCCCGACGAGGGCGCCCTCATCGGTGGCGCCAAGCCCGTGCCGTCGGTCCCGGGCCGCGGTCAGCTGGTCACGCGCGACGAGGGCCGGCGGGTCGTGCAGCTGGCCTGGAGCCCGGCGACGGTCTAGCGGGCGTCAGCGCCGTTCGACGAGCGCGCTGCGCTGGCCGAAGCGAATGGTCCAGCCGGCCGCGACGGTCGCCCGCGTCCCCGCCGGGAGCGCGGTGCTCCGGCCGTCGGGGGCGACGAGCACCGTGCCGTTGGTCGACCCGCGGTCGACGACCCACAGGCGGTCGCCGGCGCCGTCGAGCCCGAAGGCCAGGTGCGTCTTGGAGATCGAGCGCGCGGGGTCGTCGACGGGCACGAGGTGCCCGACGCCCTCCTCCGCGGCGGGGCTCCGGCCGACCAGCCCGTCGCCGGTGACATCGACGCGCTCGCCGGTGTCGAACGAGAGCCGCAGGGCCACCGGGGCGACCACCCGCGGCTCCGCCGCGCTCGGCCGCAGGCGCGTGTGCTCGAGCTCGCCCAGGTCCGACGTGGCCTGGGTGATCCGCGGGGTCGGCGACGAGTCCGGACGGGTGTGCGGGACGTCGATGACGGGCTGCGCGCGGGCGGGCGGCGGCGGTGTGCTCGGCGACGTCCCGGGCATGCCGGTGATGACCTCGCCCGCGGCCGCCGTCTCGGCGAGGCGGGCGGCGCGGCGGGTCGTCGCGGGCGGGTCGGGAACGCGGCGGACGGGCACGAGCGGGACGAGGAACTCGTCGCCGGCAGCCTCGGGGGTCGCGGGCGCGCCCGGCAGGTCGGAGGCCGCCGGTGGGGCCGGGCGGGAGGGAACGCCCGGCGCGCCCGTCACGAGCGACGGGCCGGGCGGCGGCTCCACGGCCGCGGCGGTCGGACCGCTGGGTGGCTCAGGTGCGACATCGCTCGCGGCGCCCGCGCCCGGAGCCGCGGGGACGAAGCCCGGAGCCTCGAGCGGCGCGTCCCCCATGGTGCGGGCCACGGCCGTGTTCCACGCGGTGCTCGCAGCGACCCCGGACGCCCGCTCGACGCTCCGGGCGCGGAGCACCAGCGTGCCGGCAGCCTTGTCGTGCCAGCCGCGCTGCGCCGGCGACGAGTCCCAGGTCCCGGACACCACGACGACCCACTCGCCGACCAGGAGCACGAGGAAGCCGGCGGCGACCACCAGCTGACGCACGAGGATCGCGAGCAGCCCGGCGGGACGGCCGGTGCGGTACGAGACGGTCCGGATGCCGGTGGTCGCGTTGCCGACGGTCGCCCCGGTCCGGGCCTCGGCGACCCACTGCCCGATCGCGACCAGCAGGCCGAGCAGCGCCGGCAGGAGCAGGGCGATTCGCGTCGCCCCCGGGTCCGACACCTGCGCCGGGAGGTTCCCCGTCGCGGCGACGACGACGTAGCCGATGCCGACGGCGACCAGCAGGACGAGCCCGTCGATCGCGTAGGCCAGCGCTCGGCTGCCGATGGGCGCCACGGCCCCCGGGGCGACCGGGTAGGCGCCGGTCGGCGGAGCCGCCGTGCGGCGCGACGGCGGCGGAGGCGTGCTCGGCGTCGGACCGGGCGGCGGCGGCGGTGCGAGGCCGGTCGGCGGAGCGGCACGCCGTGACGACCGAGCCGGGTCGGCGGCGGCCGGCGCAGCAGGCACCGGCGGAAGAGCGGGGAGCGTCGCGGCGGCCGGCGACGGCGACGCCGAGGGGCCCGCGGACACGGGCGGGACGACCGGCGCGGGCGCGGTGGACGACATCGGGACGCTGTACGGCGAGGGCACGAACGGCTCCGGGGAGCCGGCGACGACGCGGGCGCCGCAGTCGGCGCAGAACACCGCGCCCGGCTCGAGCGGCGCGCCGCAGGTGCGGCAGGTCGACCCGTGCGGTGCTGCGCTCACTGCTCACCTCCCGGACG
The DNA here is from genome assembly GCF_056401915.1 of Cellulomonas sp. P4_D11. Lineage (NCBI taxonomy): Bacteria > Bacillati > Actinomycetota > Actinomycetes > Micrococcales > Cellulomonadaceae > Cellulomonas > Cellulomonas sp. P4_D11. The sequence goes on along the minus strand of NZ_JBFUIK010000052.1, from coordinate 10,628 downwards.
CGGTCCTCGTGCGGGCCCCCCACGACCCCGACATGGTGCCACGCCCGGATCACGCCGCGGAGGGGCGTTCACCCGATCGTCAGGCGGCGCGGTCCACCAGGGCGTCCGCGAACGACACGAGCGCGTCCTTGACCGGCCCGGCGGGCAGCGGGTCGAGCTCGCGCACCGCCGCCTGGGCCAGCTCGATCGCGAGCCGACGGGTCTCGTCGACCACGGGGTGCCCGCGCAGGGCGGCGACCGCGGTCGCCAGGTCCGCGTCGCCGGAGAGGTCGCCGTCGAGCAGGGCCACGATGCGGCCGTCCTCGTCGGTGGCGTCGGGGCCGGCCGCGCGGGCGCGGAGCAGCAGGGCGGGCATTGTCGGGACGCGCTCGCGCAGGTCGGTGCCGGGCGTCTTGCCGGTCACGTCGCCGTCCGACGTGAGGTCGATGACGTCGTCGGCCAGCTGGAACGCCACGCCGATCTTCTCCCCGAAGGCCGTGACGGTCGCGACGACGCCCGGGGCGCACCCCGCGAACATCGCCCCGAACCGGGCGGAGGTCGCGATGAGCGACGCGGTCTTGTCGGCGAGCACCTGCAGGTAGTGGGCGACGCGGTCGTCCTCGGGCCGCGGGCCGACCGTCTCGTGCAGCTGCCCCAGGCAGAGCCGCTCGAACGTGGCCGCCTGGATGCGGACGGCGTCGGGACCCAGGCCCGCCACCGTGGCGGACGCGCGGGCGAAGAGGAGGTCTCCCGTGAGGATGGCGACCGAGTTGCCCCAGACCTCGTGCGCGGCGGGTGCACCCCGGCGCAGCGGCGCCGAGTCCATGACGTCGTCGTGGTACAGCGTCGCCAGGTGCGTCAGCTCGACGACGACGGCGGCGTCGACCACCTCGCGCCGGGACCCGTCGCCCAGCTCGGCCGCCAGCAGGGTGAGCAGCGGCCGCAGGCGCTTGCCGCCGGCGTTGACCAGGTGGCGCGACGCGTCGTCGGCCAGCGGGTCCACGTTGGTCACGGCGTCCCGCAGTCGTTCCTCGACCAGCGCCAGGCGCACGGCCAACCGGTCGGCCAGAGCTGCATCGGCCAGCGGGAAGGCCGTCATCGAAGTCACGGCATGAACCTATCCCGGCGCGACGACCCCGCCGGACAGGCGGGCGTCACGGCAGGAACGTCGCGACGTTCGAGATGAGGTCGAGCACCCCGGACGGGGCGACGCCGAGGCCGATCGTGACCAGGGCGCAGACCGCGATGGCGACGACCGCGAAGCCCTCGGTGCCGACGACGGTGGTCGCGACCGTCGAGCGGGTGTCCACGACCGGCGCCGCCTCGACCACGACGGCGGCGTCGCCGACCAGCGCGAAGCCCTCGGCGGTCGGTGCGAGCGCGGCCACGTCCGTCGACTCGTCGTCGGCGCCCGCGGGCTGCGTGAAGAACATCAGGACGATGATCCGCACGTAGAAGAACACCGCGACGGAGGACGCCAGCACGCCGATCAGGGCGAGCGGCCAGGCCCCGCCCTCGACGGCCGCCGAGAACACGGAGAACTTCCCGGCGAAGCCGGCCGTCAGCGGGATCCCGGCGAACGAGAGCAGGAAGAGCGCGAACGTGAGCGCGAGGACCGGGTGGGTGCGACCAAGGCCGGCCCACTGCGAGAGGTGCGTGGCCTCGCCGAGGATCGGGCCGTCCTCGCCGCTGCGCTCGCGCACCAGCCAGACGACGCCGAACGCGCCGACGGTCGCCGCCCCGTAGACAAGGAGGTAGAAGAGCACCGCCACGATCCCGGCCTGGTTGAGCGCGATGATGCCGGTGAGGATGAACCCGGCGTGCGCGATCGAGGAGTACCCGAGGACGCGCTTCATGTCGGTCTGCACGAGGGCGGCGACGGTGCCGACGACCATCGTGAGGATGGCGACCGTCCAGAGCACCACGCCGAGGTCCCACTGCAGGCCCGGCAGCACGGTGTAGACGATCCGCAGCAGCGCGCCGAACGCGGCGACCTTGGTGCACGCGGCCATGAACCCCGTGATGGGCGTCGGGGCGCCCTGGTAGACGTCCGGCGTCCACGTGTGGAACGGCACGGCGCCGACCTTGAACAGCAGGCCGGACAGGATGAGGACCGAGCCGACCAGGAGCAGGCTGTCGAGGCCGCTCGGGGTCTGGGTCGCCGTCGCGATCTCGGAGTACCGCAGCGAGCCGGAGTAGCCGTAGACCAGCGCGATGCCGAACAGGAGCAGCGCGGAGGAGAACGCGCCGAGCAGGAAGTACTTCATCGACGCCTCCTGCGAGAGCAGGCGCCGGCGGCGGGCCATGCCGGTGAGCAGGTAGAGCGGCAGCGACAGGACCTCGAGCGCGACGAACAGCGTGAGCAGGTCGCCGGCCGCGGGGAAGATCAGCATGCCGCCGGTGGCGAAGAGCACCAGCGGGTAGATCTCCGTCTGCTGCACGCCCTTGCGGCGCGCGAGCTCCTCGTAGTCCGACCCCGGGACCGCGGCGGCGTTGGGCGCGAAGGCGTCCTCCCCCGTCTCGGTGCGGTCGGCGATGATCAGCAGCGCGATCAGCGCGAGCAGCGCGATGGTGGCCTGCAGGACGAGCGTCGGGCCGTCGACCAGCAGCGAGCCGCCGAGCACGACGGTCCCGCCGGTCTCCTCGACGCCGCTCCACAGCGCGGCGACCGCGATGATCGCCCCGAACAGCGCCACGAGCGCGAGGGCCAGCTGCACGGTGCGGCGCACGCGGGCCGGCACGAAGGCCTCGACGAGCACGCCGACCACCGCGGCGAGGAGCACGATGAGGACCGGGCTCAGTGCCGCCCAGTCGACCGTGGGTGCGGTGAACTCGGTCACGGGTTGCTCCCCTCACTTGCAGTGGCAGCGGTCGGCACGTCCTGCACCCCGACCTGGTCGAGCGTCACGGCGGCCGGCGGTCGGACCAGGTCCAGGGCCGGGCCGGGCACGAAGCCGAACACCACCATCAGGCCGAGCAGCGGCGCGACGACCCACTTCTCGCGGGCCACCGCGTCGGGCATGCCCGCCAGCTCGGGGCGGACCGGGCCGGTGAACATCCGCTGGTAGGTCCAGAGCACGTAGATCGCGGCGAGAACCACGCCCAGGCTGGCGACGATCGCGGCGGCGGGGTGCCGCGCGAAGGTGCCGACGATGACGAGGAACTCGCTGACGAACGTCGACAGGCCGGGCAGCGCCAGGGCCGACAGGCCCGCGACCAGGAACGTCCCGGCGATGACGGGCACGACCTTCTGCAGCCCGCCGAAGTCGGCGATCTGCTGCGACCCGCGCCGGGCCACGAGGAACCCGGCGATGAGGAACAGCGCGGCGGTCGAGAGCCCGTGGTTGACCATGTAGAACGACGAGCCGGCGATCGACGTGCTGGTGAACGCGAAGATGCCGAGCACGATGAACCCGAAGTGCGACACCGACGTGTACGCGATGAGCCGCATGAGGTCCTTCTGCCCGATGGCGAGCAGCGCCCCGTAGAGGATCGAGACCACGGCCAGCACGATGATCACCGGCGCGGCCCACCGGGACGCGGCGGGGAACAGGGGCAGGCAGAGGGTGAGCATGCCGAACGTGCCGACCTTGTCCAGCACGCCGACCAGGAGCGTCGAGGTCCCGGCGGGGGCCTGCTGCGCGGCGTCGGGCAGCCAGGTGTGGACCGGGAACATGGGCGCCTTGATGGCGAACGCCAGGAAGAACGCGCAGAACATGAGCTTCTCGGTGGTCGAGGAGAGCGTCAGGCCGGTCAGGTTGTCCGTGAGGAAGCCCTGCGGCCCGCCCGGCCCCTGCAGGTACAGCGCGATGACCGCGACCAGCATGATGAGCCCGCCGGTCAGCGAGTAGAGCAGGAACTTCACGGCCGCGTACCGGCGCTGGGCCCCGCCGAACATGCCGATCATGAAGTAGACCGGGATGAGCATGGCCTCGAACAGGACGTAGAAGAAGAACACGTCGCGCGCGGAGAACACGGCGACGATGAACGCCTCGAGCAGGAGCACGAGGGCGAGGTACCGGCGCAGGTTCTCGGTGGCGACGGTGAGGCTGCCCTGCTCGCGCCAGGCGGCGAGCACGACGAGCGGCACGATCAGCACCGACATGAGCACGAGCGAGAGGCCCACGCCGTCGACGCCGACCGCGTAGGACACCCCGAACGCGGGGATCCAGCCGTGCACCTCGGTGAGCTGGACGGTGCCGGCGTCGGCCACGTCGAACGCGGTGAGCGCCGCGACGCCGAGCACGAGCTCGAGGAGCGCGACGCCGAGCGCGACGGCCCGGGTGCGGCTGGCGGGGAGCACCCACAGCGCGACCGCGCCCAGGAGGGGCACGACGATGAGGGCGGTCAGCCAGGGGAAGGAGGACGACATCGGTGGGTGCACTCCTCAGTTCTGGATGACCAGGACGACGACGACGAGAACGACGAGCCCGATGAGCATCGACGCTGCGTACGACCGGACGTAGCCGGTCTGCAGGCGCCGCGCGAACGAGCCCGCCGCGACCGTGGCCAGGCCCACGCCGGTGACCGTGCCGTCGATGACGGTCCGGTCGGCGTAGACCAACGAACGGGTGAGAGCCTGCCCCGGCTCCACCAGGAGGACGTCGTTGACCGAGTCCTGGTAGAGGTCGACGCGGGCGGCCCGGGTGAGCGACGTGCCCACCGGCGGGATGACGGGGACCTGCGAGATCGCGTACCGGCGCCACGCGAGGACCACGCCGACGATGACGAGGCCGAGCGTGAGGACGGTCAGCACCCAGACCGGCAGCACCGGTTCGTGGTGCTCGGGCTCCCCCAGCACGGGCGCGAGCCAGTCGACGAACCGGTCGCCCGCGTTGAGGAAGAAGCCGAGGCCGATCGAGCCGACGGCGAGCACGATCATCGGGCCGGTCATGAGCTTCGGGGACTCGTGCGGGTGCTGCGCGCTGCCGTCGCGCTTGGTGGACCAGCGGCGCTCGCCCTCGAACGTCATGAAGAACAGGCGCGACATGTAGAACGCGGTGATCCCGGCCGCCAGCATGGTGATGCCGCCGAACACCCAGGCCCGCCACGGCGACCCGTCGACCGGCACGAACGCCGCCTCGATGATCTTGTCCTTGGAGAAGAACCCGGAGAACGGCGGGATGCCGATGATGGCCAGCCAGCCGGCCATGAAGGTCAGCCACGTGATCGTCATGTACCGGGCCAGGCCACCGAACCGGCGCATGTTCACCTGGTCGTCCATGCCGTGCATGACCGACCCGGCGCCGAGGAACATGCCGGCCTTGAAGAAGCCGTGCGTGAGCAGGTGGAAGATCGCGAACGCGTACCCGACCGGACCGAGCCCGGCGGCCAGGATCATGTAGCCGATCTGGGACATGGTCGAGGCCGCGAGGGCCTTCTTGATGTCGTCCTTGGCGCAGCCGACGATCGCCCCGAACAGCAGCGTGATCGCGCCGACGATGACCACGACCAGCTGGGCCGTGGGTGCCGCGTCGAACAGCGGCGCCGAGCGCACGATGAGGTAGACGCCGGCGGTGACCATGGTCGCGGCGTGGATCAGCGCGGAGACCGGCGTCGGGCCCGCCATGGCGTCGCCGAGCCAGGACTGCAGCGGGAACTGCGCCGACTTGCCGCACGCGGCCAGCAGCAGCATGAGCCCGATCGCGGTGAGCGCCCCCTGGCTCACGTCGCCGTCGACGCCGCTGAGCACGGTGCCGAAGTCGACCGCGCCGAACGTCGAGAACATGATCCCGAGCGCGATGATCAGGCCGAGGTCGCCGATGCGGTTGGCCACGAAGGCCTTCTTGGCGGCGACCGCGTACTCGGTGTTGTAGTTCCAGAACCCGATGAGCAGGTACGACGCCAGGCCGACGCCCTCCCAGCCGACGAACAGCAGCAGGTAGCTGTCGGCCAGCACGAGGATGAGCATGGCCGCGACGAACAGGTTCAGGTACGCGAAGAACCGCCGCCGGTCGACGTCGTGGTCCATGTACGCGACGGCATAGATGTGGATGAGCGTGCCGACGAACGTCACGAGCAGCACGAACGTCATCGAGAGCGGGTCGAGCCGCATGCCGGCGTCCAGGTGGAACGCTCCGGCGTCGATCCACGTGCCCAGGTGGACGTCGATGACGCGCGAGTCCTCCGGGCGCTGGAGCATCGTGACGAACACGATCGCGGCGACGACGAACGCGGCGGTCGAGGCGAGCACGCCGAGCCAGTGGCCCCAGCGGTCGGACCGGCGACCGGACAGGAGCAGCACCGCGGCGCTGAGCAGCGGCAGGCCGACGAGCAGCGGGGCGACGAGCAGGACGCCGGCGCGCACGGTCTCGCTCGAGGGCGCGATCGTGTCTGCGGGCAGGCTCGCCACCAACGTGGTCAGGGTGTGCACGTCCCGCCCCTCAGCTCTTCAACAGGTTGATGTCGTCGACCGAGGCCGAGCGTCGGGTGCGGAAGATCGCCACGATGATCGCCAGCCCGACGACCACCTCCGCGGCCGCGACGACCATGACGAAGAACGCCATGACCTGCCCCGTGAGGTCGCCGTGGATGCGGGCGAACGTGACGAGCATGAGGTTCGACGCGTTGAGCATGAGCTCGACGCCCATGAACACGATGATCGCGTTGCGCCGCAGCAGGACCGTGGTGGCGCCGATGGAGAAGAGCAGCGCCGAGAGGACCAGGTAGTGGGTGAGGCTCACTTGCCGTCCTCCTGTCCGATGGCGCCCGCGGGGCCGGTGGACGGTCCGTCCTGACCGGTGTCGCTGACCGCCGCACCCAGCTCGGGGGCGTTCACGGCGTGGCCGCCGATGTCCGCCTCAGGAGGCGGCGTCCCCCCGCCGCGGACGACCGAGGCGCCGGCGAGCACGCGCTCGGTGCGGGCCGCGAACTCCTCGGCGTCGGCCTCCTGCCCGCGGATGCGCAGCACGCGCGGCACGGAGATCTCGAGCGGCCGACCGTCGGGGCCCAGGGCCGGGACGTCCATCGCGTTGTGCCGGGCGTACACACCCGGCGCGGGCAGCGGCGTGAGGATCGCACCCGCCGCGACGCGGGCGTCGGCACGCTCCTTCTGGCCGACGCGCGGGGTGAGGCGCTGGCGGTGCGTGAGGACCAGCGCGCCCAGCGCGGCGGTGACCAGCAGGGCGCCGACCACCTCGAACGCGAACACGTACTGGCCGAAGATGATGTGCGCGACGCCGGTCGGGTTGTTCGACGACGCCTCGCCCGCCAGCCCGAACACCTTGCCGTAGGTCGCGCGGCCGACGACGCCGACGAGGACCACGGCGAGGCCGACGCCCGCCAGCAGGCCGATCCAGCGCTGCCCGCGGATGGTCTCCACCAGGGAGTCGGACGAGTCGACGCCCACGAGCATGAGCACGAACAGGAAGAGCATCATCACGGCGCCGGTGTAGACGACCACCTGGACGACCCCGAGGAACACCGCGTCCTGCGCGACGTAGAGGAACGCCAGCGAGATCATCACGACGATCACGGCGAGCGCGGCGTGCACAGCCTTCTTGGCGAACAGCAGGCTGAGCGCGGCCAGCACCATGATCGGACCGAGGGTCCAGAACAGCACCGCCTCGGCGGTCGTCGTCTCCCCCGACTCGAGGAGAGTCGACGCGAGCGCTGTGCTCATCGGGCTCATCGGGTGCCCTGCTTCGTCGCGCCGGCCACCGTCGCGGCCATGACCGCGGCCGTGGGACCGGGCACGTTGGCCGCGTCCACGCCCGCGCCGCCGGGCAGCGTCGGGTCGTCGGGACGGTGCCCCTTGACCCATGCGGCCTGCGCCGACGTGGAGCCGGTGATCTCGCCGCGGTAGTAGTCGGTGTCCGTGGTGCCCTCGACCATCGGGTGCGGCGCCTGCAGCATCCCGCTGCGCAGCGGAGCCAGGAGGTCCTGCTTCTCCCAGATCATCCCGGCGCGCGTGGGACCGGCCAGCTCGTACTCGTTGGTCATGGTCAGCGCACGGGTCGGGCACGCCTCGATGCACAGCCCGCAGAAGATGCAGCGCAGGTAGTTGATCTGGTAGACGCTGCCGTACCGCTCGCCGGGCGAGCGCTGGTTGTCGGGGGTGTTGTCCGCACCCTCGACGTAGATCGCGTCCGCGGGGCACGCCCAGGCGCACAGCTCGCAGCCGATGCACTTCTCGAGGCCGTCGGCGTACCGGTTGAGCTGGTGGCGGCCGTGGTAGCGGGGCTTGGCCGGCACCTTCTCCGACGGGTACTGCTCCGTCACGGTCGGCCGGAACATGTTCGAGAGCGTGACGCCGAACCCGCCCACCGGCGCGAACATCTCCGAGAGGGCACCGCGCGGCTCGATGAGGGACTGGTAGCCCTCGGGCTCGACCGCGGCCACCTCCCCCGCAGGCTTGCGCGGGGCGACGGCCTTGCCCTTCGCGGGCGGGGCGGCCCGACGACCGGCAGCGGGCTTGCCCGTGGCGGGCTTGCGGGCGGGGACGCCCTTGCCCGACGGGTCGGGCTTGCGCGGGTCAGCCACCGTGCACCTCCTGGGTGACCTGGGGGGTCGTCGTCTTCTCGGCCTCGGCGGCGGCGGCCGCCGCTCGCTGCTTGCGCGGCGACGGTGGCAGCACCTGGCCGGGCAGCGGCGGCACGGGGTAGCCACCGGCGTAGGGGTCGTACACCTGCGGACCGGGCGGTCGCCTCGGTGCGGGGGGCTCCTTCTTCTCCGGGATGAGGAAGGTGATGATCAGGCCCAGCACCACGACGCCCGCGATCCCGAACAGCAGCGGCCGCAGCTCGAGGCCGGAGAACTGCCGGACGCCCTGCACCACGCCGACCGCGACCACCCACGCGAGCGCGAACGGGATGAGCACCTTCCAGCCGATCTTCATGAACTGGTCGTACCGGAAGCGCAGGACCGACCCGCGGATCCAGACGAACACGAACATGAAGAACCAGAGCTTGGCCAGGAACCAGAGCACGGGCCACCAGCCCGTGTTGAACATGCCGTCGTTGATGGCCGAGATGGGCCACGGGGCGCGCCAGCCGCCGAGGAACAGCGTGGTGGCGACGGCCGAGACGTTGAGCATGTTGATGTACTCGGCGAGGAAGAACCAGGCGAACTTCATCGACGAGTATTCGGTCATGTACCCGGACACCAGCTCGCCCTCGGCCTCCGGGAGGTCGAACGGCAGGCGGTTGGTCTCGCCGACCATCGAGATCAGGTAGATGAGGAACGCCGGGATCAGCGGGATGAACCACCAGATCGCCGTCTGCGACGTGACGATCTGGGACGTCGACATCGACCCGGCCACGATGAACACGCTCACCAGCGACAGGCCCATCGCGAGCTCGTAGCTGATGACCTGCGCGGTCGAGCGGACGGAGCCGAGCAGCGGGTACGTGGAGCCCGACGACCAGCCGCCGAGCACGATGCCGTACACGCCGACGGACGCGCACGCGAGGATGTAGAGCACGGCCACCGGGAAGTCGGTGAGCTGCAGCGGCGTGATCACCCCGAAGAGGTCCACCGACGGCCCGAACGGGATGACGGCGAACACGAGCAGCGAGCAGAACACCGCGATCATCGGCGCGACGATGTAGACCAGCTTGTCGGCCGCCTTGACCGTCATGTCCTCCTTGACCAGGAGCTTCATGGCGTCGGCGAGCGACTGCAGCAGCCCGAAGGGGCCGTGCACGTTCGGGCCCGGCCGCACCTGCATGCGCGCGACGACCTTGCGCTCGAACCAGATCGCGATGAGCACGCTGGTCAGCAGGAACACGACGATGGCGACGGCCTTGATCAGCCAGATCCACCACGTGTCGTTGCTGAAGTCCGCCGTGACCGGGGCGACGGCATCGGTGATGAGCCTCATGCGCGCGCCTCCTCGGTCTGCAGGTGCCGTCCGACGGGTGCCAGCCGGACGACGTCGCCGGCGTCCGCGTGCAGGGCGTCGCGGATGCCGAGCCCCGCGGCGTTCGTCGGCACCCAGACCACGTGGTCGGGCATGTCGGTCAGGACCGCGGGCAGCACGATCGTGCCCGCGTCGGTCGACACACCGAGGCTCCCGCCGTCCGACACGCCGACCGCGTCGGCCGTCGCAGCCGAGATGCGGGCGACCGCACGCTTCGCGGTGCCCGCGAGGAACGGCTCCCCCGACTGCAGCCGGCCGCCGTCGAGCAGCTGGTGCCAGGTGGCCAGCACGGCCGTGCCGGGCACGACGGCGGGCGGCTCGGTCGCGGTCACGTCGGGCGCGCCGACCCGGGCGCCGTCCCAGCCGCCCAGCTGGTCCAGCTCGGCGTRCACCGCGGCGAGCGACTGCAGCCCGAGCTCGACGCCCAGGGCGTCGGCGAGCCGGTCGAGGACCCGGTGGTCCGCCATCGAGTGCGAGGCCAGCGCCTGCGGGAACGGGCGCGGACGCCCCTCCCACGTGACGAAGGTGCCGGACTTCTCGGTCGGCGGCGCCACCGGGAGCACCACGTCGGCGCGCTCGGTCACCTCGGAGTGCCGGACCTCGAGCGAGACGAGGAACGTCACGCGGTCCAGGGCCTCGCGGGCGATCGCGGGATCGGGCAGGTCGGCCGGCTCCAGACCGCCGACGACGAGGCCGCCGAGGCGGCCCGCACGCGCGGCGGCGAGGATCTCGGCGGTCGAGCGGCCGGCCTGYGACGGCAGGTGCTCGACGCCCCAGGCCGCGGCGAGGT
>NZ_JBFUIK010000051.1:0-17539 GCF_056401915.1 Cellulomonas sp. P4_D11 | reverse complement strand
GCGCACCGGCGAGCCCGGCGCGGCCTCGCGCAGCGTGCGYGCCTCGAGCACGGCCGCGTCGAGTGCGGGCCGGTCGTCGGGCAGCAGGTGCGCGTCGGTGACGCCGGCGTACCGGGCCAGAGCCTGCGCGACGGCGTCGGCCGGCTGGGGACCGGCGACCGACGCCCGGACCCGGTTGACCAGGACGAACCGCGTCGCCCCCAGGCCCAGGTCGGCGAGCTCGCCCAGGCCGCGGACCAGCCGGTGGAGGCCCACCGGGTCCCCCGCCCCGACGACCAGCACGACGTCCGCGGCCTCCAGCGCGCTGAGCGTGGCGGCGTTCCGCTGGGGTGCGCGCGTGTCGTAGGTCAGACCCTCGTCGCGCTCCAGGCTGAAGCCGCAGTCGATCACCGTCCACTCCACCAGCCCGCGGGCGACCGACCAGACGGCGTCGAGCGACGCGGACGGCAGCTCGGGCCACCGGTCCGCGCGAGAGATCCCGGAGAGGACCCGCAGGTCGGGCGCGATCGACGGAGTGAGCCGCGCGAGCGTCATGAGGTCGAGCGTCCCCTGGCCCGCCGCACGGGCGGCTGCCGCCAGGCCCGGCGCCTCGTCCAGCATGCCGACCACCTGGGCCACGCAGCCCCCGTACGTGTCGGCGTCGACGAGCAGCGTGCGGCGCCCGGCCGCGGCCAGCTCCGCGGCGACGTTCACCGCGACCGTCGTCCGTCCCGGCGCACCCGTCGGCCCCCAGACCGCCACGACGAGACCGCGGGCCGGGCGGCGGAACGTCGGCTCGTCGGGGAACGCCGGCCCCGGCGCCTCGTCGGACGCCCTCCCGACGACGGCCAGCGCGTCGCGCACGAGCGAGTCGGCGGACGCCCCGTCCTGCGGCGCCACGGCCACCAGGTCGACGCCCAGGGCAGCGAGGCGCTCGCTCAGCCAGGGCCGCGCGACGTCGCCGAGCCCGACCACCCGGACCCCCGCTCGGTGCAGGAGGTCGACGGCCTCGCGGTCGAGCAGATCGAGATCTCCGGACACGACGGCGACCCGCCCGAGACCCGCCTCGGCCGCCGCGAGCAGCTCCGTGAGGTCGGCGCACCGCCGCGTGACGCTGAGCCGGCCGCCGGTCTGCTCGACGGCCTGCACGATGAGCGACTCGGCCGCACCCTGCACGGCGCACAGCACCCCGACCGTCACGTCAGCCTCCCGTTCCCGGGACGGGCACCACGTCGACCGTGCCGTCGGCGGCCAGCGCCGTCAGGACCGTGGGCAGCACGTCCGTGGGGACCAGGACCTGCACGGAGCTCCCGCCGGACGCGCGGAACGCCCCCGACGGGGTGGCCACCTCCGCGACCGTGAGGCCGCCTGCCAGCTGCCGCGGCTCCCCCGGTGCGGCGTCGTCATCCGGTGCGGGCGGGGTGAACCAGACGTCGACGAGGGCCCCCGGCGCCACGTCCTGCGACGGCGCGCGGGTCAGCGTGATCGACACCGGACGCAGGTCGAGGTCGGCGGCGGACCCCACCGCCGACGCGGGCACCAGCTCGCCGCGACCGACGGCACGAACGACCACGCCGTCGGCGACCGGCCGGTCCGCGCGCAGGTAGTGGTCGAGGTTCACGGTGCCCAGCCGCACGTCCACGACCGCGAGCTCGTCGACCGCCACCCGGTCGCCCGGCACGAGCGCGGCCCGCGTCACGTACACCGGCACGGTGGCCTGGGCGGTGCGGACCGCCCACGAGCCCAGCAGCACCGACGCGGCGACCATCGCGATCCCCGCGAGCAGGCGCGGGTCGCGCCAGCCCGGCCGACGCAGCCGCGCCGCCACCGGCGCGGGCAGATCGAGCACGCTCGTGTCCATCGACTCTCCTGGTTCGTCGCGCACTGCCGGGAGCCGCCATCCTGCCGTGTGCAGGACGCCGCGGAGGGAGCATTGTGGACAAACCGGTCCGGGCGCCAGCGCGTGCCACACTGCGGGCATGCCTTCGAGGTTCCTGACGCTCGCGGACGTCACCGAGGTGCTCAACATCTCCGCACCGCAGGCCTACGCGCTCGTCCGTTCGGGTGAGCTGCCCGCCATCCAGATCGGCGGGCGCCTGCAGTGGCGTGTCGAGTCCACCGAGCTGGAGAAGTACATCCAGCGGATGTACGAGGAGACCCGCGCCCGGATCTCCGGCGACGGCGGCGCGACGGACGATGCCACGGAGTCGGAGTCGGAAGCGCAGGCGGCCGCGGAGGGCGAGGCGTCCGAGGAGATCGACGCTCCCTCGGACTGAGGCGGTCAGCCCGACCGGACCACCCGCACGGAGGCGAACGCGACCGCCCACACGACGCGGCCGTCGGTGAGGTCGAGGTGGTCGGCGCCCACGCGGTCGATGCGGCCCGAGAGCTCGGTGCCGGCGGCGTCGACGCGGACGAGCGAGCGATCCCGGGCGAGCGCGCGCAGGGCGTGACCCAGCCCGAGCCGTGACTCGACCGCACCCGCCTCGGGCGCAGCGTGCGCGACGAGCCCGTCGGCGGCTGCGACGGCGGTGAGCGGCACCAGCGCCTGGCGGACCGGCGACGTGGCCAGCAGGAGCCACTCGGGCGCCGCATCCACCAGCTCCCCCGCGTGCGCGTCGCCGCCCGCGACGAGCACGCGGACCTGTCGACCGACCGAGGCGCGAGCGCGGGCGGCGAGTCCGACCGACGCGCGTTCCGCCCGCGCGAGCTCGGCGACGTCGGCCCGCACCTCGGCGAGCCGGCCCGCCGCCAGCTGGGCCTCCATGTCCGCGAAGAGCGCCTCCCACCGCATGGGAGCACCGTAGGGGGTCGCGACCGGCGATCAGCCCGGAATCCCCGTCAGCTGCTCGCCTCCCGCCCTCGTGCGGCGCGTGCAGGCCGAGGTCGGCGTCAGCGTCCGGAGGTGATCTCCGTCGTCGGGCACGAGCTCCCTGGGTGCTGCGCAGCCACGCGTCCGGCGAGCTCCGCCGCGCGGTCCAACCGGTCACGCCCCCGATCGAGGCAGACGCCGCGGAGCGATCCGGGTGACACCGGGCGGGAGCCGCACAAGCGGTCACGCTCGCCCGGTACGAAGCACCCCACTGGACACCGCATCGGACAATCAGGTACATCTATGACACTCAAGCATCATCAAACTGCATCAAACGACATGATCAGGGGCCGCCATGCCGATCGACGACAGCACAAAGCGCGTCCGCCACACCGCGACGTTCGGTGCACTCCTAGCGGGGACGTTGGCCGCGTCCGGGTTGTCGGGAGCGCTGACCCTCAGGCTCGACGCCCTGGCATCCGGGCACACCGGACCGTGGCGCGTCGAGGCGGCGGTCGAGCTCGCGGTGATCGCGGCAGGGCTCGTGGTCGCCCTGTGGCTCGCCATGTCGACCCTCGTCGCGGCGGCGTGCGTCGTCACCCGGGCCGCCGGCGCCAGGTGGCGGGCCGGTGAGCGGCTGGTGCAGCGCTGCGCGCCCGGGGTCGTTCGCCAAGCCCTCGTGCTCGTCGTCGGGGCGAGCGTCGGGATCGGCATGGCCTCCGGAGCGTCCGCGGCCGCCCCGGAGCCGACGCCGTCCGCCTCGTCGAGCGTCGCACCGGCCGTCGGGGCGGACGATCTCGGGTGGGCGGTGACCACGCCGACCGTCGAGGACGCCGCGGTGGACGGTCCGGCGGAGTCGAGTGCGCCGCCCGCACGGTCGACCGCCGACGTCGAGCCGGTGTCGAGCGCTGCGGCGGACGGCCAGGCCGCCGCAGGGCCGAGCTCGAGCACGCCGGCACCCTCGGACGCGGTCGTCGGCACGGACGCAACCGGCGCGCAGGCCGCGTCGGGCCAGACAGCCACGGCAGGAACGGCAGGCACGACGACGGATGCGGGGGTCGTCGTCGCTGCCGGGGACAGCCTCTGGGCGATCGCCGCGCGGCACCTCCCACCGGACGCCAGCGACGCGCAGATCGCCGCGGCGTGGCCTCAGTGGTACCGCGCCAACGCCGCGACCATCGGGGCGGACCCGGACCTCATCACGCCGGGGCAGGTCCTCACGGTGCCGTCGTCCCTCGCTGGGGTGTCCTCATGAGCGGGCTCGTGCTCGCCCGGACGGGGACCGTCGAGGAGGCGTTCGCGAGCGTCGGCGGCGGCGCGGCGCGTGTGCCCGGCGGCGCCCCGCTGACGCGGCCGCACGCCCGCCTGGTCCCGGCTCTCCCCCGCCCGACCGTCGAGGAAGCCGTCGGACCCGCACATCGCGTGCCCCTCACGGCGTCGGCACGCGTCGCGGTCCTGCGGGCGAGCGACCGCTCGCCGATGGCGGACGTCGACGACGACGAGACCGGCCCGCTGCCCGAGGGCGACCCGGCCGTCGTCGCGCGGACCATCGCGCTCGCCGCGCTCGAGGTGCTCGCCGGGCGACGGTCCGCCGCCCAGCTGGCCCGCTGGCTGACGCCCGGGGTGTTCGACTCGCTCCAGGTCCGCGCCGGTCTGACCCAGCGGGTGCTCGGCCGGACCGGGATCGCCCGACCGCCCGTGATCCGCCGGGCGCGGACGTGCCGTGTCGAGCCGTACGTCCTCGAGGCGAGCGTGGTCGCCGACGACGGTGCCCGGGTCCGCGCCGTCGCCGTCCGGCTCGAGGGTCACCGAGGCGCGTGGCGGGTCACCGCGCTCGAGATCGGCTGACCCCAGGCGGTGGCTCGACGCACGAGGGCCCGCTCCCTGTGCCGGAAGCGGGCCCTCGTCGTGCGATCAGCGCTTGCGCTGCTGCTTCGCGGCCTTGCGGCGCGCCTCGCGGTTGGCCGTGCCGTCCTCGCCGGCCGCGGCCGCGGGACGGGCGCCGGCGTTCTTGCCGCCCGCGTCGCCGCGCGTGACCACGCCGCCGTCGCCGTCGACCGACGGAGCCGTGTACTGCAGCGGCGCGCGCTCGGCCGGACCGTCGATGCCCTTGGCGACGAGCTTGCCGGGCGTCGGGCCGTCGGACACGGACCGCGCGAGCGCCGCCTGGGCACCGGCGCTCGCCGCCGCCTGGACGGCCGAGTCGGCGGTCACGGCGGGAGCGTCGGGCTGCGCAACCTGGACCTCCAGGTTGTACAGGTAGCCGACCGTCTCCTCCTTGATCGCGTCCGTCATCGCGTTGAAGAGCTGGTAGCCCTCGCGCTGGTACTCGACCAGCGGGTCGCGCTGGGCCATCGCGCGCAGGCCGATGCCCTCCTTGAGGTAGTCCATCTCGTAGAGGTGCTCGCGCCACTTGCGGTCGAGGACCGACAGGGTCACGCGCCGCTCGAGCTGGCGCATGTTGTCCGAGCCGATCTCCTCCTCGCGCTCCTGGTACGCGTGCGCGGCGTCGGAGAGGATCTCCCGCTCGATGAGCTCCGCCGTCAGGCGCGTGGCGCCGCCGGCCTGCTCCACGACCTCGTCGGGCGTGATCGACACGGGGTAGACCGCCTTGAGCGCCGTCCACAGCGCGTCGAGGTCCCAGTCCTCCGGGCGCCCCTCGGCCGCGGCACCGGTGATGTACGCCGAGAGCACGTCGTTGCGGAAGTGCTTGACCTGCTCGTGCAGGTCCTCACCCTCCAGGACGCGCCGGCGCTGCTCGTAGATGACCTCGCGCTGGCGGGACATGACGTCGTCGTACTTGAGGACGTTCTTGCGGATCTCGAAGTTGCGCGCCTCGACCTGCGACTGCGCCGACTGGATGCCGCGCGTGACGATCTTCGACTCGAGCGGCATGTCCTCGGGGAAGCCGGCGCGCGTCATCATCGACTCCGCGAGACCGGAGTTGAACAGGCGCATCAGGTCGTCCTGCATCGACAGGTAGAACCGCGACTCGCCCGGGTCGCCCTGGCGGCCGGAACGACCACGCAGCTGGTTGTCGATGCGGCGCGACTCGTGCCGTTCGGTGCCGAGGACGTACAGCCCGCCCAGCTCCACGACCTCGTCGTGCTCCGCGGCGACCGACTCCTTCGCCTTCTCGAGCGCGAGCGGCCACGCGGCCTCGTACTCCTCCGCGTTCTCCGCGGGGTCCAGACCCCGGGCCGAGAGGTCCTCGACGGCCATGAACTCGGCGTTGCCGCCCAGCATGATGTCGGTGCCTCGGCCGGCCATGTTCGTCGCGACGGTCACGGCGCCCTTGCGCCCGGCCTGCGCGACGATCGACGCCTCGCGCGCGTGCTGCTTCGCGTTGAGCACCTCGTGCGGGACGCCCTGCTTCTTCAGCTTGGAGGAGAGCAGCTCGCTCTTCTCGACGCTCGTGGTGCCGACGAGGACCGGCTGGCCCTGCGCGTGACGCTCGACGATGTCCGCGACGACGGCGTCGAACTTGCCGTCCTCGCTCTTGTACACGAAGTCGCGCTGGTCGATGCGCTGCATCGTGCGGTTGGTCGGGATGGGGACGACGCCCAGGTTGTACGTGCCCTGGAACTCCGCGGCCTCGGTCTCGGCCGTACCGGTCATGCCGGCGAGCTTGCCGTAGAGGCGGAAGTAGTTCTGCAGGGTGATGGTGGCGAGCGTCTGGTTCTCGGCCTTGATGGCCACGCCCTCCTTGGCCTCGATCGCCTGGTGCATGCCCTCGTTGTAGCGGCGGCCCGGCAGGATGCGGCCGGTGTGCTCGTCGACGATGAGCACCTCGCCGTTCATCACGACGTAGTCCTTGTCGCGCTTGAACAGCTCCTGCGCCTTGATGGCGTTGTTGAGGAAGCCGATGAGCGGCGTGTTGAGGGACTCGTAGAGGTTCTCGATGCCGAGGTAGTCCTCGACGCGCTCGATGCCGGGCTCCAGGACGCCGACGGTGCGCTTCTTCTCGTCGACCTCGTAGTCGCGCTCGGCCTGCAGGCGACGGACCACCTTGGCGAACTCCGCGTACCAGCGGTTGGCGTCGCCCGACGCCGGCCCGGAGATGATCAGCGGAGTGCGGGCCTCGTCGATGAGGATCGAGTCGACCTCGTCGACGATGGCGAAGTTGTGGCCGCGCTGGACCAGCTCGTCCGTGCTCCACGCCATGTTGTCGCGCAGGTAGTCGAAGCCGAACTCGTTGTTGGTGCCGTAGGTGATGTCGCACGCGTACTGCTTGCGCCGCTCGGCCGGCTCCTGGCTGGACAGGATCACGCCGCTGGTCAGGCCGAGGAACCGGTAGACGCGGCCCATGAGCTCGGCCTGGTAGCTGGCGAGGTAGTCGTTCACGGTGACGACGTGGACGCCCTTGCCGCTCAGCGCGTTGAGGTACGCGGGCGCGGTCGCGACGAGCGTCTTGCCCTCGCCGGTCTTCATCTCCGCGATGTTGCCCAGGTGCAGCGCGGCGCCGCCCATGAGCTGGACGTCGAAGTGGCGCTGGCCGAGCGTGCGCCGCGACGCCTCGCGCACCGTGGCGAACGCCTCGGCCAGCAGGTCGTCGAGCGTCTCGCCCTCGGCGAGCCGGGCGCGGAAGCGGTCCGTCTCCTCGCGCAGCTCGGCATCGGACAGCGCGGTGAAGCTGTCCTCCAGGGCGTTGACCTGCTGGGCGATGCCCGACAGCTTCTTGACGATCCGGCCTTCACCGAGGCGCAGGACCTTCTCGAGGATCGCTGGCACGCACTACTCCCGACGTGTTCGCACTCCGGGCGCGCGCGGCGTCGGAGCGGCTGAGGTGACCGGCCGCACGGCCGGGCGCGTCCATCGTAGGCGAGCCTGCGCGGCGCGGGCGAAGAACGACCACCGCGGCGCCGAGCAGGACGGCACCGACCACGCCGGCGGCGCCGAGCCGCTCGTCGCGCAGCAGGACGGCACCGACCGTGGCCGTGAGGGGTTCGAGCAGGGCGAGCAGGGCCGCGGTGGTGGCCGGGACGTGCCGCAACCCCGTGAAGTACGCGCTGTAGGCCGCGGCGGTCGGCACCACGGCGAGGTACGCCAGCAGCGCCCAGCCCTGCCCGTCGACGGGGACCGCGAGCCCCGGCGCAGCCACCGCGGCGACCGGCAGGAGGACGATTCCGCCGAGCGTGAACGCGGTCGCCGTGAGGGGCAGCGGACCCAGGCCGGGCACGCTGCGACGGTTCAGGCCGGTCATCGTCGCGAACGCCGCTGCGGCCAGCAGGGCGAGCAGGGCCCCGGCCGCGGCGCCCGGGCCGGCGGCGTCCGACGGTCCGACCAGGAGCGCGAGCCCGGTCAGCGCGAGGCCGAGCGCGACCAGGGTGCGGGGCGACGGCAGCCGCCGCTCGGCGACGGCGGTCCCGACGGCCACGAGCAGCGGCGCCGCGCCGAGCGCCACGAGGGTGGCCACCGCGACACCCGCGCGCTGCACCGCGGCGAAGTAGGCGGCCTGGTAGACGGCGGCGAGCAGTGCGGTCTCCACGACGAGGAGGACGACCGGGCGGCTCCGCGCGAGATCGCGCAGCGCGCCCGTGGCGGCGAGGCCCAGCAGCAGGACTCCGCCGCCGAAGAGAAGCCGGTACGCGGCCACTGTCAGCGGCGGGAGGCCGGCGACGTCCGCGAGCGCGGCACCGGCCAAGCCGCCGGTGCCCCAGAGCACACCGCCGAGGGCGACCAGCGCGAAGTCCCGCGGCCGCGTCTCGTTAGTCATGCGGCGAACCGGAGGGCGTGCACCAGGTCGGGGGCGAGGTCGCCCCGCAGCACGCCGTCGCGGTCGCCGACGACGATGTCCTCCAGCCCGAGCCACCCGGCGAGCTCGCGCAGCTCCGCGGCCAGGGGCTCGACGACGGCGGCGTCCGGCGTGGTCGAGCCGAGGGCCCGGTGCGCCGCCTGCACGCGCAGGACCCCGGACTGTCGGTCGGCCTTGAGGTCGACGAGGGCCGGCAGCGACTCCCCGAGCAGGAACGGCAGCACGTAGTACCCCCACACCCGCTGCGGCTCGGGGACGTAGATCTCGATGCGGTAGCGCAGGCCGAAGAGGGCCTCGACGCGGCGGCGCTCGAAGATCAGCGGGTCGAACGGGTTGAGCAGCGCGCGCCCCGTCGCCCGGCGGGGCAGGTCCGCGTCGCGGTGCCGCCACACCGTCCCCTGGTTCCAGCCGTCGACGGTCACCTCGTGCAGCACGCCGTCCTCGACCAGGTCCGCGATCGCCGGCAGGACCCGGGCCTCCTTGATGCGGAAGTAGTCGGCGATGCTGCGCAGCGTGCCGATGCCGTGCGCGCGGGCGCCGATCTCCGTGAGTGCCCGGATCGCGTCCTCGTCCGACGGCTCCGGGGCGGCCAGCACCTCCGGCGGCAGCACCCGCGAGGTCAGGTCGTACCGCCGCTCGAACGCGCCGTTGCGGCCCGCCGACGTGATCTCGCCCGTGAAGAACAGGAACTCGAGCACTCGCTTGGCCACCGACCAGTTCCAGCCCCACTCCCCGCGCGAGGTGGGGTGCTCGGCCTCGAAGTCCGCCTGGACCTCGCGCGCCGTGATCGGACCGCGCTCGGTGATGATCGACCGGATCTCGTCGACCATCGGCGAGTGCTTCAGCGGCACCTCGGCGATCGCGCCCCACGCCTCGTCGAGGTACGCGCGCTGCCGCCAGCCGAGCATCCGGTACGTCTCGGGCGGCACGAACGAGGCCATGTGTGCCCACGTCTCGACCAGCCGCCGCGGGGACCGCCCCGAGGCGCGGTCGAGCAGCGCCGGGTCGTACGCGCCGATCCGGGAGAACGTCGGCATGAGGTGGGCGCGCGCCAGCACGTTGACCGAGTCGATCTGCAGGACCCCGAGGCGGTCCACCACCTGCTGGAACTGCCGCATCGTCGCCGGCGCCGCCCGGTCCGGGCGGGGGCGGTCGAGGCCCTGGGACCGCAGCGTGATGCGACGAGCCTGGGACAGCGAGAGGCGCTCGGGCAGCATCCGCCCATCCTGCCCTGCGGCACCGACACGACGACGCCCGCCCGGTCGGGTGGACCGGGCGGGCGTCGGTGGTCGGGCGGTCAGCTGCTGACGGTGGCGAGCGGCGCTCCCGCGACCGCCGTGTCGAGCTTGATGATCCCGTAGCTCCAGCCGCGGCGGCGGTACGCGACCGACGGCTGGGCGGTCTCGGCGTCGATGAACAGGAAGAAGTCGTGCCCGACGAGCTCCATCTCGTAGAGCGCGTCGTCGACGGTCATCGGCTGCGCCTGGTGGACCTTCTCCCGGATGATCACGGGCGAGTCGCCGAGGGTCGTCTCGACCGCGGCGTCGGGGTCGACGGCGGCGGGCGCCTCGGGCTCGGGCTCGGGCGGGCGGACGTCGACAGGGGCGATCGGAGTGTGGTTGCGGTGGTCCTTGCGCCGGTCACGCGTGCGACGCAGCCGCTCGAGAAGCTTCCCGAGCGCCAGGTCCAGCGCCGCGTACCGGTCGTCTGCGCACGCCTCGGCGCGGATCACGGGTCCTCGGTCGACCACGGTGAGCTCGACACGCTCACTGCTGCCCGCCTGTCGGGGGTTGGTCTCGTGCGACACGACGACATCGATCCGCTGTGCGCGGGGGGCCAGCTGCTCGACTTTCGCGAGCTTCTGCTCGACGTGCGTCCGGTACTTCGGAAGCACCTCGGTGTGCCGGCCGGCAACCACGATCTCCATGTGAGCCTCCTGCGAGGTCAGGGGCGGGACGTACCCGCCCAGGTGACATGCGATGGGCTGCCCCAGGGGGCAGTCGGGCGGCGTCACCTCCTCCCGCGGCCTGCCCGGACGACCCTGGTGGGGGTCGGCTCCGCGCGGCGCCGTGGCTCAGGCCTCCACGCTAACCCCGCGGGTGCCGGGGAACCACCCGCATCGCCCACGGATCACCCTGTGGACATCCGCCCGGCGGGCGGCAGCCTCGGCGGCGCCCCCGGTCCGGGCGTCGACGCGAGCGTGAGGCCCCCGACGACCCGTGCGCCCGCCCGCTCGAGGGCCTGGCGGGCGGCCGCGATCGTCGCCCCCGTGGTGAGGACGTCGTCGACGACGAGCACGTCGTGGCCGGTCACCCGGTCCACCCCGCCGCGGGCCACGCGCACGTGGCCGGCGAGGTTCCGGGAGCGCGCGCGGGCACCGAGGCCGACCTGGTCCCGGCCGCCGGCCCGCACCAGGACCGGCACGGCCTGCGCCGGCAGTCCCCCGGCCGTCAGGCCGTCGGCCGCGGCCGCCGCGAGGGCGCCGACGAGGTCGGCGCCCCGACGCCGGCGGGACGCGGCGGTCGAGGGTGCGGGCACGACGAGCACCGAGCGGGACCGGCCGAGCTCCGGCGCGACCTCGAGCGCCGCGCGACCGGCCGCGCGCGCGAAGGCCCGCGTGAGGTCGAGCCGACCCCGGTCCTTCCACGCGACGATCCCGCGCCGCACGTCGCCGGTGCAGTCCGCCAGCGTCCACACGGGCAGGGCCGCCGTCCCGTCCAGCCGGTCGAGGCGCGGGGCGCGGTCCTCGCAGCGCCACGGGCGTCCGCCCAGCCGCGCCGCGCACACCGGGCACCAGGCGACGTCGTCGGCCCCGCACCCCGCGCACTCGACGGGCAGCAGCAGGCCGAGCAGGTCCCGGGCGAACGTCATGCCCCGACCGTGCCCTGCCCGGCGGACGACCGCCGGGCAGGGTGTGCACGATCAGGGGCTGTGGGCGCCTCAGCCGGGGAAGTACGGGTCGGCCGCGTCCTTCACGCCGAGGACCTGGGCCCAGGTGGAGCCGACGAACTTGCGCAGCTCGCCGTCGGTCGTCGTCACGTAGATGACCGAGCCGCCCGCCAGGGCGTCGAGCTTCGCGACCTCCGGGAGCGGAGGCCTGGTGGGTCCGGCGACGGGGACCAGGTGCACCGCGGAGTTGCCCGAGGAGCGCCCGATCACCGCGAGCGTCGACTCGTCGGACCAGACGACCGAGGTGGCGTCCACCAGGGAGGCCCCCGCACGGACGGGGATGCCGAGCTGCTGCGGCGCCGCCGACTTGTCGCGCGTGATCGCGGCGACGTCGAGGCTCACCCCGTCCGCGCCGGCCGACACGATCGCGATGCGGACGCCGTCGCGCGCCATGCGCACCGCGCGCACCGTCCGACCCTCCAGCCAGTCCGCGCTCACGTGCACCGGGTCGCCCTCGGTCGGCACGGCGATGAGCCCGCCCGACGACTCGGCGGTCCAGGTCCAGCCGAAGCGGTCGACGGACGGTGCCGCCAGCCCGGTCCCCGTCAGCAGGTCGCGGGCGGGTGCCGCGTCCGTCGGAACGGTACTGAGCGTGCCGGGGCCCGAGAGCATGACGCGGACCGACCCGTCCTCGTTCGTCGCGGGGAACCGCGGGTCGAGACCCGCGAGCGACTCGATCCCCGGCACCGGGGTGGCCTCGCCGTCCACGAGGGCGACGATCTTGTCGTCCTGCAGGAACTCGACGTTGCCGGGCGGCAGCGACCCGTGCTGCAGGCTCGACGCGCCCTCCAGCAGCAGCTCCCCCGCGTAGACCTCGACCGTGCCGATCCACGGGACCGGGCGCAGGCTCGCATCGATCTGGGCGAGCAGGAGGCCGCGGTCGGCGCGGGTGACGGCGAGGGCCGGTTCCAGGTACACGCGCGCGACGCCGTCCGTGTCGACCGTCACCGACTCGGGGTTGAGCTGGACGCCGGCCGGGACCGCCGTGTCGACCGCGTCCTGCAGCCACGGCGACGGGCCGGCGAGCAGCTCGCGGACGATCGACGTCGGCAGGTTCTTGTTCGGGAACCAGCGCGACTCCGGCACGAGGAAGGCATCGTCGGGCGACAGGAAGTACAGGGAGGCCGGCCGGAAGCTCCGCGCGAAGTCCTCCTCCTGGAGGATCAGGCCGTCGGGCAGGGCGGCGATCCGCCACTCGCCCGCGTCGTCCTGCACGAGGTCGTACGTGACCGACTCGCGCCCGTCCGGCGGCGCCTCGACGTACCGGCCGTCCTCGTCGACCTTGGCCTTGACCGGGACGTCGATCGTCACCTCGGTCTCGACCGTGGTCGGCTCGTACTCGAGCGGACCGGCGACCGCGACGCCCGCGTCGGGCTTCCACGTGGCCTTCGCCTCGCCCGCGAGGTACTCCCGCGCCGTCACGAAGCTGTCCGAGAACCCGGCAGCGCCCGCCGCGAGGAAACCGTCGACGATCTCGGTCGGCGAGTCCCCCGCCTGCGGACCCTCGGCGAGCACGTCGATGTCGGAGGGCTCGCTGACCTCGGCGTTCCCCTCCTGCACCGGTCCTGACGTCGGGATGGCCGAGCACGCCGCGAGGACGGCGACGGTCGCCACCGCGAGGGCGCCCCGACGGAGCCGCTGCGCGGTCATCGGACCTCCTGGCGGTCGTCCGCGTCGTGGGCCCCGTGCTCGTCCGACGCCAGGTCGGGCAGGGCGGCGGGGTCGGTGTTCGGACGGATGACGGGGATCCGCAGCGCGCCGGTGATGGGCGACTCGTCGGGCGCGAGCGGCAGCGGCGACCCGGTCAGCCGGATGCCGGCGCGGCGGGGCAGCGTCAGCCGGAAGCTCGCGCCGCGGCCCGGCCGGCCCCAGGCCTCGAGCCAGCCGCCGTGCAGGTGCGCGTCCTCCAGCGAGATCGCCAGGCCGAGCCCGGTGCCGCCGGTGGTGCGGGCCCGCGCGGGGTCGGCGCGCCAGAAGCGGTCGAACACGTGGACCGCCTCGTCGGGCGTCATGCCGACGCCGCGGTCGCGGACGGTGACCGCGACGGCGTGCGCGTCGGCGCCGACCGTGACCTCGACCGTGCTGCCCTCGGCGTGCTCGACGGCGTTCACGAGGAGGTTGCGCAGGATGCGCTCGACCCGGCGGGGGTCGATGTCCGCGACGCAGCGCTCCTCGGGCACCACGACGTGCAGCCACGCCCCGCGCCGGTCGGCCAGCGTCGAGGCGTGGTCGACGGCCTGGATGACGACGTCCCGGACGTCGCGACCCTCGGCGTCGAGCACCGCGGCGCCCGCGTCGAACCGGCTGATCTCGAGCAGGTCCGCCAGCAGGTCCTCGAACCGGTCCAGCTGCGTCTGCAGCAGCTCGGCGGAGCGCTTGGGGGCGGGGGCGAAGTCCTCGCGGGAGGAGTGGATGACCTCGCCGGCCATGCGGATCGTCGTCAGCGGCGTCCGCAGCTCGTGCGAGACGTCGGAGACGAACCGGCGCTGGAGGGTCGACAGCTCCTCCATCCGGTGGATCTGGTCCTGGAGGCTGTCGGCCATCTCGTTGAACGAGCGGGCCAGCGTCGCCATCTCGTCCTCGCCCTTCTCCGGCATCCGCTCCGACAGGTGCCCGTCGGCCAGCCGCTCCGCGACCTGCGCCGCGCGCCGCACCGGCCGGACCGTCTGGCGGGTGACCAGCCACGTCATGCTGCCCAGCAGGACGACCAGGGCCACCGCCGCGAGGCCGAGCGTGCGCTGCAGGAAGTCCAGCCGGTCCTGCTCGGACTGCAGGCTGTACAGGAAGAACAGCTGGTAGGTGCCGTCGACCGGCACGACCACGTCCTGACCGACGATGACGCCGGGCGACACGCCGCCCGACTCCTGGTCGATCGCGACCGACTGCCACTGCTGACCACCGCCGGCCGTCGCGAGCCGGAGCTCGGGGCTGACCAGCCCGATGAGGGAGGCGTCCGACGCAGCACCCGAGACGGTGACGCTGCCGCCCTTCTGACCGGGTGCGCGCAGGAGGAAGACCTCGCGCCGGTCGGAGCCGCCGGTGCGCTGAGACTTCGCCACGTCCCCCAGCAGCCGCTGGACGTCGGTGCCCGAGGTCGCCGTCGAGGCGTCGAGCGTCGCCTGCGCCTGCTGGGTGGAGCGGGCGCTCTCCTGGAGCACCTGCTCGAGCCGAGCGTTGAAGAGGCCGTCGGCCATGCGGGCGCTGACGTACCCGCCGACGAGCGCGAGAGCGACGAGGCCGATCGCCATGGTGGACGTGATGACACGGACCTGCAGCGACGAGCGCCACGTGCGGATCCACGAGCGAGCACGACGACGCGACCGTGCCCGGACCAGCCGCCAGGTGCCGCTCAGCCGCACGGTGCTGCTCCTGACCGCCTCACGTCGAGGCCACGCCCGCCTTGTAGCCGACGCCGCGGACGGTGACGACGATCTCGGGCTGCTCGGGATCGTTCTCGATCTTGGAGCGCAGGCGCTGGACGTGCACGTTCACCAGGCGGGTGTCCGCGGCGTGGCGGTAGCCCCAGACCTTCTCCAGCAGGACCTCGCGCGTGAACACCTGCCACGGCTTGCGGGCCAGGGCGACGAGCAGGTCGAACTCGAGCGGCGTGAGGGACACGGGGCGCCCGGCGCGCGCGACCCGGTGGCCGGGCACGTCGATGGTGACGTCGCCGATCGTCAGGTGCTCCGGCGCGGGCTCGTCGCTGCGGCGCAGCCGGGCGCGCACGCGCGCGACCAGCTCCTTCGGCTTGAACGGCTTCGAGATGTAGTCGTCGGCGCCCGACTCGAGCCCGAGGACGACGTCGACCGTGTCGCTCTTGGCGGTGAGCATCACGATCGGCACGCCCGACTCGGCGCGGATCTGCCGGCAGACCTCGTTGCCGTCCTTGCCGGGCAGCATGAGGTCGAGCAGGACGAGGTCCGGCTGCGTGGCGCGGAACACCCCGATCGCCTCGTCACCGTCCTCGCAGAACACCGGGTCGAAACCCTCCGACCGCAGCACGATGCCGATCATCTCGGCCAGCGCGGTGTCGTCGTCGACCACCAGCACGCGTCCCTTCATGGCGGCATTCTCGCACTGCAGAGGCCCGGAGCCGGGCCACCTGGTGGAAAGGGGCCGACACGGGCCCACAGATCACCCGTCCGCGCGTCGGAGCCACCGGTCGCCGTGGCACGATGAATGCTCCGCGGGGGCCACGTCGGTGGTGCCCGGGGAGTCCAGCCGACCGACAGACAGCCGAGGGAGCCGCGCTCGCATGACGAGCCCGCACGACGACGTGCCGCAGACGCCGACGTGGGCCGCGCCCGCCGGGACCAGCACGCCACCGCCGGAACCTCCTGTCGCACCCGGCCCGCCGACCGCGCCGCCGCCGCCCGGCTGGGGCGCGCCGCAGCCGCCCGTCGGCTACGGCGCGTGGGGTCCGGCGTCTCCCCCACCCCCGGGCGTGCAGTGGCGCCCGCAGGCCCTGCAGCCCGGCATCATCCCGCTGCGCCCCCTCGGCATGGGCGAGATCTACGACGGCGCGTTCCGGGCCATCCGCGCGAACCCGCGCGTGATGTTCGGGCTCGCCGCGCTGGTCGTCACGCTCGCGGTCACGATCCAGTCGGTCATCCAGTGGTACGTCCGCGGCATCTCGGCCCGGGGGCTGACCGACGTCTCCACCGACATCGACCCCTCCGGCCAGCTCGGCATCGCCGACCAGCTGGGCTCGTCGTTCGGCCTGCTCGTCGGCGCGCCCGTGACCGCGATCGCGACGACGGTGCTCACCGGCCTGCTCATCGTCTCCGTGAGCCGGTCGGTGCTGGGCCAGGTGGCCACGGTCGCCGAGGTCCTGCGCTCCTGGCGGGTCTGGCTCGTGGTCGGCTTCACGTTCCTCACCGGGCTCGTGTGGGCGGTCGTCCTCGGCGTGATGGTGACGGGGGTCGTCCTGCTCGCGGTGAACGACCAGGTCGCTCTCGCCGTGGTCGTCGGGCTGCTGAGCGCGGCGGCGCTGCTCGTGCTCGGGGTGTGGTACTCCACCCGGACGCTGCTCGTCGCGCCCGCCCTGATGCTCGAGGGCAAGAAGTTCTGGCCGACGATCGGTCGCGCCTGGCGGCTCACGCGCGGGAGCTTCTGGCGCCTGTTCGGCATCTACCTGCTGACCAGCTTCCTCGCGGGGATCATCGCGCAGATCATCGTCTTCCCGGCCTCGCTGATCGCCGGGCTGTTCCTGCGCGACCCCACGGCCACCTCGTTCGGGTCGATCGTCGTCATCGGCGTCGCCAACATCATCGCGTCCACGCTGTCGACGACCTTCCTGTCGGCCGTCGTCGCGCTCCTCTACATCGACGTCCGGATGCGCCGCGAGGGCCTGGACGTCGAGCTGGCCCGCGCCGCGGAGACCACCGCGTGAGTCTGGCGGCCCGGGCGGCGACCGGGATCCCGGTCGACCCCGACGCCGCGACCGCGCGCCGCTGGGCCCGCGAGGAGCTCCTCGACCCCGTCTACCACGAGCAGACCTCGCTGCTGCGGCGCCTGCTGACCTGGATCTCCGAGCAGCTCGCGGGCCTGCGCACCCCGGCGGCGCTCGACCCGTGGGCGGTGCTCGCCGTCGTCGGGGTCGTGGCGGCCGTCGTCGTCATCGCGTTCCTCGTCGCCGGCCCGGTCCGCCGCGCGGGGCGCGGGGTCTCCGACCGTCGCGTCCTGGACGCGGACGACGCCCGGACCGCCGAGCAGATCCGCGCGGCCGCCGACGCCGCCGCGGCGCGCGCCGACTGGTCGCTCGCGGTCCTGGAGCGCTACCGAGCGATCGTCCGTGGCCTCGAGGAGCGCGCGGTGCTGGACGAGCGCGCCGCGCGGACCGCGCACGAGGCCGCCCTGGCCGCGGCCGGCCGGCTGCCCGCCCTGGGCGCCGATCTCATCGCTGCGGGCCGTACCTTCGACGACGTCGCGTTCGGCGACGTGCCCGCGACCGCCGACGACGACCGCGCGCTGCGCGACCTCGACGCCCGCGTGCGCGGCACGCGACCGGCGGCCGGKCCGGCCGCGACCGAGCTGGCCGTGGC
>NZ_JBFUIK010000050.1:0-17572 GCF_056401915.1 Cellulomonas sp. P4_D11 | reverse complement strand
GGCCTGGGCGGCGGCAGCGTCGGCGGCGGCCTGCGCGGCGGCGGCGTCGGCGGCCTTCTTGGCCTCGGCGCTCTGGCGGACGGTCGTGGTGAGGGTGGCGACGGCGGCGACCGCCTCGCGCAGCTGGGCCGTCGTCGAGTCCTCCTTGCCGGTGGTCGGCGGGATCGTCGGCACGGTCGCGGGCGCGGGGGTCGTCTCGAAGACCGTCGCGGGATCGGGGCTGGCCTCGGGCGTCGCAGCGGCGGTCGGCTGGTCGGCGGCCGGCGTCGTCGCCGTGTCGGTGGGCTCCGCGCGGTCCGCGGACCGCGAGGTGGCGGCTCCCCGGTCGACCGTCGGGTCGTCCGCCGTCGCGGCGGAGACCAGCTGGTCCAGGTGCGCGGTCGCAGCCTCGAGAGCGGCGAGCTGCGTCGCGTCGATCTGCGCCTGCGAGGCCTCGGTCTGCACCGTGTGCGCGACCTCGATCGCGTCGGTGGCGACGTCGACGGCGCCGGCTCGGGCCTTGGTGACCTGGCTGGCGACGAGAGACGGGGAGGACATGAACGCGCTCCCACCGTCGCCCGCGTTGGCCGATGCGGCGACGACGGCGCACATGCTCACGGCGAGCGCCGCGACGACGGCACCCTGTGCGACGCGGGCCGGGTGGGCGGTGGCACGTGCCGGCGCAGGGCGCGGGGCAGCGTGCCGGCCACCGGTGGGCCGACCTCGTGTCGGAATCTTGTTACTCACGCGTAACACGTTAAGTTCTTCGGACGGTCGTCCAGGACACTTGAGGGTTTCGGGCGGGGGAGATCTCGTGTGGATCTCGTCACGGCTCCGTCACACAATTCATAGGCTTCGGGCGGCTACGATTCCGCCGTGCCCTCCGAACCACCGCCTGCGCCGACCCCCGTCCGGGGTCTTGACGACCTCTACGACATCGCCCGCCTCGCCGAGCGCCTGGGGGTCGAGCACGCCACGATCCGCGTCTGGCTCTCGCGCAAGGTGCCGTGGCTCCCGCAGCCCGACGGCCGGCTCAACGGCGGGGCCGTGTGGCGCGCGACGACGCTCGAGGGCATCGAGATGCGCCGTGAGCGGGGGCGCCCGGGCCGCAAGCCGAAGTTCGTCCCGGACCCCTCGGCGGCCGACGTGCCGCGCACCGGCATGATCCCGGTGGTCTCCGTGATGACGGCGCAGCCGACCAGCTAGAGCACGGTCAGCCGCAACGCGCCCGGCGCCGCCGCGGGCACCACGGGCCGGGCCGGGCGCACCGCCCGCAGCCTCGCGTAAGGCTCCCCGAGGGCCGGGCGCGGGTCGGCCTCCCCCGCGTTGGGCCACAGGGCGAAGGCCCGCTCGGCCTGCGCGGTGATGGTCAGCGACGGGTTCACGCCCAGGTTCGCGGAGACCGTCGAGCCGTCGACCACGTGCAGCCCCGGGTACCCGAAGGCCCGGTGGTAGGCGTCGACGACGCCGGTCGCGGCGGACGAGCCGATGGTGCAGCCGCCGAGGAAGTGCGCCGTCATCGGCACGTCGGCCACCTCCCCGACGTTGCTGGCCGGGAAGCCGCCCAGGTGCGCGGCCATCCGCCGGTACGCCGCGTTGGCCGCCGGGATCCAGGTGGGGTTCGGCTCCCCGTCGCCCGGGACCGAGGTGAGCCGGACGGTGCCGCGCCAGGTCCGACGCGGTCGCACGGTGATCGACGACCCACCCGTCTGCATGACGAGCCCGATGACCGTCCGCTGCGACCAGCTGCCCAGGCCGAGCAGCAGCGACGCCAGCTGCCCCGGGTGCCGCACGACGTTGCCCAGCCAGCGCACCGGCCGCGGCACCCGCCCGCCGCCGTCGGTCAGCACGGTGCTCAGCAGACCCATGAGGTTCGAGCCCCGCCCGTACCGCACCGGCTCGAGGTGCGTCTTGTCGTCGAGGTACACGGACGAGGTGATCGCGACCCCGCGCGTCATGTCGGGCCGGCGTCGCCACCCGCGCCAGCGCGTCGCCGCGCCGCCGAGCGACTCGCAGTTGGTCCGGGTGAGCGCGCCGAGCCGGTCCGAGAGGGCGGGCAGCGTGCCGTCGGCCTTCATCCGGTGCAGCAGCTCCTGGGTGCCCCACGTCCCGGCGGCGACGACCACCTGCGCGGCCGTCACCGTGCGCCGCGTGCGGCGTCCCGTGCGCGTGGTCCGGATCTCCCACTCCTGGCCACGGGGCCGGATCGACGTCACCGTGGTCTCGGCGACGACCCGCGCGCCGGCGCGCTCGGCCAGGTACAGGTAGTTCGTCGGCAAGGTGTTCTTCGCGCCGTGGCGGCAGCCCGTCATGCACTCGCCGCACTCGAGGCACCCGCGCCGCTCCGGCCCGGCGCCCCCGAAGAACGGGTCCGGCACCCGCGCGCCGGGCGTCCCGAAGACGACGCCGACGGGGGCGAGCCGGAACGACGCGCCGACGCCCAGGTCGTCGGCGGCCCTGCGCACGACGTCGTCGGCGGGCGTGCACGTGGGGTTGTCGACGACGCCGAGCATGCGGCTCGCCTGGTCGTAGAACGGCGCCAGCTCGGCGCGCCAGTCCGTGATGCCGGCCCACTGCGGATCCGCGTAGAAGGCGTCGGACGACGGCTGGTAGAGCGTGTTCGCGTAGACGAGCGAGCCGCCGCCCACGCCGGCACCGGCGAGCACGACGACGTCCGGCAGCACGTGGATGCGCTGGATGCCGAGCCAGCCCAGCCGCGGCGCCCAGAGGAACCGGCTGACGTCCCACGACGTGCGCGGCAGGGTGTCGTCGGTGAACCGGCGCCCCGCCTCCAGGACGAGGACGCGGTAGCCCTTCTCGACGAGCCGGAGGGCCGCGACCGACCCGCCGAACCCGGAGCCGACGACCACGACGTCGTACTCGGCCATGCACGCCTCCCAGGGTGAGTGCGCCGATCGTAGGCTCGACACCATGCGCAGGGGTGCCGACCCGGGCCGCGCCGCCGAGGTGGCCGACGCGATGCGTGAGCTCGCCCGCGAGCGGTTCCTCCCGGCGGAGCAGCGCGCGCGTGCCGCGGAGAACCATCCCCTGCCCCTCTGGCACGGCCAGACGAGCTCCCAGCCGAGCACGGTCGCGACGATGCTCGAGCTCCTGGAGGTGCCGGAGGGCGCGCGCGTGCTGGACGTCGGTGCCGGCTCGGGCTGGACGACCGCCCTGCTGGCGCGGCTGGTCGGGCCGCGGGGTCGGGTGCTGGGGCTCGAGCTCGACCCCGAGCTCGCCGCATGGGGGTCGGCGAACCTCGACGCCTGCGGGATGCCGTGGGCGTCGATCGAGCAGGCGACGCCGGGCGTCCTGGGGCGGCCCATCGAGGGCGGCTGGGACCGGATCCTCGTCTCGGCCGCCCCGCGCGAGCTCCCGGCGACCCTCGTCGACCAGCTCGGCGACGACGCGCGCCTGGTCATCCCGGTGCGCTCGACCATGCATCTCGTGGTCCGGCGCGACGGGCGGACGCGGACCAGCACGCACGGCTCGTACTCGTTCGTGCCGCTGCGCTGAGAGCCCGAAGGTCACAGGTACGAAACGATCAATTCGCCAGAAGGTGACGAATGCCGTACCTGCCAGTAACGTGCGCTGGGCGTGCGCCGCCCTGTGACTACCGTCACGTCGGGCAGCGCTCGCCTGTCGATCCTCCTCGAACCAGGGATGCGCACATGCCACGTCGACCCGTTCTCGCAGCCGTCACCGCCCTGTCCGTCGCGATCAGCACCGCATTCCTCGGGGCCGGCGCGGCGTCGGCGGCACCACCACCGGCGGGGGGCGTGGGGAGCGCGAAGTCCGCAGGTCCGATCTCGTTCGAGGCGGGTCGCTACATCGTCACCCTCGCCGACGAGGCCGTCGCCACCTACGACGGCGGCGTGAGCGGCTTCGCGGCGACGAAGCCGGCCGAGGGCGACCAGCTCAACGCCCGGAAGGCGCCCGCGAAGAGCTACGGCGAGTACCTCACCGACAAGCAGCAGGAGGTCGCCGACGCGGCCGGCGTCTCGATCGACGCCTCGTACACGCTCGCCCTCAACGGGTTCGCAGCGGACCTGAGCGCGACGCAGGCAGCCGAGCTCCAGGCCAACCCCGACGTGATCTCGGTCGTCCCGGACGAGCTCAAGCACATCACCGCGGAGCCCTCCACGTCGTTCCTCGGGCTCGACGGGCCCGGCGGGGTCTGGGAGTCCATCGGCGGAGCCGACCAGGCCGGCGACGGCGTCGTCCTCGGCGTGCTCGACACGGGCATCGCGCCCGAGAACCCCGCCTTCGCGGGCAGCCCGCTGGGCACGACGCCCGGTGCCGACCCCTACCTCACCGGCGACACGATCAACTTCCAGAAGAGTGACGGCAACGTCTTCCACGGCGTCTGCCAGACCGGCGAGCAGTTCACCGCGGACGACTGCTCGACCAAGATCGTCAGCGCGCGCTACTACCTCGACGGGTACGGCGCCGCGAACATCGGCGACGCGTCCACCGGCGAGTACGTCTCCCCGCGGGACGGCGACAGCCACGGGTCGCACACCGCGAGCACGGCGGCCGGCAACGTCGGCACGCCGACATCGATCGGCGGTATCGACTTCGGCACCATCACGGGCGTCGCGCCCGCGGCCAAGATCGCCGCCTACAAGGTGTGCTGGAACGGTCCGGACCCTGCAGTGACCACGGACGACGGCTGCGCGAACTCCGACATCCTCGCCGCCATCGACCAGGCGGTCGCGGACGGGGTCGACGTCATCAACTTCTCCATCGGCGGCGGGGCGGCCACGACCGTCCTCGGGCCGGAGGACTACGCGTTCCTCGGCGCCGCATCGGCCGGCATCTTCGTCGCGGTCTCCGCGGGCAACGCCGGCCCCGGGCCGTCGACGGCCGACCACGCCTCCCCCTGGTACACCTCCGTGGCCGCGTCCACGATCCCCAGCTACGAGGCCACGGTCACCCTCGGTGACGGCCAGGCCTTCGCGGGTGCGTCGATCACCGTGAACATGGACCCGGCGGCCGAGCCGCTCACCGGTGCGCTGGTGAACTCCACGGCGGTCGCCCTGGCGGGCGGCACCGACGCCAGGCTCTGCGCGCCCGGCTCGCTCGACCCGGCGCTCGTCCAGCCCGACACGATCATCGTCTGCGAGCGCGGGGTCTACGACCGCGTCGCGAAGTCGGCCGAGGTGGCGCGCGTGGGTGGCATCGGCATGGTGCTGGTCAACGTGACGCCGGGCTCGATCGACACCGACTTCCACTCGGTCCCGACCGTGCACCTGAGCAACGTCTACCACGACGCGGTCGTCGCCTACGCGGCCACCCCGGGTGCCACGGCGACCTTCACCACCGGCAACGAGCTCGGCACGACGCCGCCGGTCCCCCAGGTCGCCGGCTTCTCCTCGCGCGGCCCGATCCTGGCCGGCGGCAGCGACATCATCAAGCCGGACATCGCCGCTCCCGGCGTGTCCATCCTTGCCGCCGGTGCCAACGCCGAGGGCGCCGAGCCCACGTTCGAGTTCCTCAGCGGCACGTCCATGGCGTCCCCGCACATCGCGGGCCTCGCGGCCCTGTACCTCGGCGAGCGGCCCAACGCGGCGCCCTCCGAGATCAAGTCCGCGATGATGACGACCGCGTACGACACGGTCGACGCCGAGGGCGACGCGGTCACCGACCCGTTCGCCCAGGGCGCCGGGCACGTCGACCCGACGAAGTTCTTCGAGCCGGGTCTGCTCTACCTCAACGGCCTGCCCGACTGGTACGCGTACCTCGGTGGGCAGGGCTACGGCGTGCCCGTCGACCCGATCGACGCGAGCGACCTCAACCTCGCCTCGATCGGCATCGGCAGCCTCACGGCGAGCCAGACGATCACCCGCACCGTCACGTCGACGCAGGCGGGCACCTTCACCTCCTCGGTGCAGGGGCTCGCGGGCATCGACACGGTGGTCGAGCCGTCGACCCTGACGTTCGGGGCCGCCGGCGAGGCGAAGACGTTCACCGTGACGTTCACTCGCACCGACGCACCGCTCGACGAGTTCACGACCGGCTCGCTCACGTGGACCTCGGGGGAGACCGCCGTGCGCAGCCCCGTCGCCGTCCAGCCCGTCGCCATCCTGGCTCCGGACTCCGTGGAGGGTGAAGGGGTCACGGGATCGGTTCCGGTCGAGGTGACGCCCGGCTTCACGGGCGACATCCCGCTGACGACCACCGGCCTCTCCGCCGGTGAGCTGCTGGCGGACCCGACGGGCACCGAGACCGAGCACAGCGGTTCGGGTTCCACGGGCGACGGCGCGGAGTACCTCGTCACCGTCCCGGAGGGCACGGCGCTGGCCCGGTTCGACCTCGACGCTCTCGACGAGACGTCCGACCTCGACCTGTTCGTCTACCAGCTCAACGCCGCCGGGAACCCGATCACGCTCTGGCAGTCGGCGACAGCCTCGGGCGACGAGCGGGTCGACATCCCGGCTCCCGACGCGGCGACCTACCGGGTCGTCGTGGACGTCTTCAACGCGGAGGACGGCGTGGCGTGGGACCTCACGGCCACCTCGGTGCTCGAGGGTGGGGCGCCGCTGGTGCTCGACCCGGAGGTGCTGTCCGGTGTGCAGGGCGTGCCGGTGACGTACACGGCGTCGTGGGCTGACCTCGCTCCCCGGACGACGTACCTCGGCCTGGTCAGCTACGGCGACACCGGCGCCTTCACGGTCGTGCAGGTGAAGACGGGCGAGCCGGCGACGCCGACGACCACGACCCTCGCGGTCACCGGCGGGACGTCGGCCGGCCAGGAGCAGACGCTCACGGCCACCGTCGCCCCGGCCGAGGCCACCGGCACGGTCACGTTCCTCGACGGGACCACCCCGATCGGCTCGTCCGCCGTCACGTACGGCAAGGCGACCGTGAAGGTGAAGCTCGGCGTCGGGTCGCACTCGCTGACCGCGGCCTTCGTACCGGACGCGGGCAGCACCTACGCGCCGTCCACGTCGGAGGCCGTCACGGTCGAGATCGCCCAGTCGACCTCGACCACCACGTTCACCCTGGCCCGCACGTCCGCCCCCTACGGGCAGACGACGAAGGCAGCGATCGTGGTCAAGGGCGCGACCGCACCGCCGACAGGCACCGTCGAGATCAAGGACGGCGCGGTCACCGTCGCCACCGGCACACTCGTCGTGACCGGCCTGCGGGGCGTCGCCGACGTGGTGATCCCGGGCAACCTGAGGTCCGGGAACCACCACCTCACGGCGGTCTACAGCGGCAACGCCGACGTGGCCGGCTCGCAGGCCCAGCGGTGGTACACCGTCACCAAGGTGCAGGCGAAGGCCTCGATGACGACCCCGTCGTGGACGGTCTCCCATGGCGCCAAGCCCGTGGTGACCATCAAGGTGTCCGGCGCCAAGGGTGCACCGGTGCCCACCGGCTCGGTCGTCGTGATGGTCGGCCTGCAGAAGGTGGCCACCGTGCCGCTGACCGACGGGGTCGCGAAGGTGACCCTCCCGGCCGTCCAGCACTCCGGCCTGGTCATCGCGACCTACCAGGGCGACGGCGGCTACTACCCGACCGTCACCGCCCACGCGCTGGTGGTCAGGCACTGACCCGGCACTAGCCGGTAGCGAGCCGAGGGCCGCGTCGACCACCCGGTCGGCGCGGCCCTCGCGCGTCCGGCGACGCTCCGCGACGATTCAGCCACTGTGCGGGTCAAGCACCGCCGCCGCGGGGTCGATACCAGGGGCATGGGATTGTTCCGACGCGCAGCGAGACCGTCCGACGGGTCGGTGGTGCCGCACCCGCACACCCCCGCGGACGAGAGCCGCTCCGTGCGGGTCGAACCGCTGAACGCCGCCGAGATCGTCTGGACCGCGCAGCACCGCGAGATCATCACCGGCCTGTGCGCGGGCACCGTGGACACGCAGTCGCTCGGCGACCTGTTCGACCGGGTCCAGGCGATCTGGCTGCAGTCATCGGACCGCACCGACCCCGAGTCCCTGGTGCACGCGTTCGGCGTGTCCGTGGGTGACCTGGTGGCGCAGCGCGTGCCCGGGCTGGTGTGGGGCTCCGCGCACGGCGACGGCGCGCCCGAGCTGGTGCTGACGCACCCGGAGCACGACCTGGTGGTCTTCCCGTTGGCCGCGGTCGCCAAGAGCTGGGGCGAGGCACCCGTCGGCTGGGTGGCCGAGTACGTCCACGAGGCGGCCGGCGGGGCCCTCGCGATCCTGGCCTCGGAGCGTCAGCCGCACTGAGCGGCTCGACGAGACCGGGCGGTCTAGAAGAGGACGTCCGGCTCGGCGACGACGGCGGCACGGACGTGCGCGGCAGCCGGGACCGGGGTCGACGCCGGCACCGGCAGCACCGGCGCCGCGTTCGCCGGGGCGCCGTCGCGCACGCCGCGGGCCGCGATCCCCGCGAGCTCGTCGGCACGCTCGTTGAACTCGTCGCCGCGGTGGCCGCGCACCCAGACGAACGTCACCGCACCGGACCGTTCCGCGATGGCCTGCTCGATGGCCTGGATGAGCGCGAGGTTCTGCACGGGTCCGCCGGCGGCCGTGCGCCAGCCCTTGCGCTTCCAGCCGTGCACCCACTCGGACGAGCACTTGATCGCGTACTGCGAGTCGGCCTGGATCACCAGCGGCTCGTCGCCGGGGTGGGCACGGACGGCCTCGAGGACGGCCATGAGCTCGGCGATCTGGTTGGTGCCGGACGCGTGGCCGCCGCTGGCGCTGGTGCCGTCGTGGTTTGCCCACGCCCAGCCGATCGCCCCGCCGGGGTTGCGCAGGCAGGAGCCGTCCGTGCTGACCGTGATCACGGGAGGTGATTCTGCCCTGCCGGCGGGTGGTCGCTGCACCCGAACGGGGTCATTCGGTGCACAAGTGCTCACGTGACCCGCCGTTCCGGCCGATGTGCACGATATGACGACGTTCGACGACACGGACCTCTTCACCGACGCGTTCCACGACTTCCGTGGAGTCGATGCCGCACGGCGCCGTTCCGGCGTGCTCACCGCCGTCGTGCTGGCGGCCGCGGCCGTCCTGGTGGTCGTGGGCTTCGTGTGGGCGCGCGGGGGCCCCGTGGCCGCCGGGTCGGCCGTCGAGGCGTCGAGCCTGCTGCCGGTGTTCGCCGCCGAGCAGACGTCCACCGACCGGTTGTCGTCCGACGACCTGTCCGGCCTCGGCGTGGATCCGCACACGACCCGGTTCCTCGCGGAGACATCGACGGGCCGGCACTACGCGGCGGTCGGGGTCTCCGGGAAGCTCTGCGTGGTGACGGTCCAGTCGGGAGAGCTGCCGCTGGTGAGCTGCGCGGCGGCGACGCCGACGGCCCGGATCGCCGTCGACGACACGATGTTCGTCGTAGCAGCGTCGGGGCCCGCCCCGGCCGCCGCGGACGGCTGGCGCGAGGCAGGCCCCGACGTCTTCGTGAACGACTGACGGCTCACTCCTGCGGGAGACGGAGTCGCGCGCCGAGCGCCGCGGCTCCGACGACCGCACCCGCGCAGGCGAGGACGATGTCCTTGACCACGTACTGACCCGTGAGGGTCGGTCCGCCGGCGGGGAAGAGCTCGCCGTAGAAGAGCACGATCGGCGACATGATGCCGACCAGCGCGCCTGCCAGGATCACCAGCCCGGTGCGCAGGAACAGGCCCGTGACCAGCGTGAGCCCGATGACGGTCTCCATGGTCGCGGTGAGGAGCAGCGCCGCGGTCGGGCCGACGTGGCCCAGGGTCAGCGTGCCGATCGTGCGCTCGGCCAGCTCCGCCGCGGGGCTCATGCCCGGGAAGAACTTCAGGAGACCGAAGCCCAGGAAGACGAGCCCGAGGCTGATCCGCAGCGCGGTGATCGAGTGCCGGGTCAGCACGGTCGCCAGGCCCGAGACCGCCCGGTCCACCACCGAGGTGGCGGGTGCGGCGGGCCGGGAGAACGTGTTGCTCGGGACGGGAGCCGACGTCCGGGCCGCGGGGTGCTTCTTGCCCGTGGACGTCAGGGTGGGGACGGAGGACATGGACGTGCCTTTCCGATCGGGACCCCGGGTCGGGGCGCGGTGCCGGTGATCTCCGGCGGGGTCGTGGCTACCGGTCGGTAACGCACGTCCCAGCAGGAGGACGCCTGTCCATGTCTGATACGTCCGACTTCCACCCGTTCGGCGCAGTTCACCCGATCGAGGGACACGCGATCACCCCAGGGCGAGCGCGTCCACCACCCGCTTCACGCTCGACGAGAGCCCCCACCGCTCGGCCAGGGCGACGAGCGCCTCGGCGTCCGCGACGACGTGCGGCAGCCTGTCGTCGATGTCCCCCACGGGCGCGTCGGGCGCCACCCGGACCACCGCAGGGGCGACCTCGAGGTACGGCGCAGCCTCGGTCAGCCGCCGGCGCTGCGTCACCGTGAGCCCCGGGTCGCCCGCGTCGCGCGCGGCGAGGATCCCCTGCAGCGAGCCGTACCGGTGCACCAGCTGCGCGGCCGTCTTCTCGCCTATGCCGGGCACGCCCGGCAGGCCGTCGCTCGGGTCCCCGCGCAGCACGGCCATGTCGGCGTAGCCGGCGCCGGACGAGACCGCGTACTTCTCCTTCAGCAGCGTCTGGTCGACGGCCGTCAGGTCCCGGATGCCGCGGATGGTGTAGAGCACCCGGACGGGGACCTCGTCGTCGACCAGCTGGAACAGGTCCCGGTCGCCGGTGATGACGTCGACGGCGGCCGGGTCCTTCTTGGCCACCTCGCGCGCGACGAGCGTGCCGATGACGTCGTCGGCCTCGTAGCCCGGCACGCCGACCCGGGCGATACCGAGCGCCGCGAGCACCTCGACGATGATCGGCACCTGCGGCGACAGGGTGTCGGGGACCTCCTCGACGCCGGTGGTCCCCGGCACCTCGACCGCCACGCGGTGGGCCTTGTACGAGGGGATGGCGTCCACCCGGAACTGCGGCCGCCAGTCGTCGTCCCAGCACATGACCAGGCGCGTGGGCCGGTGGACCGTGACCAGCGTCGCGATCATGTCGAGCAGCCCGCGGACCGCGTTGACCGGTGTGCCGTCGGGCGCCTTGATCGACTCGGGGACCCCGAAGTACGCGCGGAAGTACAGGGACGCGGTGTCCAGCAGCAGGAGCTTCTCGGTGCGTTCGGCCATGCGGCGAGTCTGGCAGGAACCGCCGACGAGGGCGGCGGACCCGCGTGCCCGAACCCTGCGCGCGGCGTCGCGATCGCTGCCAGGATCGCCACCATGAGCCTGCTGTGCGAGTACTTCGCCGCTCCGTCCGACGCCGCGGCCGCCGTCGTCGTCGACCGGCTCGGCGGCCCAGCCGACGCGACCGGCGCGCCGGTGCCGACGAAGCGCGGACTCTTCCGTCACAAGGCGGAGCCGGTCCGCGCGCCCGCCGGGGCGGCGGTGGCCTACCCCACCGTCGACGGCGGCGGGATCGAGCCGGTCGTCCAGCTGGCGACCCTCGAGGAGATCCTCACGGGGCGTACCTACGACGACGTGATCGAGGGCCTCGAGGAGGGCAACGTCGTCGCCGAGCGGGACGGCGGGCACCGGCTCGTCGTGCGCCTGACGCCGACCCTCACCGCCGCGCTCTCCGACGCGGACCCGGACACCCTCGCCGCCGCGGCGCTGCCGTGGTCGCAGACGGAGGAGTTCTGGGGCGAGGCCGACCCGGCGCCGCTCGCGGGCTTCCTCGCCCGCCTCGCCGACCTCGCCCGAGGGGCGCGCGAGCGCGGCGACACGCTGTACTGCTACGTGAGCGCCTGAGGCTCGCACGCTCGCACGCACACCCGCCGGCGGTCAGGCCCCTCGTCGGCCGCCGGGCATGACGAAGGCCGGTCGGCGTCCCTCCGACGCCGGCCGGCCTTCGTGCTCTGTGACCAGGCTCCCGCTCGCCCGTCAGCCGACGGGCGCGAAGTCCAGCTGGTCGTCCACGACCGCGATGACGCTCCACGTGACGCCGTCGGAGTCGGCGAGCTCGTAGGTCGGGACCAGCACCGACGCCCCCGTCGGCAACGTGGTCAGGGCGACCCCCAGGCGGGCGGAGACCAGAGTGACCTGCTGGACCGGCCAGGCCAGCGGGCTGCCGGCGGTCGGGGTGGCGGGCACGGTCGGGTCGGACGGCGCGGACGCCACGGAGTCGTCGGCGGTGCGCATGCCCTCGGCCGCGAGCGGCATCACGCCACCCCCGCCCGAGACGCCGAACCGCGGGTCGCCCAGCCGCGCGACGGCCTCGGTCGGGCTGACGACGTCGTACGAGCCCAGCTCGACCATCGGCGCGAGCGGCGCGTACAGCGACTGGACGCCGTCGGCGACCACCGTGACGCTCGCGGTGACGCCGGTCTGCTGACCGTCGACCACCTGGCTGGCCGTGACGTTGGTGACCTGCGGGCTGCTCGGGTCGGTGGACGCCTCGTACTGGTAGGCGTCCGTGTCGACGCCGACCGCCGCGAGGATGTCCTTGGCCTGTGCGATCGCGGCGTCGCCCGTCGGTGCCGCGGCCGCCGTCGTGCAGTCCGGCCGGTCCGGGCCGACCGGGGAGTCCGCCGTGCCGGCCGCCGAGTCCGTCGCGGGCTCCTTGCCGGTCGTCACGCTGCCGCAGCTCCACGGGTCCCGCGTCGGGTCGTAGTAGGAGAGGCTCGCGAGGCCGTCCGGCGAGAGCGACACCGACGGTCCGGTGCCGTCGTTGGTGCCGACGGACCACGAGCCGTACTCCTGCCGCGGCTGACCGGACACCCCGAGAGCCGCCGCGGCCGCGACGATCGTCTCCTGCGAGAACGCGCCCTCCGCGTCGAAGCCCCAGGCCTTCCCCGAGCCACCGTCGGTCGACAGCCCGCTCGCAGTGAACACCGTGCGGCCGCCGTACCAGGGGTACATCATCTTCGACTGGTCCATTGCGACGCCGCCGCCCGCCGCCGACGCCACCTCCGGGGCCGCCGCGTCGCGGCCACCGCCGTCCAGCGAGATCGCCGGCGCGGCGGTCACCGTCTCCGGGGCGTTGTTGAGGCCGTACGCGTAGCTGCCGCCGCCGATGATCGCGACTCCCGCGACCGCCGCCGCGACCTGCAGCCAGCGGGGCGAGCGGCGGTTGCGCCGCGCGGCGAGCTCGTCGACCGGGGCGGCCGTGCTCGTCACGTCGACACCCGTGCGCTCCGAGACGGCTGCCGTGAGGCGGGCGAGGTCGGGCTCGCTCCCGACCGCCGGGTCCGCGGCCTGGAGCCGGGCGAACGCGACGTCGGTGTCGGGCGTCGTCGCGTCGGGGGTCTCGTGCTCGGTGTGGTCGTCCACGGTCCTGCCTCCTGGGTCGGTGCGGTGCTCTCTACCCCACCTATGTCCCGACCGCGGCGCGGCTTGCACGTCGCGGTGATCGGCGATGCGGCAGCCCGTGGCGCGCGCAACCCCCGTCGCGCTTGCTCAGCTCCGCGACGCGTCGGATCGCGTGCTCGTCGGCGCGCACTGGTCCACCCGCGGTCGGACCCGTCAGGCCTCGGCGAGCGCCCACGCCTCGCGCAGCCGGGCACGTGCACGGCTCAGCGCCGCGTCCGCGCCACCCCGACCGATCCCGAGCACCTCGGCCAGCGCATCGCCGGTCAGGCCCTCCCACGCGTTGAGCAGCAGGATCTGGCGATCCCGCGCGCTCAGACGACCGAGCACCTCACGCACCCGCTCGTCCTGCACCGCGCGCACCGCCGGGTCGTCCGCGTCGATCTCGTCGGGGACGTCCCCCACCGGGATGGGCCGACCCTTGCGACGATGGTTCGCGACGACGAAGCCCGCCGTCCGGTACAGCCACGGCAGCTCCGCCCCGTCCGGCACGTCACCCCGCCGGCGCCACGCGACCGCGAGCACGTCCGCCGTCAGGTCCTCGGCCTCGTCGCGGCCGGCCCGCCGCGCGACGAACCGGTACACCGCCGACGCGTGCGCCCGGACCACGGTCTCGAACCAGGCGGCGTCGTGGCTCGGGTCGTGGCCGGCCGCGGCCTGCTCGGCCCCTGCACCGTCTCGGGGGCTCAGGTCGGTCGCGTCCCCGTCTCCGGCGCTCGCGTCGGCCTCAGCCGCGTTCCCGAGGCTCGGGTCGGTCGCACCCTCGCCCTCGTGGCCGCGGTCGTCGTCGTCGTCGAACACACTCGCGCGCTCGTCGAGCCTCGGGTCGTCCGGCTCGAGGTCGGGCGTACTCGGTGTCGGCGACGGCACAGTGCTCCTGGTGTGTTCGTGGTCGGGCGAAGGCCTACACCTGCACTCTGTCGCGTGAGCACGCGATCTTGCACCACTGATCGGATCTGTATTCGAGCGGCCCGAGAGCTCCGTGGAAGCGCACGCCGTTTTCGCGCGGCTCGCGCGAACCCGACCGCACTCGCGACCGCGACGCCGTGTCGTGCGCAGGTTGGTCGTTCCCCATATTTGCTGACAGACACGCGCGCCACGGCGCGGCACCGGGCAGCGCACCGAGGTTCGCCGGCACCACGCCTTGCACACACTGAGCCGACCTCAGCCCCTCGGTGGGCGGCGCCCCTCCACAGGCGCATCCCGCCACCCCCGAGTGTCAGTGGCGTCCGATAGATTCGTACGTATGTTCGATTCCTCCACGATCGCCCGGCCTCTTAGGGCCGAGTCTTGGCTGCCCGTCGAGGCGGCGGCCCCGACCGAAGCAGCGTGGTGGGTGGGTTCCGCGTACTCGGGGACTACGGCGGATGGCGAGCTGACGGACCTCGGTTCAACGGCGTCGGCGGGGGCACCCCGATCGGGTCCAGATCCGGACTGGGCATCGGACGGGGATCTGTGGCTGGCGAGCCCGATCTCGCTCGCGATGCTCGACCCCGAGCGCTACATCGCCGCGGGCGACGTGGTCGAGCACGCGGAGGACTTCCTGACCCGGCCCGACTACAGCCCGACCGACGCGCAGCTCACCGATGCGGGACCGGAGCTGGCCGCGATCCTCCAGATGATCGACCGAGACGCGCTTGACGACGAAGGCCTCGTCGAGCTGGTCGCCGCCTGGCAGCGGCTCGCGTCTTGGGTGTTCCTCGGCGCCGCCCGGGCGGCCGCGTCGCTGGCGGATCGAGCCTCGATGAACCCGTCGTGGCCGCACCAGGCCGCGAGGACGGACCTGTCGTGCACGGCCGGCGACGAGATCGCGATGCGTCTGGCCTGGTCGCGCCGAGCCGGCGCCCAGATGGTGCGCAACGGTCGCGCGCTCAACGGCCCGATGCTGGCGACCGCCGACGCGCTGGCGGCAGGGGAGATCGACACGCCCAAGGCGCTGGTCCTCATCGATCGGCTGTGGAACGCCGCACCTGACCTCGCCGACGCCGTCCAGGCCGAGGTCCTGCCGCGGGCCGACCTGCGGACGCCGCGGCAGCTCGCATCCGACGTCGAGCGGGTACTCCTGGCTATCTCGCCCGCCGACGCAGCCGCACCCCACCGCGCCGCTCGCACAGACAGGCGCGTCGACCGCCCGCGCCGACTTCCGGACGGTATGGCGGGCATGTGGGCCGTCCTGCCCGCGGAGTCGGCGGTCGAGATCGACACCCTCCTCGAGGCCACAGCGCGCACGGCACGGTCGGCGGGCGACCCGCGCACGCTCGACCAGCTGCGCGCCGACACGCTCGTCGACATCCTCACGGGCCGCGCGGGATGCACGCATGCGCCGCAGGTCAG
The DNA here is from genome assembly GCF_056401915.1 of Cellulomonas sp. P4_D11. Taxonomy (NCBI): domain Bacteria; kingdom Bacillati; phylum Actinomycetota; class Actinomycetes; order Micrococcales; family Cellulomonadaceae; genus Cellulomonas; species Cellulomonas sp. P4_D11. The sequence goes on along the minus strand of NZ_JBFUIK010000050.1, from coordinate 1,999 downwards.
ACATCCCGCGGATTCCACCAGCATGGGCACGCCCGGCGACTCGCCGACGGACGACGCACCGGCACCGCGCGTGCGCCGACCGAGGATCCAGGTCAACGTCACCGTGGCGCTCTCGACGCTGCTCGGTCTCGACGAGGATCCCGCGGAGCTCGACGGCTACGGCCCGCTGCAGGCCGCGCAGGCTCGCGCCCTCGCTCGCGGCGGCGTGTGGCGGCGCCTGGTGACGGACCCGACCAGCGGCGCCGTCCTCGACGTGGGTAGGACCCGGTACCGGCCACCCGCCGACCTGGCCGACCATGTCCGTCAGCGCGACAAGCAGTGCGTCCGACCTCATTGCTCGGCCAGCGCTGAGCAGTGCGACCTCGACCACACGATCGAGTTTCGCGATCCCGCCGGCCGCGGCGGGACGACCTCAGCCGGCAATCTCGGCCCGGTGTGCCGACGCGATCATCGGCTCAAGACCGAGGGCGGCCACCGGCTCACCCAACCGAGCCCGGGGAAGTTCGAGTGGGTCACACCTGCCGGGGTGCGCTACCTCGTCGTTCCCGGAAACGATGGCGCGGTCGAGCGCACCGGTCGGCGACGCAGGCGTCGCGCAGTGGTCCTGCCCGTGCACGCACCAGACCCGGGACCGCCGCCGTTCTAGGTTCTGTCGAGCGCTTGAGCTCGCCGAGGAGCGACGACCAGCACGACTGGTCCACAAACGATGGCTAGCTCGGCTCGCCGAGGAGCGATGACGGGCACGACTGGTCGAGAAGCGATGACAAGCACGACTGGTCGAGAAGCGACGGCCGGCACTGCTCGTCGAGAAACATCGCGACAGGCGCGACTCGTCGAGCGGTGACGTACACCCGACGTGCGGCGGCGAACGATGGCGAGGGCCTCAGAGGCCGTCGGCGACCACCGCGGTGACGCGGAGCCAGGCATCGCGGGTCGTGGTGTTCAACGCCTCGTAGTCGATGGGGCCGCCCGCGACGAGGGCCTTGTCGTGCGGTACGTCGATCACCGCACGTGTCAGCGCCCCGAAGTGGGACCTGAGTCGCTTCTGCAGGTCCTTGTCGACCTTCGGTTCCGGCGCCGAGAGCACGGTCACCGCGCGGCGCACGGCCTCGTCGTGACCGGTCGCGCGGAGCGCGTCGAGAGCCCAGGCGGCCGACTGTGCCGTGTCTTCGCGCACGGTCGAGACGACGACGATCTGGTCGGCGGCGGCGACGGCGGCCTGCCAGTTCGAGGCGCGCATGTTGTTCCCGGTGTCGATCACCAGGACCCGGTAGAAGCGCGAGAGCACCTGGTGCAGCGACGTGAACGAGTCGGCGTCGACGGACGACGCCGAGGCCGAGTTCTCGTCCGATGCGAGGACGTCGAACTGCTCGCTGGGCTGCGTCCGCACGAACCCGTCGAGGTCGCCGATCCGGACGGTGCCCTCGGTCCCGAGGGCGGGCAGCGCGTTGAGGAGGTCGACGGCGGTTCGGGTGTGGTCGGCGTGCGACGAGCGCCAGCCGAGCGTGCCGCGGGTCTCGTTGTTGTCCCACGCGAGCGTGTACCCGCCGCGCTGCAGCCCGAACGTCGCGGCGAGCAGCATCGTCGCGGTCGTCTTGTGCGCCCCACCCTTGGGGTTGATCACGACGATCGTCTTCGGCCCGTCCAGGGTGCGTCGCACGGAGGCCGACGCGATGCGACGACGGCGCTCCACGCGGCCGGGGCCCGGGGAGATGCCGCCGAAGGTCACGCGTCGGACGCCCGCGCGCCATCCGTGCTCAGCGGGGCCCACGGACGCGGCGGGGTGCCGCGCGGCGAGGAGGTCGTCGAGCGTCGGGAGCGGCTGGGACGACGACGTCGACGGGGGCGGCGTCAGCCGGGCACCCGTGAGCGCCCCGGCACTGGCCGAGCTGCTCGCGGACGGCGCCTCGCCCGAGGACTCGCCCTGCTGGCGCGCGGAGCCGCCCCGAGTCGCGGCGGGCCCGCGCGTCGCTGCCGACGTGGGTGCGGACGTCGGGGC
>NZ_JBFUIK010000049.1:0-18519 GCF_056401915.1 Cellulomonas sp. P4_D11 | reverse complement strand
CGCCCCCGCCGCCGACGAGCCCGCCGCCACGGCCGCGCCGCGTCGCCGCCGGTCCGGCAGCCGCGCCGCCGCCGCGCCCGAGCCGGCTCCCGAGCCCGAGCCCCCGGCCGAGCCCGCCGAGGACGAGGAGGACGACGCCACCGAGGCGGCCCCCACCCTCGACGTCCTCGCCGAGCTGGCCGCGACCGTGCCGGCCGCGGAGACCGCCGTGGAGCCCAACGCCACCACGAGCAGCACGTCGACCGGCCCGCGCTTCGCGACCACCGCGCTGCTCTTCCAGGCCCCCGACCCGTCCGCGGCCCGTCCGCGTCGCCGCCGTGCGCAGGCCAGCACCGGTTCCCCGGAGGAGATCTCCGAGGCCGCCCACCGCGCCGAGCACGAGGCCGCCCAGGCCACCGCCGAGCCCGACGAGGCGCCGGTCGAGGCGACCGACGTGCCGGAGACCGAGACGGCCGCACCGTCGCGCGGTTCGCGCCGCCGCGGTCGCCGCGGCCGCAGCGGGGACGCCGCGCCGGTCGAGGAGGAGGAGGTCGTCGTCGAGGACATCGTCGACGCCGCCGTCGAGCAGGACTCCGCCGACGAGGAGCAGGGTGACGAGGACGTGTCGGCCGAGGATGACGCCGTCGCCGGCCAGCCGCGTCGCCGTCGTCGCCGCGGAGGCCGCGGTCGCCGCAGCCGTACGGACGCCACCGGCTCCGCCGACGAGTCCGACGAGAACGACGACGAGCCCGACGAGGGCACCGAGGCCGAGCCCGAGTCCGACACCGACGACGCCGCGGAGGAGGGCGACGGCTCGAGCCGCCGCCGTCGCCGTCGCCGTCGCGGGTCCTCGCGCGGTGAGCCGGGCGAGCAGAACGAGCCCCGCGCGGCGCGCACCCGCGTGCCCAGCGACGAGGTCACCGCGCTGCGCGGCTCCACGCGCCTCGAGGCCAAGCGCCAGCGTCGCCGGGACGGCCGCGACGCCGGCCGTCGTCGCCAGATCATCACCGAGTCCGAGTTCCTGGCCCGCCGGGAGTCCGTCGACCGCTCGATGATCGTCCGGGAGAAGAACGCTCGCACCCAGATCGCGGTCCTCGAGGACGGCGTGCTCGTCGAGCACTACGTGTCGAACCAGGCGCAGGCGTCGATGGTCGGCAACGTGTACCTCGGCCGCGTCCAGAACGTGCTGCCCAGCATGGAGGCCGCGTTCGTCGACGTCGGCAAGGGCCGCAACGCCGTGCTCTACGCCGGCGAGGTCAACTGGGACGCCGCGGGCCTCGAGGGAGGCTCGGCGCGTCGCATCGAGCAGGCCCTCAAGTCCGGCGACCCGGTCCTGGTGCAGGTCACCAAGGACCCGATCGGCCACAAGGGTGCCCGCCTGACCTCGCAGGTCACCCTGGCCGGCCGCTACCTCGTGTACGTCCCCGGCGGCGGCATGACCGGCATCAGCCGCAAGCTGCCCGACACCGAGCGCAACCGCCTCAAGCGGATCCTGCGCGAGATCGTCCCGGACTCCGCGGGCGTCATCGTGCGCACCGCGGCCGAGGGCGCGAGCGAGGACGAGCTGCGCGCCGACATCGCGCGCCTGCAGGGGCAGTGGGAGGCCATCGAGAAGAAGTCGAAGACCGCGTCGGCGCCGGCCCTGCTCCAGGGCGAGCCGGACATGGCGATCCGCGTGGTCCGCGACATCTTCAACGACGACTTCTCCTCGTTGATCGTCGAGGGGGCCGAGGCCTGGTCGACGATCTCGTCCTACATCGACGAGCTCGCCCCCGACCTGGCGCAGAAGGTCTCCCGCTGGGAGTCCGACAGCGACGTGTTCGCGGTGCACCGCATCGACGAGCAGCTGGCCAAGGGCATGGACCGCAAGGTCTGGCTCCCGTCGGGCGGCTCGCTGGTGATCGACCGCACCGAGGCCATGACGGTGGTCGACGTCAACACCGGCAAGTTCACCGGCTCGGGCGGCACGCTCGAGGAGACGGTCACGCGCAACAACCTCGAGGCCGCCGAGGAGATCGTCCGCCAGCTCCGGCTGCGCGACATCGGCGGCATCATCGTCATCGACTTCATCGACATGGTGCTCGAGTCGAACCGCGACCTCGTGCTCCGCCGCCTGGTCGAGTGCCTGGGCCGCGACCGGACCAAGCACCAGGTCGCCGAGGTCACGTCGCTCGGCCTGGTGCAGATGACCCGCAAGCGCGTGGGCCAGGGCCTGGTCGAGGCGTTCAGCGAGACGTGCGAGCACTGCCACGGGCGCGGCTTCATCGTGCACGAGGAGCCGATCGAGAAGAACAACCAGCGCCCCGACGCCGGCGCGCCGCAGCCGCAGCCCGTCGCCACCGAGGGCAACGCCCCGCGGTCGCGTCGCAAGCGCGGTGGCGCCAAGGAGCCGGTGACGCACGCGCCGCACGCCGGCGTGCCCGTCCTGCCCGAGGCGCGCGAGGCCGTCAAGGCGACCCTGGCGACGATCGCGGCCGCCGCCGCGCACGCGCACGAGCACGACCACGAGCACCACGCCCCGGTCGCCACGGCCCCGGCCGTCGACGACGCGTCGGCGGAGCAGGCCGCCGAGGAGCTCCTTCCCTCGTCGTCGCCCACGTCCGCCGCGCTCGACGTGCTCGCGGAGTTTGCCGCTCGCGACGCGGACGACGTGCGCGACGACGAGCAGCTGGAGCTGACGGCCGTCCCGGCCGACGTCTTCGCGACCGTCGGTGCCGAGGACGACGAGCCCGCGCAGGACGGCGAGCCGGCCGAGGCGGAGCAGGCGGAGGACGGTTCCGAGGCACCCACCGGCGACGGTGAACGGTAGGCACGTGCGTTAGGTCACGTCGACCCCGCGCCGCGCCCGGCAGGTTTGACCCTGCGGCGTGGGGTCCGTACCCTAGAACGTCGGCGCGTCGTGTGCGCGCTGATCATGTGTGCCGCCGAAGCGGCGCCGACGCGAACCCCCACGGGCACCGGTCACCTCCGGTCGCAACGGGATGTGCGCGGGCGCAGGTGGGCACCGACACTTTCGACTAGCAGTTGACAAGCAGTTCGACGAGCAGAGATGAGCAGCAACGTGGTGTACGCGATCGTGAAGGCTGGCGGCCGCCAGGAGAAGGTCGCGGTGGGCGACGTCGTCGTCGTGGACCGCCTCGCTGCGCAGGCCGGCTCGACCGTCGAGCTGCCCGCCCTGCTCCTCGTCGACGGCGAGAAGGTCACCACCGACGCCAAGGCCCTGGCCAAGGTGACGGTGACGGCGGAGGTCGTGCGGGACGAGAAGGGTCCCAAGATCGACATCCTCAAGTACAAGAACAAGACCGGCTACCGCAAGCGCCAGGGTCACCGCCAGAAGCTGACCCGCCTCAAGGTCACCGGCATCTCCTGATCTCGCGCCGTCGGCCGTCCGGCCGCAGGCAGCCCCCCATTCTCTGAGCACGAAAGCAGGTTCGTCATGGCACACAAGAAGGGCGCGAGCTCCTCGCGCAACGGCCGCGACTCGAACGCCCAGCGCCTGGGCGTCAAGCGCTTCGGTGGCCAGGTCGTCAAGGCCGGCGAGATCATCGTCCGCCAGCGCGGCACGCACTTCCACCCCGGCGTGAACGTCGGCCGTGGCGGCGACGACACCCTGTTCGCCCTCGCCCCGGGCGCCGTGACCTTCGGGACGCGCCGTGGCCGCAAGGTCATCGACATCGTCGTGGCGGCCGAGGTCTGAGATTCATGACGCCGCGACAACGGTTCGCGGCGGGTCATTCGTGGGAGGGGCGCACCGGTGCGGTGCGCCCCTTCTGCGTGTGAGTATCGAGAAGTAGCAATGGCAAGGGAGGTTCAGCCGTGGTGACATTCGTCGACCGGGTCGTGCTGCACGCGACCGGCGGTGACGGTGGGCACGGTTGCGCGTCCATCCACCGGGAGAAGTTCAAGCCGCTCGCCGGCCCTGACGGGGGCAACGGCGGCAACGGTGGCTCGGTGATCATCGAGGTCGACCCGCAGGTCACCACGCTGCTCGACTACCACCACTCACCGCACCGGCACGCGCCGTCCGGCACGCAGGGCATGGGCGACCACCGCTCGGGCTCGACCGGCGGGGACCTGGTCCTGGGCGTCCCCGACGGCACGGTCGTCAAGGCGCCCGACGGCACGGTGCTCGCGGACCTTGTCGGCGTCGGCGCCCAGTACGTCGCAGCCGCCGGCGGTCGCGGGGGGCTCGGCAACGCCGCGCTCGCCTCGCAGCGCCGCAAGGCTCCGGGCTTCGCGCTCCTGGGCGAGCCGGGCGACACGCAGGACATCGTCCTCGAGCTCAAGACCATCGCCGACGTCGCCCTGGTCGGGTACCCCAGCGCCGGCAAGTCCAGCCTGGTCGCCGCGATCTCGGCGGCCCGCCCCAAGATCGCCGACTACCCGTTCACCACCCTGGTGCCCAACCTCGGCGTGGTGCAGGCCGGCGGCGCGCGCTACACCGTCGCCGACGTGCCCGGGCTCATCCCCGGCGCGTCCGAGGGGCGCGGGCTCGGCCTGGAGTTCCTGCGGCACATCGAGCGCTGCGCGGTCATCGTCCACGTGCTCGACTGCGCGACCCTCGAGCCCGACCGCGACCCCCTGTCGGACCTCGAGGACATCGAGGTCGAGCTGCGGACCTACGCCGGCGACCTGTCCATCGAGGGTGGCCGCGTCCCGCTCCTGGAGCGCCCGCAGATCGTCGTGCTCAACAAGATCGACGTCCCCGAGGCGCGCGAGCTGGCCGAGCTGGTCAAGCCCGACCTCGAGGCCCGCGGGTTCCGCGTGTTCGAGGTGTCCACGGCCAGCCACGAGGGGCTGCGCCCGCTGACCTTCGCGCTGGGCGAGATCGTCGACAAGGCTCGTCGCGACGCCCCCGCGCCCGAGGCGACGCGCATCGTGCTGCGTCCCAAGGCCGTCGACGACGCCGGGTTCACGGTGACGCGCCGCGAGGTCGAGGGCCAGGGCGTGTACTTCTGGGTGCGCGGCGAGAAGCCCGAGCGCTGGGTGCGCCAGACGGACTTCTCCAACGACGAGGCCGTCGGCTATCTCGCGGACCGGCTGGCCCGGCTCGGCGTCGAGGACCGGCTGTTCGCCGCGGGTGCGGTCGCGGGTGACGAGGTGCGCATCGGCCCCGAGCACAACGCGGTCGTCTTCGACTGGGAGCCGACGCTCATGACCGGCTCCGAGTTCCTCGGCGGCCCGCGCGGCGTCGACCTGCGGCTCGAGGACCACTCGCGGCCGACGCGCGGCGAGAAGCGCCAGGAGTACAAGGAGCGCATGGACGCCAAGACCGAGGCGCGCGAGGAGCTGTGGACCGAGCGCGAGGCCGGGGTCTGGACGGACGCGGCGAAGGACTGAGGTCCGGCCAGCGGATATCCGCGTGACGTCCGCGCGCCACGGGGCAGAATGCCGCACGTGACCGCCGACGCCCTGCAGGACCGCCAGCAGCTGGTCTCGGCGTCCCGGGTGGTCGTCAAGATCGGCTCGTCCTCGCTGACCGCGCCCGACGGCCGGCTCGCGCCGGAGCGCCTGAACGCGCTGGTCGACGTGCTCGCCGCGCGGCGCGAGGCCGGCGGGCAGGTCGTGCTGGTGTCCTCCGGCGCGATCGCGGCGGGCCTGGGCCCGCTCGGGCTGGCGGCCCGCCCCAAGGACCTCGCGACGCAGCAGGCGGCGGCGTCGGTGGGGCAGGGGCTGCTCGTCGCGCACTACACGGCAGCGTTCGCGCGGCACGGCCTGCGGGTGGGTCAGGTCCTGCTCACCGCCGACGACACCGTGCGGCGCGTGCACTACCGCAACGCGCACCGGGCGCTCACGCGGCTGCTCGACCTCGGGATCGTGCCTGTCATCAACGAGAACGACGCCGTGGCCACGGACGAGATCCGGTTCGGGGACAACGACCGCCTCGCCGCCCTGGTCTCCCACCTCGTGCACGCGGACGCGCTCCTGCTGCTCAGCGACGTGGACTCGCTCTACACGGGCCCGCCGTCGCGCGACGGGTCCCGACGGATCGCGTCGGTCGTCCACGCGCAGGACCTCGAGGGGATCGACGTCGCCTCGCGGGGGAGCGCGGTGGGCACCGGCGGGATGGTGACCAAGCTGGAGTCGGTCGCCATCGCGACGCAGTCCGGGGTCCCCGTGGTGCTCACCTCCGCGGCCCAGGCGGCGCAGGCGCTCGCCGGCGAGGACGTCGGCACCTGGTTCACCGCAACGGGCCGCCGCACGTCCATCCGCCGGCTGTGGCTCGCTCATGCCGCGAACACCCGCGGACGGCTGGTGCTCGACGCCGGCGCGGTCCGGGCGGTGCTCGAGCGGGGGACCTCGTTGCTGCCCGCCGGCGTCACCGGCGTGGAGGGCACGTTCGAGGCCGGCGACCCGGTCGAGCTCGTCGGGCCGGACGGCGTCCTCGTGGCCCGAGGCCTCGTCTCGTACGACGCCGAGGAGGTCCCGCCGCTGCTGGGTCGGTCGACGTCCGAGCTGCGCGCGGCGCTGGGCCCGGGCTACGACCGCGAACTGGTCCACCGCGACGACCTCGTCCTGGTCCGCCGCCGCCGCTGACCACCACGACGTCCGCACTCGAGGGGGCTCCCGCCCTCCGGAGTGCGGACGTCGCGTGGTGTCAGCTGCCGAGCCAGGCCTGCGTGAGCTGGTCGAGGCGGGAGTCCGCGCCGAGCTCGACCTCGTGCACGTCGGTGCTCAGCCCGAGGAACGTGGTGAGCTCGTGCACCGGGATCACGTGGTGCTCGGTGACCAGCCGCTCCTGGGCGTCCGCCAGCACGGCGTCCCGCTCGGTCGGGTCGCTCACGGTCAGCTGCTCCTGCAGCAGGGCCTCGAGCTCCGGGTCGTCCAGCCGGTAGAAGTTGGTCGCCGCGGTCGAGTACTGCGTGCGCAGCACGTCACCGTCGGCCCGGCTCAGGTTGCCCCAGACCAGGTCGAACGACCCGTCCTTGAGCTTGGCCTGGAAGTCCGGGACGGCGCCGCTCCACAGGGTGGCGTCGATGCCGTTGGCCTTGAGCTCCTGCTGGACGAGCTCGACGGACGTCTGGTTGGGGGAGAAGTTCGTGATCCACACCAGGACCGGCGCGAGCCGCGTACCGCCCTTCGCGTAGATGCCGTCCGCGCCCTTGGCCCAGCCGTCGTCCTCGAGCACGCTCGCGGCCTTCTCCGGGTCGGTGACCAGCTCCTTGCTGAGGTCGGCGACCCCGGGCGTCGTGCTGGCCAGGGGGCCCTGTGCGACCGCGAACCCGTCGTTGAGGGCGGTGTCGCGGATCTCCGTGGGGTTCACCGTGAGCGCGATGGCCTCCCGCACGGCGGGGTCGGAACCCAGCGCGCCCGCCTCGTTGAACGTCAGGCCGAAGGTGATGCCGGGGTTGGCGCGGTGGACCACGCCGAAGCCGGACGACTCCAGCGTCTCGATGTCAGTCGGCTGGACGCCCCCGATCACGTCGACCTGCTCCGAGGTCAGCGCGCCGGTGCGCACGCCCGCCTCGGGGATCACCTGGAACGTCACGCTGTCCAGGTGGGCCCTGCCGGTGTTCTCGCGCCCCTGCGGTCCCCATGCGTAGTCGTCGCGGGCCGTGAGCACCGTCTCGGTGTCCTTGGTGTAGTGGTCCAGCGTGAACGGGCCGGTCCCGACGACGCCCGTGCCGCTCGCGCGGTCGTCGAACGGGAGGGCGAGCGTCGAGTCGGCGAGGAAGCCGAGCGCGACCGTCGAGGTGGCCTGCGGGAACGCCGAGTTCGGGGCCGCGAAGGCGACGGTGACGTGGGTCGGGTCGACCACCGTGGTGCCGGCGTAGCCGAGGAAGTTCGCGGCGGCGGAGCTCTTCGCCCCGGCAGCGACCGAGTCGTCGAAGTTCTTCTTGACGGACTCGGCGGTGAACGGCGTGCCGTCGGAGAAGGTGACGTCGTCGCGCAGCGTGAACGTGAACTGCGTCGAGTCGGCGTTCGCCTCCCACGCCGTGGCCAGCCACGGCCGCAGCGAGCCGTCGGCGGGGTCCTGCCAGAGCAGGGAGTCCACCAGCTGCCGGGTCACGTACAGGGTGTCGTTGCCCGAGCCGATGCCGGCGGGGTTGATCGAGATCGGGTCGTTGCCGATGGCGAACGTCAGGTCGCCGCCGTCGACCGCCTCGGCGGCGGACGCGGACGAGGTCTCCGAGGCCTCCGGCCCGCCCGACGAGCAGGCGGCGAGGAGGAGGCCGGTGGTGGCGAGGCCGGCGAGGAGGCCGGCGTGACGGCGCGAGGGTCGTCGGACAGACATGGGTGGTGCTCCTTGCTGAGGGTGGGTGACGGGGTGCTAGTTGGACCGGCAGGCTCAGTCACGTCGACAGGAGGTCACGACGCACCCCCTTCGCCCGTGCGCACGCGCGCCCCGGGGATCGCGGAGAGCAGCTCAGCGGTGTACGGGTCGGTGGGTTGGGCGAACACGGCCTCGACCTCGCCCTGCTCGACCACCCGGCCGCGCTGCAGGACGGCGACCTCGTGGGCCACCTGCCGGACGACCGCCAGGTCGTGGGAGATGAACAGGTAGCTCAGCCCGAGCTCGGACTGCAGGTGGGCCAGCAGGTCGAGGATCTGCGCCTGGACGGAGACGTCGAGCGCGGACACGGGCTCGTCGAGCACGACCAGCTCCGGGTTCAGCGCGAGGGCCCGGGCGATGGCCACGCGCTGGCGCTGCCCGCCGGACAGCTCCGCGGGTCGCCGGTGCAGCACGGTGCGGGGCAGCGCGACGACGTCGAGCAGCTCGGCGGCGCGGGCGGCGCGCTCCGCGCGCGACCCGACGCCGAACGCCTGCAGCGGCTCCGTGATGATCCGCTGGACCGGGTAGCGGGGGTCGAGAGACGCGTACGGGTTCTGGTAGACCACCTGCATCCGCCGGCGCAGCAGACGCAGGGCCGCTCCGCGGGTGTGCGTGACGTCCGCCCCGTCCACCAGGACCGAGCCCGCGGTGGCGTCGGTCAGCCGCAGCGCGAGCCGCGCGGTGGTCGACTTGCCCGAGCCGGACTCGCCGACCAGCGCAAGGGTGCGGCCCCGGGGGAGCACGAACGAGACGTCGTCCACCGCCCGCAGCGTGCCGCCGCCGGCGGACCGGGGGAGAGCGAACTCCTTGCTGAGGTGCCGGACCTCGAGCGCGGGCACGGCCGTGGGTGGCACAGGCGCGGCGATCGGGCGCGCCCCGCGCAGGCTCGGCGCCGCGGCCAGCAGCGCGCGGGTGTAGGGGTCGCTCGGCGAGCCGAGCACCTGGTCGGGCGTGCCCTCCTCGACCACCCGCCCCTGGGACATGACGACGATCCGGTCCGCGCGGTCCGCGGCGACGCCGAGGTCGTGCGTGATGAGGAGCACGCCCGTCCCGGTCCCGGTCGTCAGCTGCTCGAGGTGGTCGAGGATCTGGCGCTGCACGGTGACGTCGAGCGCGCTCGTCGGCTCGTCGGCCACCAGCAGGCGTGGCTGCGCCGCGAGCGCGATGGCGATGAGCACGCGCTGCCGCATGCCGCCGGACAGCTCGTGCGGGTACTGCCGGGCCCGGACCTCCGGGTCGCTCAGCCCAGCCCGGCGGAGGGCCTCGACGGCCTCGATGGCGGCGTTCCTGCGGTCGGCGAGGCCGTGGATGCGCAGCACCTCGGCCACCTGCTCGCCCACGCGGGTGACGGGGTTGAGCGAGACGGTCGGGTCCTGCGGGACCAGCCCGACGAGCAGGCCGCGGACGGTGCGCAGCTCGCGCTGCGAGGCGCGCGCCATGTCGTGGCCCAGCAGGTCGATGCTGCCGTGGTCGATGACGGCGGCGGGGGCGAGCAGCCGGACCACGGCCGCGGCGGTGGTCGACTTGCCGGACCCGGACTCACCTACCACGGCGACCGTCTCGCCCGCGTCGACGTGCAGCGACACGTCCCGGACCGCGCGGACCGTCCCGCGGCGGGCCTGGTAGGCGACCGCGAGGTCGGTGACGGTGAGCAGGCGCTCGCTCATGCCGCACCTCCGTCCGGGCGGTCGAGGGCACGGGAGATCCGGCCGGCGGCCAGCACGCTGACGGCGATGGTCAGGCCGGGCAGCGTCGTCAGCCACCAGGACGTCCGCAGGTAGTCGCGGCCTCCGGACACGAGCGCACCCCATTCCGGCGCGGGCGGCGGGGCGCCATAGCCGAGGAAGCTCAGGGCCGACACGGCCAGGATCGCCGCCCCGAGCTGGAGGGCGGCCAGGACCACCACGGGCCCGGCGGCGTTGGGCAGCACGTGGCGGAACAGGACGGACCACCACCGGCTGCCGCCCGCGTGCGCGGCCTCCACGTACACCGAGGACCGCACCCGCAGCACCTCGGAGCGCATGATGCGCGCGACCGTGGCAACGCTGGCCAGGCCGACGGCGATCGCGACCTTGACGGTGCCGAAGCCGAGCGCCGTGATGAGCGCGAGCGAGAGCAGGAGCGCCGGGATGGACAGCAGCACGTCGACCGCGCGCATCACGACATCGTCGAACAGGCCGCCGACGAAGCCGGCCACCAGGCCGACGAGCGCGCCGACCAGCAGGCCGACCCCGACGGCGACGAGCGCGGCCTCGAGGGTCAGCTGCGTGCCGTGCACCACCCGCGTGTACAGGTCGCGGCCCAGCTGGTCGGTGCCGAACCAGTGCGCCGCCGACGGTGCCTGCAGCTTGTCGGCCGGCACGCCCGTGAGCGGGTCGCCGGGGGCGAGCACCTGCGGCACGAACGCGGCCACCAGCACGAGGGCGAGCCAGGCGATGGCGAGCAGCAGCCCGGGCCGGTGCGCGAGCTCGCCCACCCAGGCGAGCCGTCCGGGGGTCGCGGCGTCCTGCCGGTCGCGCAGCGCGTCCGCCAGGCGGTCGGCCGAGGTGGCGGCGAAGTCGTCGGCTGCCGGCCTCTGGTCGAGGACGTCGGTCATCTCACACCCCCGCCGTCACGGGCCGGCGGGCCGGCGCGGCCTCGGCGGGCGCCGCGGCGGGCCTCGGCTGCCGCGACCGCCGGACGATCCTCGGGTCGAGCAGCGGGTACAGCAGGTCGACCGCGAGGTTGACCAGCACGAACACGGCGGCGGCGAAGAGCACGATGCCCTGCACCACGGGGATGTCCTGGGCGCCGACCGAGGTGGCGGTGAGTCGGCCGATCCCGGCGCGGGAGAACACGGTCTCGGTGACCACCGCGCCCGCGAGGAGCTCGCCGATGACCAGGCCGACCACCGTGAGCGCGGGCAGCGAGGCGTTGCGCAGCGCGTGCCGGAAGTGCACGCGCCCCGGTCCGGCGCCCTTGGCGCGCGCGGTGTCGACGTACGGCTGGCCCAGGGTGTGCCGCAGGGAGCGGGAGAGCATCTGCGCGATGAGCGCGGCGGTCGGCACCGCGAGGGTCACGGCGGGCAGCACGATCGAGGCGAACCCCTTGTTGCCCACGGCCGGGAAGATCGGGTTCGCGAACGAGAACCACTGCACGAGCATCAGACCGAACCAGAAGGACGGGATGGCGACGCCGAGCGGCGGGAGGCCCAGCAGCGCGTTGGCCAGGCCACGGCTGCGGGCAAGGGTGGCGACGACCGCCAGCCCGCCGCCCAGCACCAGCGCCAGCACGAACGCCGCGCCGGCGATGGCGGCCGTGGGCGGGATCGCCTCGGCGATCAGCGCCGCCACGGGCCGGTGCAGGACGACGGACGTGCCGAGGTCGCCGCGCAGCAGGGCGCCCAGCTGCGTCACGTACTGCACGGGCAGCGGCTGGTCCAGCCCGTACTGCGCCCGCAGCGCGTCCAGCTGCTCGGGCGTGACGTCGGACGACTCGCCCCCGTACATGAGCGAGACGGGGTCGCCGGGCAGCGCGTAGAGCACGACGAACGCCACCGACCAGGCGGCCCAGAGCACCAGGACCGCCTGCCCGAGGCGGGTGGCGACGTAGCGGTTCATCTCACGTCCCGGAAGGAGGCGTGCATCGGAGGTCCTCGATCTGCCGGACCGGGTCCGACGGGTCTGTGCTTGCACGGCGGGCGCCGTGCCGGGTCGTCACCTGGAGCACCCCGTCACGCGAAGGGTTGCTGCCCGACCAACCAGGGTTTGACGTCGGGGCTCGAGACCGCGGCGAAGGTAGGCACGCCGTCCGCCGTCGTCAACGGTCCTGTCGGACGTCTCAGTAGATGGACACGGCGCCCGTATCCCGGAATGTGAGAACGCGGGAGTGATCGTTGACATCTCGGTCGGCCGCGCCGGACCCTCCAGCGCCGCGCTGACCAGCGCACGGCCCTCGCCCTGCCAGAGGAGACCGACCATGACCGACACCACCTCCCGCGCCGGCGCGCCGGCCGAGCACCTGAGCCTCGAGGAGGCCGCGGCCCTGGCGCCCGTGGTGAGCCCGACGGAGGCCGCCGAGCGCGTGGCCGCGGGCGCCTTCCTCGTCGACGTGCGCAGCGAGCTCGGGCGCTCCCGCACGGGCGCCATCCCCGGCGCGACGGTCGCCGACCGGTACGCGATCGAGGAGGAGTTCGACCTCACCGCCGCCACCAGGCACGCGCCCGTCGTGTCCCTGGACACGCCGATCGTGGTCGTCTGCGGCTCGGTGCGCGGGTCCGGGCCGGTCGCCGCCGAGCTCCGGGCCAGGGGCTTCACCGACGTCGTCCACGTCGAGGGCGGCTTCCCCGCGTGGAAGGACGCCGGGCTGCCGGCCGAGGCGCCCGTCGGATGACCACCCCGTCCACCGCGTTCCTCGACGAGCTCCGTGCGCTCACCGAGCGACGTCGCGCCTCGTTCGTGCCGCTGACCTCGCCGTTCGCGGGCGCCGACGAGCCCGCGCGCGCCCGCGTGCGGGCGGCGGCGAAGGCGGGGGAGTCGGACGTGCTCGACGTGGCCCACGCGATCCACGCGCACCCGGAGGAGGCGTTCCGCGAGGTCCGCTCGGTCGCCACGGTCGCGGACCTGCTGGGCCGGCACGGCGTGCCCTCCACGGTGGGCTCGCACGGGTTGTCGACGTCGCTGCGGGCCGGCCTGACCGCCGACGGACCCGACGACGGCGCGCCGCGCGCGGAGGCCGGCCCGACGATCGCGATCCTCGCCGAGTACGACGCCCTGCCCGGCCTCGGTCACGCGTGCGGCCATCACCTGATCGTGGGCGCGGCGGCGGGAGCGTTCCTCGCGCTGCGGCAGGCTGTCGCGGACGGGCTCGAGCTGCCCGGCCGGGTGCTGCTGCTGGGCACGCCCGCGGAGGAGGGCAGCTCGGGCAAGGAGATCCTGGCGCGCAACGGGTTCTTCGCGGGGGTCGACGCCGCGATCATGGTCCACCCGTTCGGCTACGACGTCGTCGACCACCCGTTCCTCGGCCGGCGGCAGCTCCGCGTGACGTACCGCGGGGTTGCCGCGCACGCGTCGGCCAGCCCGTTCATGGGCCGCAACGCTCTGGACGCCGTGGCGTTGAACTACCAGGCCGTCGCGATGCTGCGTCAGCACCTCCCGCCGAGCGACCGCGTGCACGGCGTGGTGCTGGAGGGCGGCACCCGGCCGAGCGTCGTGCCCGAGCGGGCGACCGTCGAGTACTACGTGCGGTCGGCGAGCCCGGCCACGCTCAAGGACCTGTCGGAGCGTCTCGCGGACATCGCCCGGGGAGCCGCGCTGGCCACCGGCACGACGGCCGAGCTCGTGTGGGACGCCGCGCCGTTCACGCTGCCGGTGCGTACCAACGGACCGCTCGCCGAGCGCTGGGCGGTGCACCAGGCGGGCCAGGGCCGCACCGTCCTCGCGGGCGGCGTGGTGCCCGAGATCCTCGCGGCCTCGACCGACTTCGGGAACGTGAGCGTCCGCCTGCCGGGCATCCACCCGATGATCGCCGTGAGCGGCCCGGACGTCGCGCTGCACACCCGCGAGTTCGCCGACGCGGCCGGCGGGCCGCGCGGCGACTCGGCCGCGATCGACGGCGCCGTGGGGCTCGCGCTCACCGCGCTGGACTACCTGGCCGACCCGACCCTGCGTGCGGCGGTCCGGCAGGACTTCGAGGAAGCCGGCGGCGTCCTGGACGTGACGGGGTACTTCGCATGAGCGGGGTGCGGATCCGCCTGGTGGGGCCTGACGAGCACGACCTCGTCGGGCGGCTGTCGGTCGACGCCTACGGCCACGACTACGAGCTTCCCGACGACTACCGGGCGTCGCTCGCGGACGTCGGCACCCGGGCGCGCGAGCACGAGGTCTGGGTGGCCGAGGACCTGACCACGGGGGAGCTGCTCGGCACGGTCACCACCCCGCGGCCCGGCCGGCACATCTCCGAGCTGGGGCGTGCCGGCGAGCTCGACTTCCGCCTGCTCGCGGTCGACCCCGCCGCCCGCCGGCGAGGGATCGGGGCGCTGCTCACCGAGCACGTCATCGCGCTCGCCCGGCAGCGCGACCTCGACCGGGTCGTCATGAACTCCGGCCCGCAGATGACCGGCGCGCACGCGCTCTACCAGCGGCTGGGCTTCGTCCGGCTGACCGACCGGGAGACCCGGGTGGTCCACGGCGGCACGTTGCTCGCCTTCGGCTACGACCTCGCACCCCTCACCCAAGGAGCACGCCCGTGAAGTTCCAGGTCCTCGACATCGTCCCGCACGGCCCGCACCCCGTCACCGGCGAGCTGCTCGACCCGTCGACCCGGCTGGAGCGCGTCGTCGAGACGGCCGTCCTGGCGGAGGAGCTCGGGCTCGACGCGTTCGCCGTGGGGGAGCGGCACGCGGGCGACTTCCTGTCCTCGTCCCCGACCGTGCTGCTCGGCGCGCTCGCCCAGGCCACGGACCGCATCCTGCTCAGCACCGGCGTGACGGTGCTCAGCCTGCTCGACCCGGTCCGGGTCGCCGAGGACTACGCAACCATCGACCTGCTCTCCCGCGGCCGGCTGGAGATCGTCATCGGCAAGGGCAACGAGGACAAGCACTTCCCGCTGTTCGGGCTCGAGCTGGCCCATCAGTACGAGTACCTCGAGGAGAACTACGAGCTGCTGCGGCTGCTCCTGGGCCAGGAGCACGTGGACTGGGAGGGCCGGTTCCACGCGCCGCTGTCCGACGCCACCACGCTGCCCCGGCCGTACGACGGCCCGTTCCGCATCTGGCACGGCTCGGCCACGAGCACGATCTCGGTGGATCTCGCGGCGAAGCACGGCGACCCCATCGTGTCGGCCAACGCACTGCAGCCGCGCGAGAACTACAAGGTGCTCATCGACCGGTACCGCGAGCAGCTCGAGGCCAACGGCTTCGATCCCGCCGTCGGCTACGTCGGATCCGGCTCGGGCGGGCTGTTCCTCGCCGACACCACCGAGCAGGCCACCGAGGAGTACCGCGCCGTGTACGAGGGCTTCGCCGCCCGCATGGCCGCCCGGCACGTGGGCGAGACGCGGCCCGGCAAGGTGTCGTCGTTCACGCACATCGAGGACGCGGTCGAGCGCGGCCCGGCCCTCGTCGGCTCCCCGGAGCGCGTCGCGGAGAAGATCCTCGACTACCACCGCTCCTACGGCCACGACCTGCAGTCCGTCTCGCTGAACCCCGTGCTCCCGTACGAGCAGCAGCAGGACGTGCTGCGCCGCTTCGCGGAGGAGGTCGTGCCCCTCGTCCAGGCCGAGGTGTCGACGACGCTGTGGGGTCCCGACGACGCCGGGCGCGCCCGCGGCCTCGACGCGGCCCGCGCGCGGCGTGCCACGGATGCTGCGCTCGTCGGCGACGGCGGCGGGACTACCCTGGCCAGATGACCACCTCGCTCGACCAGCCGGCGCAGGACGCGCTCGAGGCGCCCGACGTCGTCGCGCAGGTCCGGGCGGTCGCGGAGCGTGCCAAGGTCGCCTCCCGCGCCCTCGCCACAGCCACCCGCGCGACCAAGGACGCGGCGCTGCGCGGCATGGCCGACGCGCTCGTGGCGGCCACCCCCGAGATCGTCGCGGCCAACGCGGTGGACCTCGAGCGCGGCCGGGCGAACGGCACCTCGGCGGGCCTGCTGGACCGTCTCGCCCTGACGCCCGAGCGCATCGTCGCCATCGCCGACGCCTTGCGTGAGCTGGCCGCGCTGCCCGACCCGGTGGGCGAGGTCGTCCGCGGGTCCACGCTCCCGAACGGCCTGCGCATGCGCCAGGTGCGGGTGCCGATGGGCGTCGTCGGCATGATCTACGAGGCGCGCCCGAACGTCACCGTGGACGCCGCGGGCCTGGCGCTCAAGAGCGGCAACGCCGTCATCCTCCGGGGTGGTTCGGCCGCGGCGGCGAGCAACGAGGTCATCGTCGACGTCCTGGCGCAGGCGCTGGTGGCCCAGCGGCTGCCCGGCGCGCTGATCCAGTCGATCGACGCGTGGGGGCGCGAGGGGGCGGTCGCGCTCATGCACGCACGCGGGCTGGTCGACGTGCTGGTGCCCCGCGGCGGCGCGGACCTCATCCGCACCGTGGTGCGCGAGTCGACGGTGCCGGTGGTCGAGACCGGCGTGGGCAACGTCCACATCTACGTCGACGAGACCGCGGACCTGGCCGTCGCCATCCCGATCCTGCTCAACTCGAAGACCCAGCGCGTCGGCGTCTGCAACGCCGCCGAGACGCTGCTGGTGCACCAGGCCGTCGCCGACGAGTTCCTCCCGGTAGCCATCGCGATGCTGGCCGACGAGGGCGTGACGGTGCACGGCGACGAGGCGACGCTCGCGCTCGCGCCGGAGGAGGCCGACGTCGTCCCGGCCACCGACGTAGACTGGGCCACCGAGTACCTCTCGCTCGACATCGCGGTCCGGGTGGTCGACTCGCTCGACGAGGCGCTCGACCACATCCGCGAGTGGAGCTCGGGGCACACCGAGGCGATCATCACGCGCGACCTGGCCTCGTCCGAGCGCTTCGTCGCCGAGGTCGACTCCGCGGCGGTCATGGTGAACGCCTCGACGCGGTTCACCGACGGCGGCCAGCTGGGCCTGGGCGCCGAGATCGGCATCTCCACGCAGAAGCTGCACGCCCGGGGTCCGATGGGCCTGGGCGAGCTCACGACGACGAAGTGGATCGTGCACGGCGACGGGCACGTCCGACCCTGATGGCACAGCCACCCGTGCGACACTGGTCGCTCCCGCCCACCCCTGGAGGATTGTCGTGCACGCTGCCCTGATCGCCGCCGCCGCCGAGGGCGCCGAGCACGCCCGCGAGCTGCCGTTCCCGCCCGTCGTGTTCGGGGTCGGCGCGTTCGTGGGGCTGGTCGCGATGCTGCTCATCACGTACGCGTTCCGTAGCGTGGGGACGCGCCACTGATCGACGTCGCCGGAGGGACCGGACCGATGACGGAGCCGCGCAGACCCCGGCTCGGGGTCATGGGCGGCACGTTCGATCCCGTCCACCACGGGCACCTGGTCGCGGCGAGCGAGGTCGCGGCCCGGTTCGACCTCGACGAGGTCGTCTTCGTCCCGACGGGTCAGCCGACGTTCAAGCTCGACCAGGACGTCACGCTCCCCGAGCACCGCTACCTGATGACCGTCATCGCGACGGCGTCGAACCCGCGGTTCACGGTGAGCCGGGTTGATGTCGACCGCGCCGGTGTGACATACACCGTGGATACCCTCCGGGACCTCAAGACCGCCCGTCCGGACGCCGAACTCTTCTTCATCACGGGCGCGGACGCCATCACGCAGATCTTGACGTGGAAGGATGCGGACGAGCTCTTCTCGATGGCGCAGTTCGTGGCGGTCACCCGCCCCGGGCACACGTTGTCGGTCGACGGGCTCCCCGGCGATCGTGTCCACGTCCTGGAGGTCCCCGCACTGGCGATCTCCTCGACCGACGTCCGCGCACGTGAGCGCGCCGGGCAGCCGGTCTGGTATCTCGTCCCCGACGGGGTCGTCCAGTACATCGCCAAGCACAGGTTGTATCGAGGTCAGTCATGAGTGAACCGGGAGAGCGGCGCCGTCGCCGCGAGCTCCATCGCAACCCCGAGACGGGCGACGTCGCGGGTGCCGCACCCGACGCCGGGTCCGCGGGTGCTGCGGCGACCCCGGCACCGGTGCCTCGACCCGCGGCATCCCCGACAGCCGGAGCCCCGGGCTCGCGCCGGGCGATGCGCGGCCAGGGCGGCGCCGACGAGACGCCGGCCCACGGCACCGTCGCGAACCCGCCGTCGGCGCCTCAGACGTCCTCCGCTCCGGCTCCGTCCGGCCAGGCGCCGGCGGAGGCGTACAGCCGCTCCCGCCGGTCGATCCGCGACACCGCGCTCGACCCGACGAGCGCGCGACCGGCACCGTCCGGCGCACCCGCCTCGGGCACGCCGACGTGGTCGGCACCCGCACCGAGCGCCGCACCGCGTCCCGCCGCCACGTCGCCGTCCGCCGGCGCACCCGCGCCGACCCGTCCCGCGGCACCGCCGGCGTCGAACCCGGCGATCTCCCGGCCCGCTGCTCCCGCCGCGCCCGCTCCCGTGCCGCCCGCGACCTCGCGCCCGACGGCCCCGGCCACGTCACGGCCTGCTCCGGGCTCGCCGCCCGCCTCCACGCCCCCCGCGCAGTGGGGGCAGCGCGGCGCGGCACCCGACGCCGCGACGACCGCTCAGAGCTCCGGCTGGGCGCCGACGCCCTCGGCCGGCCGCGCCACCCCGCCGGACGGCCCTGCGGTCGCCCCGCAGC
>NZ_JBFUIK010000048.1:0-18951 GCF_056401915.1 Cellulomonas sp. P4_D11 | reverse complement strand
CGTCACGGGCGCCGGCGCGACCGGGACGGGGGCGACGGGCGCGACCGGGGTCGGCGTCGCCACCGGCGTGGCGGGCGTCGTCGGCGCGGGCAGCCCGGGCGGGACGACGAACAGGCGGTCCTGGTCGGCCGTCGCGGCGGGCGTCGCCTTCTGCGAGCCGTCGGCGAGCAGGGACGTCACCGACCAGCCGTACGTGCGCGCGGAGCGGTCCTTCAGCCGGGCGCGCCACTCCTGCGGCTGCGCCGCCGCGGCGTCGTCGAAGAACAGCGACTCGTTCTGCGTGAACGCCGGGTCGCCGCCCGGGTCCGCATAGGAGAGCGCGACGACCACGCCCGCCAGGCCCAGCTGCGACGGCACGGGGCCGATGTACCGGACCTCGACCTTGAGCACGCCCTCGCTGGGGATGCCCGCGACGATCGCCGGCGTCGTCGCGTCGACCCACTCGCCGGTCTCGACCCCGCCGTCGGCGTAGGTCAGGCGCTGGCGCCAGYGGACGGTGGCCGGGACGTCGCGCTCGGCCAGCCGGACGGACCAGGGCGTGCGTCCCGCGGCTCCCGTGAGCTCGAGGCTCTTCGCCTCGACGACCTTGCCCTTCTGCGCGACCTCCAGGTCGACCACGACCCGCGCCAGCTCGCCCAGGGCGTCGACCAGGATGACGTCGCCGTCCACGCGGTCGGCCTTGGGCACGGCCACGACCAGCGCGTCCTCGGCCTGCGAGTTCGGCAGCACCACGGCCGGGAGGTCCTCGCGCGTGCCGTCCGCGTAGAACACCGTCGGCGTGAACGTGACCTGGTCGCCGGCCGCGACGAGCCGCAGGTTGACCAGCTCGCTGCGGTGGCTGGGGCCGAGCGTGAGCTGGGCGCCGTCGTCGACCCCCGCGTCCGCCCGCTGGTAGCGGACCGCCACCTGGACCTCGGTGATGTCGTCCGGCGTGTTGGGCGCCAGCTGGACCATCGCGGGCACCATCACGCCGAGCCAGCGCGGGTGCACCGACAGGCTGCGCAGCTCCGTCGTCGTCCACGGCCCCTCGACGTGCGTCTGGCGGACGCCGACCCCGAAGTCGGCCTTGTAGTCGACGATCAGCCGGTACTCGTACGACAGGGTGCGCTTGTCGTCCACGAAGAACTCGAGGTCCTTGACGTCCGTGCTCGCCCGCAGGATGGCCGACGCCGTGTCCTTCGGCGTTGTCCCGTCGGGGCGCTGTCCGTAGCGGATCTCGACCGTCATCTGGTTGACGCCCTGCGCCGCGAAGTCGACGTCCGCGCAGTCGATGTGGATCGGCAGCCGCTCGAAGAACGGGTTGTTGAGGTCGATGACGTGCACCCGCTGCGCGAGCTCGCCCAGGCTGCCCATGGTCCCCAGGTGTCCCTGCGGCGCCACGTGCCGCGCCTGCGCGGTGACCTGCTCGAGGTTGTAGACGATCGTCTTGCGCTCCGACTGGCTCACCGACTTCATGGCGAACGCCACCTGCGGGCGGCCCATCTTGTCCCAGACCTCGGTGGCGCCCGAGGCCGGCGTCTGCGCGCCCGTCGTCGCGGGCTTCGTCGTCGTCGGCTGCGTGGTGGTGGTCGCGGGCTTCGTCGTCGTCGGCTGCGTGGTGGTGGTCGCGGGCTTGGCGACGGGTTGCGTCGTCGTACCGGTCGTCGTACCGGTGGTCGTGCCCGTCTTGGCCGGGAGGTCCTCGAGGGGCGGCGGCGGGTCCGTCGGCTTGACCGTCGTGGTCGTCGGCGGGGGAGTGACCGGCGGCGGGGTGACGGGCGGGTTCGTGACCGGCGGGTTCGTCACCGGCGTCGTCGTGACCGGCTGGGTCGTGACCGGGGGGTTCGTCACCGGTGTCGCCGTGACCGGCTGGGTGGTGGTGACGGGCGGGTTCGTGGTGACGGGCGGGTTCGTGGTGGTCGTGGTCGTCGGCGTGGTCACCGACGGGTTCGGCTGCGTGGCCACCATGAGGTTGCCGGCGACGGCGGGCTGGCCCGGGACGAGCGTGGGCTGGAAGAGGGCGCCGCTGCACAGGGTGGCGACGAGGTCCGCGATCTGCCGCTGGCGCGCGGCGATGCCCTCGGGCGTCGACATCTCGAGCAGCCGGGCCGTCTCCTTGACCGTGATGCTCTGGTTCTTGGTGAGCTCCTCGGTGATCGAGTCGATGTCGGCCTTGAAGAAGACGGTGCCGGCCGTGAACCGCTTCTCCATGAACTCGTAGCTCGACTTCATGTCGATCGTGATGCTCAGGCTGTACGCGGGCAGCAGGCCGACGTACTCGAGGTCGTAGACGACGCCGATCGGCAGGGCGTTCGCGGTGGAGGCGAGCACGCCCATGAAGAACGCCGCGCCGTCCTCCGTCAGGCTCATCGAGATGATCGACCGGTTGTCGCCGTCGAGCGAGGCCGTGCCGGAGCTCATGATCTCCTCGACGAACCGCGGCCCGGCCGCCACCGGGGAGCCGGCCGCCGCCGGCGTCCCGGGCTGCAGGCCGACCACTCGGACCACACCGCTCGAGTACGGCACGCTGGTCAGGGTCACGTCGTCGCCCGCGCGGGCCTTGAGCTTGCCGAGGATGGAGCCGTGCAGGCCGCCCAGGCCCACGTCGACCGTCATCGCGAGGAACCCGCCGGCGTAGGCCTCGGAGGCGTCGCCGCCCTTGCGGAACGCGTAGAGGTCGAACAGGGGGCCGTTCGCGTCGCGGCTGATGTGCGGGTTGGCGGGCAGGTAGTAGAAGGCCTTGGGGTCGTCGGCGTCCGCGAGCACGGTGATGCCGAGGATCTCCATCCTGCTCTCGAGGTCCAGCATGACGTTCTCCTTCGGTCAGACCGTGCGGGTGGAGACCGCGATGAACGGTCCGGTGCTGTCGGTCCAGGCGGACTGGCGTTGTGTGCCGTCGGCACGGAAGCTCGTCGTCTGCGAGCGGAAGCCCGGCGGCGCGTCGGGCCCGGCGGCGAGGCTCAGGGTCTGCGCGACCGGGCTGGTCGGGTCGAAGAACGCGCTGCTCGCGGTCTCGTCGGGAGCCCCCGCGATCGCGACCCGCACCTGCACCGCGTCCAGCCCGGCCTCGGCCAGGGGAGGCCCGACCAGGCGGACCTCGACCGACCGCATCCGGCTGCCGGTGCTGCCCACGAGGATCGACGGCTCCGTCGACTTCTCCCAGTCGGTGGTGTCGATGACGCCGCCCGCGGCCGTGGTCACGCGGTAGCGGATCTCCTGCGCGGCCGCGTCGAGCACCGGCCAGCTCAGCGTCACGGGCTGCCACCGCAGCGCGACCGGCACGGGCGGCGGCGCGGGCTGCCCGTCGACGGGCGGCGGTGGGGGAGTCGGCCCGAGCGTGCGCGTGAACCGTCGGTGGTACCCCGCCGTGTCGTCGTCATAGGTCACCTCGACGGTCACCGACGACACGTCCTCCGTCGTCACGTTGGGCTGGATCAAGAGCGACCGGCTCCCGCGGAACGGGCCGTCGACCCGCAGCAGCGCGTCGTCCGTGACCACCGGGGGCAGCGTGAGGGCGCTCGCGTCGTCGAACGTCAGCACCGCGGCCGCGGTGTAGTGGCGGTCGGCGTCCGGGCCGGTCCGCACCTGCCACCGGCGCTGCTCGACGGGCGTGACCGGGTCGACCGCGAGGCGCATCTGCTGGTGGGCCGTGAAGCCGGACGCCTTGTCGGCGTAGTCGAGCGTGACGTCGACGTCGGTGACGCCCGCACCCAGGTGGCCGGTGTCCACCTCGACGTCGAGCACGCCGAGGTCGTCGTACGGGCGGACGGACATGGTGCGCCCGGTCTCCGGCCGCGGACCGGTCGAGTACGTGAGCGACGTCGCGTCGACCGAGCCCGACCGCGTGAACTCGTACGTGACCGCCGCGGTGTACGCCAGCGTCGGGCGACCCGTGCGGCGCACGGCCCAGGTGAGGTCGGTCGGCCCGCCGGGCCGGAAGACCAGGCTCCCGGTCTCGGGCGGGACGGGGTCGCCGGCCGTGCCGTACGCCAGGTCGACGGTGACGCTCGTCAGGGAGAGGG
This sequence comes from Cellulomonas sp. P4_D11, assembly GCF_056401915.1. NCBI lineage: Bacteria > Bacillati > Actinomycetota > Actinomycetes > Micrococcales > Cellulomonadaceae > Cellulomonas > Cellulomonas sp. P4_D11. The sequence goes on along the minus strand of NZ_JBFUIK010000048.1, from coordinate 14,950 downwards.
CCGCCATCTCCTCCGCCGACGGCCCGGTGACCAGGACCTCCAGCAGCTCGAAGAAGCTGCTCGCCAGGTCGACCTTGTGCGTGCGCGCGGCCACCTCCTCCCTGCTGAGCAGCGTCGCCAGGAACCCCTGCGGCGCGTGCGTGCGCTCCTCGGGCGACCGCTCGGAGAAGTCGTAGTCGACGACCCGGAGCTCCTCCTCCTTCTTCGCCTTGAGGGAGAGGGTGACGATCGAGGTGGGCATCTGCTGGGCCGGAGGCATGCCGGGGATGCTCGGCATCGTGAGGTTCGGCATGCCCGGCGACGGCTGGTAGAGCTCCTGGATGATCCTGTCCCTGAACAGGGACAGCGCCAGCTCCTTGCTGCGTTGCGCCTCCTCGCCCATGGCCTGCGAGGTGAGCTCGATGGTCACGACGCCCTTCTGCACCAGGTCGCTGAGCGTCCCCTCGACCTCGGCCCGGACGTACGGGCAGCCGACCGACGCCTTGCCGCCGAGCTCGCGGTAGACCTGCGAGACGTCGGCGTGCACGTGCGCCTGCACGCTGGGCCGCAGGCCGAGGAACGTGAGGTCGTAGACGACGCCGATCGGCGCGGCGCCGTCCTCGAACAGCGCCTCGAGGAACGTCGCGCCGTCCTGGCTGAGCCCGAACGAGAAGATCGAGCGCAGCCCGCCCAGGAGCGACGGCGTCCCGCCGCCGACCATGCTCTCGACGAACCGCGGGCGGCCCGGCGTGATGGTCGGGCCGCCGGGCGGCGCGACGGTGGCCAGGTCCAGCGCGATGACCGAGACCGACCCGCGGACGTACGGGATCGGGGACAACGAGATCGTGTCCGGGTCGCGGTCGAGCAGGCCGGCCAGCTTCTGCACGGCGGCGGCCCGCTTCGCGTCGGCCAGCGTGCACTCGACACCCATGGTGAGGAACCCCGCGCCCAGCTCGGCGGGGATCGTCGTGCCCTTCAGCGGCGACTGCGCCAGCTCGACCGCGTACGTGAACAGGTCGAACATCGGCTGGCCGCCCGTGCGGGCGATCGTCGGCTCGGGCGCGGCGAAGTAGAACTGCGCGGGGTCGGCGTGGTCCGCGAAGATGGTCAGGTCGCCGACGCTCGTCGGCGGCTTCTCGAGGCTCAGCACCGGGTCACCCGCTCACGGTCTTCGAGCGCACGTCGACCACGAGCAGGTCGCTCGTGCCGGAGCCCCACGGCTGCGCGGCGACGAAGCCGTTGACGTCGACCGTGGTCAGCTGCCACCAGACCTGCCGCACGGGCGGGTCTCCCAGCCGGTACACGAACGGCGTCGCCGCCGACTGCTCGGCGCCGGGGACCAGCGCGAGGTCGGCCGACGCGCGCACGTGCTGGTCCACGGGGTCGCGGACCTCGAGCCGGACGGCGGCGCGCAGCAGCTTCTGCTCCGCCAGGCTGCCGAGCACCCTGACCTGCACCTGACGCTCCTCGACCAGCCGCCGGTCGATGATGACGCGGTCGTCGGTCGCCGCGCGCCACGACCCGTCCACCAGCGCGCCCACGAGCGGCTGCAGGGTCAGCCGGTAGCCCACCGAACGCGACCCGCCGGCCGCGATCGAGTAGGTGCGGCTGAGGTTGGGGGTGTCCGCGCCGAGCCGGACCGTCTCCTCCGGGTAGCGCACGCCCGCGGCCCCGTCCTCGTACCTGACCTGCAGCAGCGCGGCCGCCAGGTCGGTCCACGGCAGGTCGACGAAGAACGTCACGGTCAGCTTCTCGGGCATCGGGTCGGGCAGCGAGCAGAACGGCTCGACCGCCGACGACCACGGCGAGACCACGTCGCCGCCGGCCTCGGGTGGCCGGTGGTAGGTGGCGCGGAACGAGTAGCTCACGTCGTCGGGCAGCGACGCGAACGGCCAGCGCTGCAGGGGGTGCTCGGCGTCCAGCTGCACGCGCGCGGTCGCGGGGCCGTCGGCCGCCGACCCGGGGTGCAGCTCGACCGTCACGGCCGGGAAGAGCGCGAACGAGAAGAGCGGGGCCACCGTGACGGTGACGTCGGTGACGGCGTAGGCCTCGCGGGGGTCCACCACGAGGTCGGTCGACTGCCGCGTCCGCCAGGCCGACACGGCCTCGCCGGGCGGCCGGACGGGGGAGGACGGGTCGAAGTCGGCGGACACGCGGTACACGTAGGGGCGGTCCCAGACCTCCTCCCGCTGCGCCTCCTCGAGCAGGTTCACCACCCAGTCCTTGTGCTGGCCGGGGGCCGTGAAGGTCAGCTCGGCGTCGACGGCCGGCTCGGCCGCCGGGCCGACCGGCGCCCGGGCGACCTCCACCTGCACCGACCGCAGCCGGTCGGACGCGAACCGGTCCACCACCTCCACGCCCACCTCGAGCCGGGGGAACCCGCTCAGCTCGACCTGCTGCACGAGGTGCTGCCGCACGGCCGGCCACGTCGGGCGGACCTCGCCCTTCTCGTCCACCCGCAACTCGTTCAGCAGCCCGCCCAGCGTCCCCTGCGGTCGCAGGTCCCGGACCTCGGCGACGCGCTCGCGGGCCCGCAGGTCCATCCGCCGGACCGAGCTCTCGTCGACCGCCTTCAGCCGGAACGACGCGCCGGGGATGATCGCGCGCGTGAGGCTGGAGACCACGTCGTCGACGACCGCGGCGACCTGCTCGCCGGTGCTGGGCGGCGGGATCATCGGCTGGAACAGCTTGTCCAGCACCCAGTCGGTGAGCTGGGTCCGGGTGCGCTCGGCGGCCGCGCGTGCACCCTCGCCGGTGCCCTCGATGACGGTGTCGATCCGGAGGCCCGACTCCTCGAACGCGGACGTGATCGCCGTCTCGACGTCCGCCGCGACGTACCAGGCGTTCGTCGTCAGCTTGGTCTTGAGGGAGGAGTAGATCTTCGCCCAGTCGGCGTGGATGTCGATGGTGAACGCCGGCCGCAGGGCCGCGAACGTCATGGCGTAGGTGACGATGACGGGCTGCTCGGGCAGGTCCAGGCAGGCGCCGATCATCTCGGCCGCCGCCTCGTTGAGCACCAGCTGGAACGTCGCGTCCTGCGTCGCGCCCATCGACGGCCGCCCGCCGCCGGCGAACCGCACCTCGAACGTGCCGCCCGGCGCGGCGGACCCCTCCGTCGGCGGCGTGCTCGTCTGGCCGAGGACCACGAGCTCGACGGTGCCGGTGTCCAGCGGTGCCGGCACCACCCGGAGCGCCGAGCCGGTGACGCCCCGGACGTCCGCGAGGCGTGCGGGCAGGGCCTCGAGCACCTCGGGCGGGACGAACAGCTGCGTGGTGAGCGAGAGGATCCCGCCGGACACCTTCGCGGCCCCGGTGCCGGCGCCCAGGTACTGCGTCAGCGAGAGGGCGGGGATGCCGTCGTGCACCGCGAGCTGCGGCGCGGACGGGAGGACGTACCAGAGGCCGGGGTCGGCGTGGTCGGGCAGCAGGGCGTACCCGTCCACGACGGGGTACGGCGGAGCGAGCGAGAGCATGGCGGCACCGTGCTCACGGCACGGGTGCGGGTGCGGGCGGGGCCGGTTCGGGGCCGGGGTCGGGCGTGACCGGCGGCGGTGTGGGGATCGGCGGCGTCGGGACGGGTGGGGTCGGGACCGGCGTCGGCGGGGTCGGGGTGTCCACGACGGGAGGCGTCGGTGGGGTGGGCGGCGTCGGTGGGGTCGGGGGAACCGGCGGCGCCGGGAGGAAGAGGAAGTCGCTCGCCCCGCTGAGGGTGCCGGTCAGCCCCTTCACGGAGACGGGATCGCCGACGGCCGGCACGTACTCCACGTCGTAGGTGTAGGCCGAGACGGTCGCGTCGGCGCGGGTCACGGACCAGACCTGCGGTGTCGCGGCGGAGAACGCGAGGGCCTGCGTGTCGTGGATGGCGTGGGCGGGGTCGTCGTAGGTGAGGCGCACGATGACGCGGCGCAGCGTGGTGCCGACACCCGTGTCGGAGGGGTCGACGCTCACCTTGACCACGCCGCCGCGGGCGTTGCCCACCACGAGCGTCGAGGCGTCGGACTCGACCGGCGCCCAGTCCGTGCCGACGACCGAGCCGTCCTTGCCGACGATCTTCGTGCTGTAGCGGTAGGCGCGGGCATCGGGGTCGCGCAGGAGGAACCGCCACTGCGGGGGAGCGAGCGCCGCGAGCGTCGACTCGGCGAACTGCAGGGACCGCGTCTGCTGGTAGTCGTGCGCCGTGTCCTCGTACGCGAGGTCGACGATGACGGTCTGCACCTCGGACCAGTCGACGGTCGGCACGACGGAGAGGTGGAAGCCGTCGTCGAACGGCGTGGAGACCGACAGGTACGCGGACTGCGCGTTGTCGTCGTGGTCGCCGGTGAACCAGTCGGTGGTGATGCGCTGGCTGCCCGACGCCTCGTCCGTGGTGACGTAGGTGAACCGGTAGCGGTACGGCGCGGTCCAGGGCGCGTAGATGACGCGCCGGTAGTCGACCTCGGGCACGTCCTTGGTGAGGATGACCTTCTCGACGACCTCCGGCACCTTCGTCGCCGCGTCGCCGTAGGCGATCTCGACCTCGATCGACGTGAGCTTCTGGGTGTCGAACGCGTTCTTGTCGTTGGCCGCGACCTTGAGCGCCATGACGCCCGGGTTGGGGACGCGCAGGGTGCAGTCGCGCAGGTGGGAGGTCTCCGAGTACAGCCGCGTGGTCGTGACGGGTCCGGACTTGTAGTTGACGTCGACGTCGACCGTGTACGAGTCCTGGCTGACCTGGGCGAGGCGCGTGGTGAACGTCTTCGGCGCCGGGTCGTCCTTGGTGAACGTGAAGCTGTCGCGCTTGGAGATGTCGCGGCCGTCCTTCTGGCCGGTGTACGAGATGTGCCCGACGACGCTGTGCACGATGTCGCCGTAGACGTCGAAGTCCAGGTTGGTGTCGACCGTGACCGTCAGGGTGTTGAAGTACCACTCCGCCGTGCCGAGGTCGATGTCGAGGATCACGTCGTCGATCGGCGCCCCGATGAACGACGGCGAGATGGTGGCGCTCGGGTTGTACTGCCGCACGACGACGTCGCGCTGCACGAGGTCGAGGTTGAAGACCTGGTGGATGTCCTCGTGGATGAAGCTCATCCACTGGTTCTCGCGGTCCTTGTCGGTGGCGATGGACCCGCCCTTGAGGAAGTGGTCCTTGAGCCACTCGTCCATGCGGCCGAACGCGAAGCTGCGCAGCGCCTCGACGTCCTCGTCCTTGATCTGGCTCGACCCCTTGTCGATGTTGAGCGTGATCAGGCCCTGCGACTCCATCGTCTCGCTGATGGAGGTGCGGTGGGCCTCGGTGTGGGTGTCGTCGCCCCACACGCTGCCGTCCGTGACCTCCGAGGTCGTGTACGTCATGACGACGTCCTTGACCTCCTTCGAGTCGCAGTGCGCGTACACGTGGACGGCGGGCAGGCGGGTGTCGAAGGAGAGCGAGTACTCCACGATCCCGACGCCGGCGCCCTTGCGGAGCGCCTGGTAGAAGAGGTCCGCGCCCATCGTCTTGAGCTCGACGGCGTACGAGGCGGTGTTCTGGGCGAACAAGGACGGCTTGCCGGACTGGACCTCCGCGACGAACTTGTCGTCCTTCATGATCAGCAGGCGGACCTCGCCCGCGATGAAGTCCATCGACGTGAGCTTGGGCGGCGGCATGTTCGGGTCGTTGGGCCGCTCGGCGCGCATGCGGTCCAGCAGCTTCGGGCGGACGGTCGTCTCCAGGAAGTCCTGGTCCTCCACCAGCTCGGTGGTGAAGACGAGGTAGCCGCCGCCCTTCTCGTCGTCGCCCGTGTGCTCCACGGGGAACTGGTACTTGAGGAACGTGAACATCGGCTTGCCGTCGGGGCCGGTCGCGATGCGCAACGTCCGCGGCAGGTAGTAGAAGTGCGCGAAGTCGTCGTCGTCCCGGAAGACGGTCATTCCCTCGATGGTGTCGAACACCGGAATCGACTGCATCAGGCCCCCCCTGAAGTCGGCGAACGGCCCGGTCCGGCGACGTCGCCGAGGGTCACGCCTCGTCGAATGTATCCCCGACCACCCGTTTGGGGGAGGGCGAAATGTCCACATATGCGCTATGCCCCGCGCCGCGCCCGTGCAGCAGCAGGATCCGCCGGATCTCGCGGGCGCAGACGACGCAGAACGGGTCGCCGAGGTTGCGCATGCGGCACCGGTCCTGCGCCCGGTACACCCCGGAGGCGTAGCGGTCGCCGCCCTCCACGCAGCCGGCGCCCGGGAGGTCGGCCCACGACGTCCGGGCAGGGTCCGGCTCCAGCGTGACGTTGACCCGGCTCGGCTCGGGGCCGGGGTGGCGGCCCTCGTGCCCGTACTCGTCGGCGAGGTCGAAGGCGGCGTGGCCCAGCTCGTGCACCGCGAGCGCCGCTGCCCAGGGGTGCCGGGTGAGGCAGGCGACCCGGCCCGCGGAGCCGCCGTACTCCTCGCGGTCGGCCAGCACCACGACGGCGTCCGCGTGGGGCACGTGCTGATGCGCCAGGCGCAGGGCCGCGTCCTCGTCGACGGTGAGCAGCCGGCCGTCCAGTGTGGACGTCGGCGGCCCGACGACGTCGACCCGGTGCACCGAGAGCAGCGCGCGGAGCAGGCCGAACGGCTCGGTGGCCAGGAGCTCCGCGACGAACGCCCGGACCCCCTCCTCGAACGCGTCCAGCCGGTCCGTCGCGAAGCCGTCCGCGAGGACGACGACGTCGAAGCACCGGTCGGGCGGACCGTGGTCCAGCACGGTCACGGTGCGGAACCGGGCGTCGGGCACGCCTCAGCATGGCGCACGGCGATTCACCCGGACTACCACCCGGGCGCCCATGGCCAACATCACCCAAATGGGTTGAAACTGGACGCGCTGGAATCGGATTCGCAAGGGGGCGTGATGACAGCCAAGCGCGTGTACTTCTTCAGCGGGACGACCTACTCCCGCTACGACACGGCGATCGACAACGTGCTACCCATCTACCCGTTGGTCACCGCGGCGTCGTGGACGGGCCTGCCCGCCACGATCGACGCGGCCCTGAACTGGGGCAACGGGAAGGTCTACTTCTTCAGCGGCGCGCAGTACTACCGGTTCGACGTGCTGCTCGACGCGGTGGACCCGGGGTACCCGAGGGCCATCGCCGGTGCGTGGACGGACGCCGCGAGCAGCGCGTTCGACTCGGGCATCGACGCCGCCGTCAACTGGGGCAACGGCAAGGCCTACCTGTTCAAGGGCGGCGAGTACATCCGGCACGACATCGCCGCCGACACCCTCGACCCGGGCTACCCGAAGCCGATCAAGGGCAACTGGCCCGGCGTCGACGGCACGATCTTCGAGAAGGACGTCGACGACGTCGTGAACTACGGCAACGGCAAGGTCTACTGGTTCAAGGGCGACTGCTACGCCCGCGTCGACCAGGCGACCAAGTCGTTCGACGCCGGGTACCCCAAGAAGATCAGCGCGGCGTGGCCGGGGGTCCCCGCCGCCGGGATCACGGCGGCCGTCGAGTGGCCCATGGCCGCGGTGCAGCCCGCCGGGTTCCGGGTGCCGGAGAACCGGGCCGGGTGCCAGCAGGTCCCGACGGGCACGGGCTCGCGGTTCGGTGAGCGGTTCGAGATGAACATCGACTTCGACGCCGCGCCGTACCCGACGACGTGCGCCGTGGGCGAGTACCGGCAGTACGTGCGCGGCCAGTTCCGCGTCAACGGCGCCGTCAAGACGCACCTGCTGGCCGACCCCCGCGGCGGACCCGCACCGGCCATGCTGCCGGCGCCCGCGGCGGGGGCCACCGGCGACAACTTCCTGCAGGACGGGATCCAGCTGCCCGGCGGCGGTGCCCAGCTGTTCTACGGGCACCGGCGCGGCCAGGTGTTCCAGACGAGCCAGTTCACGCCCGACTTCCAGACGGGCTGCGCGTTCCGGGGCATCGACAACCCCGGGATCAGCTCGTCGACGGGGAACGTCCTGTCGGTCAACCTGGACTTCCGCGGCGATGCCGTGGACTCGGCGAGCAGCACCGAGGTGCTGCAGACGTCGAGCTGGTCCGTGAGCTGCGGGGGGACCGCCTGATGAACGTCTCGACCATGCTCGGGGGGCGCTGGACGCTGCCCACGATCGAGAGCACGGGGACCACGGTCCGCCTGCACGTCAGCGTGTCGGTGGAGGACACCGAGGTCCTGGCCGGGCAGCCGGTGACGGTCGCGCTCCAGGCCGGCGGTCAGCAGCTCGCCATGAGCGAGGCCCCGCCCGACGGCGTCTGGTACTACCTCGAGACGCTGGCCATCACGGCGATCGCCGACTTCGCGTTCGACAACCCGGAGAACCTCACGCCGGAGAGCGTCACGGTGACGCTCGGCGGCGAGTCCGCCACGTGGCCCGCCGAGCTCCCGGCGGCGGACCAGGGGCCGGGCGACTTCCCGGTGGCCTGACCCGGGGGACCAGGTACGTGAGGGGCTGCGGCGCGCCGGACGCGCCGCGGCCCCTCACGTGTGCGCCGGACCTGCGAGGACGTAGCGGCGAGGGTGCCGACGGTGGTAGTCCTTGGTCGGCTCGACCGCGCGGAACCCCGGGGCGGCACGCCGGAGAAGGGACGCGGTGCCCGATGGCTCGTAGCACCCGAGGAGCGGCAGGCCTCGTCCTCTTCACGCTGGCGACCGCCCAGTTCCTCATGACGCTCGACAGCTCCGTGATGAACGTGTCGATCGCGCAGGTGGCCGCGGACGTCGGGACCACCGTCACGGGCATCCAGACAGCGATCACGCTCTACACGCTGGTCATGGCCACGATGATGATCACCGGCGGCAAGATCGGCAGCCTGATCGGCCGGCGGCGCGCGTTCGCCATCGGCTGCGTCATCTACGCGTGCGGCTCGTTCGTCACGTCGATCGCCCAGACCCTCCCGCAGCTGATCCTCGGGTGGTCCCTGCTCGAGGGCCTCGGCGCGGCGCTGATCATGCCGGCGATCGTCGCGCTCGTGGCCTCGAACTTCGCGTCGCCGGACCGCCCGCGGGCCTACGGGCTCGTCGCGTCGGCGGGCGCGATCGCGGTGGCCGCCGGGCCGCTGATCGGCGGCTTCGTCACCACGTACTGGACCTGGCGCTACGTGTTCGCCGGCGAGGTCGTGCTGGTGATCGGGATCCTCGCGCTGACCCGCAAGATCGCCGACGCCGAGCCCGAGGCCCGGTTCCGCCTGGACCTCGTCGGGTCGGCCCTGTCGGCCGCGGGGCTGGGGCTGGCCGTGTACGGCGTGCTGCGGTCCGGCGAGTGGGGCTGGGTGCAGACGCGGCCCGGAGGCCCGTCGTGGCTGGGGCTGTCGCCGACCATCTGGCTCGTGCTGGCGGGGATGGTCGTGCTGCGGCTGTTCGTCGCGTGGGAGAACCACGTGACCGCGGCCGGCCGGGAGCCGCTGCTGCGCCTCGACCTGCTGCGGAACTCGCGACTCGTCGGCGGCCTGACGATGTTCTTCTTCCAGTTCATGATCCAGGCGGGCCTCTTCTTCGTCGTCCCCCTGTTCCTGTCCATCGCGCTCGGCCTGACAGCCCTGCAGACCGGCGTGCGGCTGCTGCCGCTGTCGGTGTCGCTGCTGATCGCCGCGGTGGGGATCCCACGGTTCTTCCCGACGGCCTCTCCGCGCGAGGTGGTGCGCTGGGGCGTCGCGGCGATGCTGTTCGGCATCGTGGTGCTCATGGGCGCGCTCGAGGTGGGGGCAGGCGCCGAGATCGTCGCGGTCCCGCTGCTGCTCGCCGGCTTCGGCGTCGGGGCGCTCGCCTCGCAGCTGGGCGCGGTCACGGTCTCGGCGGTGCCGGACGAGCAGAGCGGCGACGTCGGCGGCGTGCAGAACACCATGACGAACCTCGGGGCGTCGCTGGGCACCGCGGTGGCCGGGTCGATCCTCGTCGCCACCCTGACCTCCAGCCTGCTGGTCGGTCTCGCCGACAACCCGCAGGTCAGCGCCGAGGTCACGGCGGCCGCGCAGGTCCAGCTGGCGGGCGGCGTCCCGTTCGTCTCGGACGCGCAGATCCAGGCCGCGCTCGAGGACGCGGGGGTGCCGGACGACGAGGTCACGGCGATCGTCGACGAGAACGAGGCGGCCCGGATCGACGCGCTGCGCGCCAGCCTGGCGGCCCTCGCGCTCGTCGCGGCGCTGGCCCTGTTCTTCTCGCGGCTGATCCCGACCGCACCCGTCGGCTCCGAGCCCGCGGCGCCCCCCGCGGGCGCGGCCCCGCTACCGGTGGAGCCGGTAGAACCGGAACATGTCGTGGTCGACGGGCAGCACCTCGACGCGCGAGAACCCGGCTGACTCGGCGTAGCCGGCCAGCACCGACGGCCGCATGACCGTCCCGGTCCCGACGCCGCCGGGCGTCGACAGCCCGTCGGGCAGGCAGCACAGGATCGAGAAGCCGTAGAGGAGCCGCTCGACCGCGTCGCCCGGCGCCGTGAACGACTCGGCCGTCCGCTCGTCCATCACCAGCACGTAGCCGTCGTCGCGCGCGATCTCCCGCATCGCCGCGAGCACGCTCACCGGGTCCGGCATGTCGTGCACGCACTCGTAGGCCATCACCACGTCGAACGCTCCGGCGCGGGACTCCCGCAGCTCGGCGGCGTCGACGGTCGAGAACGTGACGCGGTCCTGGACGCCGAGCTGCGTCGCGTTCCGGCGGGCGCCGGCCACCGACGGCTCGTCGACGTCGAAGCCCTCGAAGGTCGCGGCCGGGAACGCCCGGGCGAGCCCGATCGAGGACCAGCCCTCGCCGCACCCGATGTCCGCGACGCGGGCGTCCCCGTCGAGCTTGCCGAGCAGCTCGGGAAGCGTCGGGACGATCTCCTGGGCCAGCTGGTGCAGGAACATCGGCCGGTTGAAGGCCGCCTGGGCGGTGCGCGCGTCCGGGCCCAGCTGCCCCCAGCTGACCCCGCCGCCGTCGCGGTACGCGGTGACGAAGTCGTCGATCCGGCGCCCGGCCGCGACGATCACGCCGGCGACCGGTGCGGTGTGCAGCGGGCTGTCGGGGTCGGTGAGCACGTCGACGGCTCCCGGCGTCACGCGGTACCGGCGCTCGCTCGCGTCCGCCGCCGCGTCGTCGACGAGCAGCCAGCCGCCGACCGCCTGCTGCTCGAGCCACTCCCGCGCGTAGCGCTCCTGGGTGCCGGTGCGGTCCGCGAGCCCGGCGGACGTCAGCGGTCCCGCGTCGACCAGCGCGTCGTACCAGCCGAGCGTCCGGCCCAGGTGGAGGGCGAAGAGGTCCATCGCGCCGAGCGTCGCGGCCACGACCCGGTCCGCGAAGGCCGCGGCGTCGGCGTCGGGGGCGGGGGTCTCGTACAGGTCGGTGGTCATCGTTCCTCCGGGTCGGCGCGGCCGCCGGGCGCCGGTGCCCGCGGCTCCCGACCGAGTGTGGCCCGGTGACCCGCGGTCTGTCAGCGCAGGGCGTCGCGGAGCGCGTCCACGACGACCGGCCAGGCGGCCGAGGCGGGGTCGACCAGCTCGAAGTGGCCGGTGCCGGGGACCTCGACCAGCTGCACCCCCGTGCGGTCGCGGTAGCCGCGCGACACCGCGATCGGCACCGTGTCGTCCACCTGCCCGTGCACGACGACCGTCGTCGCGCCCGGGGCTCCCAGGCCCGCCGGGTCCGTCGCGGCGAACCGCTCGGGGACGGTGGCCGGGCTGCCGCCCAGCAGCTCGGCGACCGCGCCGCGGCTCAGACCGAGGCGGTCGACCTCGACCAGGTCGGCGACGGGAGCCAGCGCGACGACGCCGCGGACCCGCGGCGCCGCGAGCGCACGCCCCGGCGCGCCCACCGGAAGGCGGTCGCGCAGCGCGGCCCAGAGCGCGAGGTGCCCGCCGGCCGAGTGCCCGACGTAGGCGACCGCGTCGAGGTCGACCCGGTCGGCCAGCACGTCCTCCAGGGTGTCGACGGCCTGCGCGACGTCCGTGAACGTCGTCGGCCAGCCGCCGCCACCGCCCACCCGGCGGTACTCGACGTTGGCGACCGAGTACCCCCGCGCGGTCAGGGCGTCCGCGACGACCCGGACGTGCAGCCGGTCGTACGCGACGCGCCAGAACCCGCCGTGCAGCAGCACGACCAGCGGCGGCAACCCGGTCGCCGTCGTCGGGAAGGTCAGGTCGATCACCTGATCGGCCAGCGGGCCGTAGCGGAGGGTCTCGATGGGGGACACGCAGGGACAGTACAGAGGCGGCACGGCACACTGGCCGGATGGACGACAAGGACACCCTGCACCGCTACCTGCGCGCCCAGCGCGAGAGCCTCCTGAGCAAGCTCGACGGGCTCGGCGAGTACGACATCCGCCGGCCGATGACGTCCACCGGGACGAACCTGCTCGGCCTGGTCAAGCACGTCGCGAGCGTCGAGCTCGGCTACCTCGGTGAGGTGTTCGGCCGGCCCGACGGTGGCGAGCTGTCGTGGTTCGCCGACGACGCCGAGCCGAACGCCGACATGTGGGCGACCCCCGACGAGACGCGCGAGCAGATCGTCGAGCTGCACCGGTACTCGGCCGCCCACAGCGACGCCACGATCGAGGCGCTGCCTCTCGACGCGCCCGGCGAGGTGCCCTGGTGGGGCGAGCGTCGGCACGTGACCCTGCACCAGGTGCTCGTGCACATGTGCGTCGAGACCGCCCGGCACGCCGGCCACGCCGACATCGTCCGCGAGCTCATCGACGGCGCGGTCGGCAGGCGCCCGGAGGACCCGAACATCCCCGACATCGACTGGCCGGCCTACCGCGAGCGGCTCGAGGCCGCGGCGCTGGCGGCCGCTGCTACGCGTCCGTGAACAGGCACGTGATGACGAACCGGATGTTCTTGTCGAACGTGTAGGTCCGGTCGCCCTCGTTCGCGTCGCCGAGGTCGCTGACGAAGTAGGTCGTGCCGGTCTTGATCACGACGAACGCGACGGGCGACGGCTTGGTGTACGTCCGCACGTGGTGCCCGACGCTCGCCTTGCTGCAGTCGTAGACGCCGCCGTACTCCCAGGTGGTGGGGTCGGCGGACGGGTCGCGGGGACACGCGGCCGCCGCCCCGGCGCTGCCGAGCAGGGCGGCGCCGGCGAGCGCGGCGGCGGTGAGCGAGATGCGAAGGCGTGCCATGTGATCCCCCTGAGGACGGCGGACGCCGCGCATGTCGCGGTGTCCGGTTTGTCCACGTTAGGGGCGGCGCGCGGTGCGGCAGAAGACCGACGCCGGGCGATCCGAGGGTTTCACCCTGCCGGGACGGGGACGTGCTGGTCGGTCCGCACCGCCCGCCGTGCCCGGTGCAGCAGCCGGATGGCGAGGATCGAGAGCGGGATGTTCACCATGGCCGGGACGCCGACCCAGTAGGACGCGGTCAGCAGCGCGTACGCGGCCCAGAGGCTCTCGGTGGCGAGCAGCACCACCTGCGTCGTGATCGAGAGGCCGAGCAGCGCGGTCGCGTCGTGCCGCTGCCGCCACAGGCGCACCGCCTGCGGCCACCACAGTGTCAGGCTGCCGGCGGACGCCAGCAGCCCCACGTACTCCACGCCGGCGCTCATGCACTGCAGGGGTGCCCTAGCCGGTGGGAGATACCGCCGTGGGCAGATCGGGCGCGCGGCGGTCGCGCGCCGGCGTCACCAGGATCGCGATGCTGAGCACGAGCACCCAGGCCGGGAACACGAGCTGGGCCCACTTGTACGTGCCCGCGACGAGCAGGAGCACCAGCGCCACGGCGTACCCGGAGAACGCGACCCACCGGTGGACCGACGCCGTCCGGAGCACGACCGTGCTGACCGAGAGCGTGAACACCGCGGCCATCCGCATGGCGTAGACGGACACGAGCGTCTCGGTGGTGCTGTGCCCGTAGGTCCAGATCCCGGCGTCGAGCTGGTGGCCCGGGACCATCTCGACCAGCGTGCTCGCCGTGACCGCGCCCTGGAACAGCATGGCCAGGAACAGCAGCCCGCTACCCAGGAAGACGGTCGAGAACAGCCGGTCCTCGACCTCGCCCAGCTGGTCGCGGACGACGCCGATGAACCAGAGGAACGCGATGCCGGCGAACGGCACGAGGTTGAGGCTGAGGCGCACGAGCGCGCGGCGGGTGGGGTCGAGCTCCACCGCCTCGAGGTCCTGGTTCCACACCGCGAGCCGCAGCATGACCAGGGCGGCGATGAGCAGGAGCGCGAACACGATCCCGGCGACCGCGGCGGACCGTCGGCTGCGCCAGCGACGGGCGGTGAGGAACGGCGCCGGTGTGGTCACGGGCTCATCCTGGCAGGGCGGGAGGTGTGACGGTGGCGACCTCGGCTACGCACGCCGGGTCGCCTCCTCGACGAGCTCGAGCAGGTGGCGGTAGGGCCGACCCGTCGCGCGGCTCAGGCCGATCTCGCAGGTGCGGTTGACCGACGCGTACGCGTCGAACGACCGCTCTGCGACGGACGCGGCCTCGGCCCGGGTGGCGGACGCGGTCAGCTCGGGGTGGAGCAGCCCGCGGTCGCCGGCGAAGCCGCAGCACTGCCAGCCGTCGGGCACCACGACCTCGTCGGCGATCGCCGACGCCACCGCGTGCACCGAGCCGTCGAGGCCGAGGCGGACCGACGAGCACGTGGGGTGCAGCGCGAGCGAGCCGAGCCGGCGGGTGACCCGCAACCGGGGGAGCAGGCGCTCGACGTACGTCACGGCGTCGAGCACCGGCCGGCCGTCGAGCAGCCGGACGTAGCCCTCGGTGCACGAGGCCGCGTCGGTGACCACCGGTCGGTCGTCGTCCCCGAGGGCGGCCCGGACCCGGTCGCGCATCGCGGCGTGGCCGTCGGCGAGGCCCTTCGACGACCACGGCGTGCCGCAGCACAGGCCGGCGATGCCCTCGGGGACCACCAGGTGGGCGCCGGCCCGCCCGGCGAGGCGCTGCAGCGCCGTCTGCACGCCGTCCGTCGGCCCGAACATCGTGTGCAGGCAGGACGGCAGGTACACGGCGTCCGCGAGAGGGTCGGCGTGCGGACGACGGCGCGCGCCGCCCCGCGGGAGGTCGCGGGTCCACTGCGGGACGCCGCCCAGGCCCCGCGC